>NZ_CP124543.1:1560460-1872552 GCF_029953635.1 Halotia branconii CENA392 | reverse complement strand
CCCAGTCACAGACCCCGGACGCTTGCGGAGTATTGTATTATTGACCGATGGCTATATCGGCAACGAAAACCAAATTCTTTCAGAAGTGAAACAGCATCTCCAAGCTGGAAACCGCCTCTACAGCTTTGGTGCAGGCAGTTCGGTGAATCGTTTTTTACTCAATCGTATTGCTGAATTGGGGCGGGGTATTGCGCGGATTATTCGCCACGATGAACCAACCGATGAAGTAGTAGATAAATTCTTCCGTCAAATTAATAACCCTGTTTTGGCAAACATCAACTTGCAATGGGAAGGTGATGGCGAATCTCCAATCATCTATCCCTCCACACCACCAGATTTATTTGCCGAACAACCGTTAGTGCTATTTGGTCGCAAACTAGGCGATCGCAATGGTAAACTGCACATTACAGGAATTGCTGCGGGTGGTACACGTTATCAGCATACTTTTGACCTCAATTTTGAGAACACAGGTAATCCAGCAATCGCCCAACTGTGGGGACGTTCCCGCATCAAAGATTTGATGAATCAGATGGTGAGTGGCGAAACCAAGTCAGGTGTCGAAGCAGTAACCAATACAGCCCTCGCTTATCAACTTTTATCGCAGTATACAGCCTTCGTTGCCGTCAGTGATGATGTTCGAGTTGATTCAACTCAAGGTTCCGTTTCTGTGCAAGTACCTGTAGAAATGCCAGAAGGTATCAACCATCAAGGTATCTTCGGCGGCGCTGTTTATGCTGCTCCTGCTGCGGGAGCAAGGGTACGCCAAAGGAGATTAGCCCAACCTCCCCAAGCTTTGATGTCTCCCCCATCTCCAGCTCAAGCAATGCCACCTTCAAAAGAAACAGAGTCATTAATTATACAGCGACAATCTCTCTATATCGATGATGCTTATCCTCCAGCTTTGAATGTAGGCAGCGGATTGTCAGAGATTGATCAGTATGATCTGGAATTGCTTAAACCTTCAGTGATTGAATCTGATGAAATAGATGCAGAGTTGGCGCGAATGTCTCCTGTTCAGCGTTTACAAGTTGTGAGTGTGACAGGGTTAGATCAACAGCTGATTTATCTACTCACTCAGTATCTGCAATCTATTCAACTACCTACAGGTTTCAATGGTAATTTGGTCTTTGAATTTCAAGTCAATAAAGGACGAGTAAAACAAGTAGTACTTGATGAACAAGCTTCTACTTGTCAAGAACAAACGGTAATTGAGATAATTAGGCGATCGCTTCTAACTTGGCGACCTCTGCAAAAGCTCACCAGTATAGTTATCTTGACAATTCAGATTCAATCATAATAGCCAGATAATTAAATCAATGAACAGTTATCAGTTCCTGTTCACTGATAACTGTTAATAATCTTTACTCATAAACAGGACTTACGCACAGGTAACGGAAAATCTAACCGCAGAGGACGCTGAGAACACAGAGAAATAGGAGTTTCAGAGAGTTATTACGTAAGTCTTAATAAATAAACAATAATGATTATCTGGCGTTGCTGATTGAGAATATGAATTTGCCGGGCTACGCCCCGCTTTGCTAACCCTCCCGCAGCGCTGGTTCACTGCGGGAGGGTTAGCCCGACCCAGGCAACTGGTGAACCCGAAGGGAGTCGCAGAGAATAAGAGTTGAGAATACTTAATTTTTTATTTTCATATCCTAATTAAGCAACGCCGATTATCTTTTATCGGTATTGTTCACTTTTATAAACAAATTACGATAAACAGGTTCGCCTTTTTTTTGAGTAGTTATTTCTCGTTCTGTAGGTACTGGTAAAGGATTTTCATCCAGCCATTCTTGTGTACCAACTCTTTGAAAAGCTGGGTTAGCAGCAAAGCGATCGCGCATTTCTACGGCGATAAACTCTATATCTGACTGCAAAAATACAATCCCCCCAACTGTCAAATAATTAGCTAATTCTTCTACTAATTCTGGTTGCACTACACGGCGTTTAGCATGGCGGGTTTTAAACCAAGGATCGGGAAATTGAATAGTAACACGTTGTAAAGTTCCTCTAGGTAGTGAAGATAAAAGTGATAGCAATGAATTATTGACATTGCAAAACAAATATTGCAGGTTTGCCAAACCAGAGTCATAGCGTAACTTATTCGCTTCAATTACCAGTGATTCTCTAATTTCTAAACCGAGAAAATTCCAGTCGGGTTCTATTGTAGCCATATTCAATAAAAACTGCCCTCTAGCGCAGCCAATATCTAGATGTAGGGGTTGGTTTGGCTGGGCATAAATTTTTTCCCACTCCAAAGGACTCGCTGGTGTTTGATACTTTTTGGCAAGTGGATTAACATGTTGACGAACTCGCACAGGGGCCAAAGTTGATACTCCTTATCAGTGACAAAAATTAATGATTATTTCTCAATAACCTACAAATAATATTGCTATATAAATATTTTGAGGCAGCTTGACAAAGTAAGGGTTATACTTTGTGGAAAAGAGCTTTTTTAGAACCTGTTTTTCAATTTATCTTGAAATCAATGTCATTAAATTTCCGTTTTGCTATAGTCAGTGACTTACATCTTGCCCTTCCCCACACAATCTGGGATCATCCTAGTCGTTTTCATCTAGTAGAAGTTAGTATTTCTGCTTTTGAAAGTGTAATAGAACATTTAACACAACTTGATTTAGATTTTCTCTTACTTCCAGGAGATTTAACTCAGCATGGTGAAGCAGATAATCACATTTGGTTACAAAAACGATTAGCACAGCTACCTTTTCCAGTTTATGTTGTTCCTGGAAATCATGATGTTCCTGTTTTAATGGCAAATCAACAATCAATTGCTTTTGCAGATTTTCCCTATTATTACAGTCAGTTTGGCTATGAAAATCCACAGCAAATTTACTATACTCATCAATTATTGCCGGGAGTTAGACTAATTGGTTTAAATTCTAACTTTTTTAATCAGCAGGGCGAGCAAATAGGACGCTTAGACACTAAACAGTTAAATTGGTTAGAAGAGGTACTAGCAGCGGCTACCGATGAATTAGTATTAGTAATGGTACATCACAATGTTGTTGAGCATATACCCCAGCAATCGCGCCACCCCATAGGCAATCGCTATATGTTGGAGAATGCATCTGAACTTTTACAAATCCTACAGCGCTATCAAGTCAAATTAGTGTTTACAGGACATTTGCATGTTCAGGATGTTGCTTGTTTTGAAAATGTATATGATATCACTACTGGTTCTTTAGTCAGTTATCCCCATCCTTACCGCATTTTAGAGTTCCATCGGGATAACCACGGTAGAGAATGGTTACAAATATTATCTCATCGTGTAGAATCAGTACCAGATTTTCCAGACTTGCAACAATTATCGCGTCAATGGATGGGCGATCGCTCTTTTCCTTTTTTAGTTAAGCTATTAACTCAGTATCCTTTAAATCTACCATTAGCCCAGGCAAAAGAATTAGCTCCTAGTTTGCGCGACTTTTGGTCAACTATTGCTAATGGAGATGCTTTGATGGACTACCCCAACTTTCCTCAAGAAGTGCGTCGCTATATTCAGACTTATGGTGCGATCGCTAAGAGTGGTACACCTACTTTAATTGATAACAATAGCACTCTGCTGTTAAACAGGATTTAGGAGTTCCCTAATTCAGCGCTAATTTGGCGACAAATGCCAAATACTGAAGTGTAACCATGTATAAATGTACTGCCACCCACAGGACCGATTTCTCCACCACAGAAAAAACCACCAATGGGAATATCTTGGATATAGCGACTAAATAGCTCAGAATCAAAATTGGGTTTACCGTACAGTCCTTCGCCACGTCCTACACAGGAAAACATTAAAGCAGCGACAGCAGAGGGTTCAGCAGCTTGTTGATTTTGATAATGTTCTAGAAGAAATTCCAAATCTTCAGCAGAGGCTTGAGCATCGCGCAAGTGGAATTGTAGACGTTGACCGGGACGAACGACATCACCAATAGCGATCGCTCCTGCTGTAGGATCTACTCCTAGGATGCTACGAATTAAAAAGTCTCCCTGCTGCAAAGCACGTTTAAACTCATCCATTGCCACACCCACAAACAGAGAATGCTGTGCTAACATTCGTTCTTGTTCACTCAAGGTAGAGATTAAATCTCGTAGCACCATTAGGGGTACTTTTTCATCTAATTCCAAGATGATATTGCGTTCAGCTTTGGTGATTTGCATCGGTTGACCGATTGGTCGGCATCCTTGGGCTACGATTGTTTCTAAAACAATATTGCCAGTCAAAGCCAAGCCTACTGTTCCCTCACGATACAGGCGATCGTTACAAAATAAAGCAGTCCGACCACCCAAACCCCCAGCGCTAGCCTGTCCCCCCACAATCACCGAGCCAGGATAAGCAAAATCTAATCCTTGTAATAGTTCATTGATTCCTGAAGAGAAGGCACTAGAAAGCAAAATGAACTGGGGTACTGGTGAAGATGGTACACCAATTAAATCAATCCAAGCATCTGGCGAACTATCTAAATCAGGTAATTCTTCGGCAACAACATGAAAAACTTGCACATTCACCCCTGGCAGGTGAGCTAAAGTTAAGCTGAGGGCTGCTTCTGCTTCTAATTCTTGGGTTTGCCCTTTAGCTGTAGTGCCAATTACACCACCACCACTACATCCAATAATTACAGGTACTGAAAGCTGTTCAGCCAGCAGGGGTAAAAGCCGGGAATACTCACTGGCAAAAGCAGACGAAATGAACAGCAGCCCTAGATCCGCAGGTGCTGTTAACGATGAAACAGCTCTTTCGACTACATCTGTTATTGCTGCTTCCAAAGAAGGACGGGTTGATAGGGCATTTGCCCACTGCATTTGGTCTGCCATGAGTTTTGGGCTTTTTTCTATTTTTGGCTAATAGTTTTTGATTTTTTGATCTGGAGAAGAGTCAAATCCTCACAATAGATTAGTGCCAGCCTTATTGTATCTTCCCTTATTCACCGAAGAGGCAGAGGGGAAGGGAGCAGAGGGCGGGGGAGTACAAGCTCCGTCTCAGTCTTCTTCCCTAGCTCTCTGCCTCTTTTGACTGCTCTATCTCAGGAAGACAGGGTTGTGATTTCCTACTACATGCACTAAATATAGTGTATAGTTACGCTTTCGTAGTACTTACTCTATAAAATCTTAAAAGATCAACAAAAATTACAGTATAGATACAGCAGGTTGCTGTAACAGTGTTCAATCATCAGGCTACAAAATTAATTGAATCAGCTAATTGAGTAGAATGGTGAATGACCGCACAAAAAACAGCAATTTTTGTAGTTTTTCTATACTGGTATTAACACCACACAACGAGATTTAAGCTATGAGCGATATCCAAGAAAAAATCCAAGAAGAAGTCGAACAAGCTCGTACTGTTTGTGATACCTCAGGTAGCAACTCGCCTGAGTGTGCTGCGGCTTGGGATGCAGTTGAAGAAATGCAAGCTGAAGCTTCCCACAAGCGTCAAACCAAGCCTAAAAATTCTTTAGAACAGTACTGTGATGAGAACCCGGAAGCCGTTGAATGCCGGGTTTACGATGATTAGAATTTGAATTGGTGAATTTTATTTTCGCCTGACACGCAAGCAACCAGAATCTGATTAGTGATATCTTGTACCTTCACGCTACTCTTGTAGCAAATCTCAATCCGCCCCTTCCTTGCTCATCTTTGTTCTGACTGACGAAAATAAGATGACCAATATAGACTGGGTAGGGTTTAGGAAGAAGTTTTTGAGGATTTATTCTCCTCAGAAATAACCCCTAACCATTAAAAAGTTGAGGTTTGTCTCAGCGTGCTAACTCGTAGCCTCTGGGTAAGTTTCCTAACTCTCCTAGATTTTAGCTATAAAGTTTGTGCAAGATTTTCAGCTTGAGGATCTGTGAGTTGCTTGTTTTTTTTTAATTCTCTGAATGTAAATTTTGTATTCATTCTCTGACAAAAGTTATGGAAGTTTGGTTTCGCCCGTATGTCTGGATTGATTACCGATTAGCGGTATTATTTATGGTGGTTGTTCCTCTAATTCTCTTGATTTGGGCGTTTGTGCAGAAAGTAGAAGGCATACAACGCTTATTAACTATTTATTGGCGAGTGTCTAGTCTGCTAGCCATCACGGTTTACTTGATGATTGCTCAGTATCCAGTTAGCTTTATCTCTGGGTTAATGGCAAATATCCTGATTCCGATTTCACTATGGTTTTGGGTAGATCTCAACGATGAAATTGATTATCAGCCTAGTGGACTTTTGAAGCTGATTTTCACTTCTTGGCGCTGGGCTATGACAGTTTATTGTATTCTAGGAGCGATCGCCTTCGTGCCTTTTGTCGTTTGTGCCTTGTCTGAAACTGCTATTAAAACCCCCTATTGTCGTGTCTGGTTTGAAGCTCCCTTACTCTTTAAAGAGTATTTCCATTACAATAGTAAACCTGCTTTTCTGGGCTTTTTGGGCATAGTTGGTTTAATTGTTTATGTAGCTTACTTAAGTTACTTTATCTTGATTAAACTCGGCAAACAGGGACGTTCAGCTACACAACAGTAGATGGTAGAGTTCTTCGTAATGAACAATTCCATTGGCAAGCGATTAGAACAATACACCACTAAACGCCCACAAGAAGTTTTGCTTGTAACGGTAGAAATTGCTGATGAGCAAGACCAAGTTGTGATTTTCAAAGGCTTTTCTAGTTCTTTGATGTATCCAACTGCATTTGATCCAGATGTGCCAGTCATACCAGACGAGGCGATAATTATCAGTGTTGACCGCATAGCGAGTCCTTACAATCCTGAAGCACCCCGTTACATCCAAAAAGGACTCACTTGGGAAGATATGCAAGCTTTGTTGTTAGAAGTGGGTGTTTAACTAATTCGTAATTCGTAATGACGCTCGAAGACTCGCTAACGCTACGCTAACGTAATTTGTAATTTTGCGAAAAGGCTGACTTTGAGATTATTGATTATCCCAATTTGGCATCAACTAGAGAGAAATATAATTGACGAATATTAATGCAGGAATAAATTTTCACAGATTTTATCGGACTTCCAAGAACAAAAAGGTCGCTGTCATGCAAAACTCACGCCATGTTTCTCTATTAACAAATGGGCAAGATCAACAAGTCCTAACCATTCCTCATGAATTTGCTTTATCGGATACAGAGGTTTTGTTACGCAAAGAAGGTCATCGCTTAATTATTGAACCAATTCCTCCCAGTTCTTTGCTTTCCCTGCTGACTAAGTTGCAAGACATTACAGATAATTTTCCTGACATAGATGAGAAACTACTCTCCCTGGATGACATCATAACTTTAGTGCCATCAAATGACCTATCAGTACCTGCTTGATACCAATGTTCTGTCAAATTTGGTCAGGCATCCTCAAGGTCTTGTTTTTCAGCGTATCGCTACTGTCGGGGAAGACAGCGTTTGTACAAGCATTATCGTGGCGTGTGAACTAAAATTTGGAGCTGCTAAAAGCGGCTTTTCCCGTCTGGTTCATCAACTAGAACGCATACTTGCTATCTTGCCAGTTCTTCCCTTAGAGTCACCTGTAGATCAGCACTATGCCGCAATTCGCGCCCACTTAGAGCAAGCAGGAACCCCAATTGGCCCGAACGATTTAATAATTGCAGCTCATACCCTAGCTCTCGATTTGATTCTTGTCACAGCAAATACCCGTGAATTTGAGCGCGTACCTGCCTTAAGTTTAGATAATTGGTTGCTTTGAGGCGTACAGGATTAGGATAGGGTGTCTTTGATTAAACCGACTGGAGAACACTCTAATGCCACGAGGTGTTATCTGAGTCCGTTAGTAGGGAAGTATTGGATCAATACAATATACAGTCCATCCGAAGGTATTGATTCAAGATGCTTGTTTTTTTCATTCATGGGGTCAACACACAAAATTACAGTTATGCTCATGCTCTCATAAGAAATATTAAGAAAAATGTCAGAACACCAGCAGAATTTTATTCAAGCTTTTGGGGAAATTTATTCAATGATAAAAAGCACCAAGTTATTGGATACATTGAAAAAGATTTTTCAAGAGCTTGTGGAAGGCATAAAGAATATAAAGAGTCTCACTATGATATTTACAGATATAAAAAACGCAGGAATGAGTTAATAAATAATTTCTTAGGTGATTTTTTAATTTATCAAAATCCTGAGCGTGGCAAAGCAATTCGTAAAGTTATTTGTGAACAATTAAATCAATTTTTAGAAAATCACCCTGCTCAAACTCAGATTCACTTTATTGCTCACTCTCTAGGCAGTTTGATCCTTTGGGATCTTCTTTTTTCAAATATTTTACCCAACAATGATCCAGCTTTGATTCTCCGTGAAAGGCTAAATCATATAAACCTAGAAAGCATTACTACTCTGGGTTCTCCTTTATTATTTCTCAAGCAAATGTTAGATATTGACTTCTCTGTAGTAAACCATACCTTTGAGAAAAACTATAGAAAAGATTCTGTTACATCATATAAACTAAGGTGGGTAAATGTGATTCATTCATCTGATTTGATCGCTTATCCTCTTAAATCTGCTATAGAAGATGAAATTAGTCCTGAGTTACTGTTTTTTGATCAATATGTTTGGCAATATGCTAATGGAACTGAGAAGACATTAAGAAATTTTGGACAATCAGATTTGGCAATGGTTGTTGCAGCCGAAGATGCTCATTCTTCGTACTTTTATGACAACCTTGATGGTGCTATTACAGCAAGGATAATTGGATATAATTTATTAGGGGAAATAAAAAAACTTTCAGAAAGATGTGTAAGTCGAACATAAATTGCTACAGTTTGCAGCTAAACATATCTCGCTATAATTCTTCTTAAACTTTAAGTTACCGCAGATTCTTATGACCTCCCAGCAGCTTGAAGAACAATCTCAGCAACTCGAAGCGCGAGTCGCAACTTTAGAGACAGAACTGATACAAATGAAACAAATGCTGTCTGGACTTCTCCAAAATCAAAACCCTTGGTGGTTAAAAGTTGCAGGTAGCTTTGAAAACGATCTTACCTTTGATGAAGCGGTTCGCCTTGGACAAGAATGGCGTAAGTCCGCTGAGCAGGTCGCTAGCATTCCAAATAGCTTCATCCAGCGTAACTCAGAAGATGGAAAGCGAATCTTGACAAGGTTAGTAACCGTTGAAGAAGTTGCAGTTACATGTTGAATAGCTTCTTAAAAACGTCGTTTTGAAGGCAAAAGTATTGCCAGTGATAGACTTAGAACAAAATGGCTAGTTACTGAGCGAGGTTGTTATGAACACAGAATTTACTCAGATTTTTGAGTTAACCCTCTCGGAAAAATTGCAGCTTGTTGAAGACTTATGGGACAGTATTGCTCAAGTTCCAGAACAACTTCCTGTGCTTGATTGGCAAAAAGAAGAATTGGCTAAGAGAAAAGCCGCTTATTTACAAAATCCTGACTTAGGTAGTTCATGGGAAGCAGCTAAGGAGCGCATTCGTAGCAGTCAACATGGTGCTTAGAAATCTAATTATTCTGCCAAAAGCAGAAGAGGATGTAGCTCAGGCTTATATCTGGTATGAAGAACAGGAACTTAATTTAGGTGAAGAGTTTCTTCGTTGTGTCGATGCTTGTATTCAATTCATCCGGCGAAATCCAGAAATGTATCAGGTAGTTCACGAAAGCTATCGAAGGGCTGTAGTTAGGCGCTTCCCTTATGTTGTTTTCTATGAGCATTCAAACACTACGATTATTGTCTACGCAGTTTTACACTGTTCTCAAAATCCAAAAAAATGGCGTATTCGGCTACCTTGAGGCAAGCTACAATTGCCGTCTGAAACTGCTTTCAATCAAGATAGGACTTACGCACTGGTGACGAAAACTAAGCCTTTGCGATTACTTCGCTTTGCTCGTAATGACGTAAAATCGTAATCTTTGCGTAAGTCGTGCAAGAATTATTTTAATTTTTAAATTTATAAAATGTCCCGTTCTGGATATACTCTCCCCGTTTTTGCCTGTGCTTCTGCTGTTGCTGCATTACACTGGTTACGTCATCGCCAGCCCCTAAAAGTTGTATCTGTAGATTTAATTGAACCAGCTCAAATAGTAGAAATTCCAATCGAACAGGTAGCAGAACTATCTGAAAATGCAGCTTTGGCAATTACCCGTAGTGACCCTGGTGATAATCTAGACCTGACTAAAAATACACCAATTTGGGCAATGGTGGAATGGAGAGGAAGAGCAGGGGAGGCAGGGGGAGCAGAGGGAGCAGGGGAGGCAGTGATTATTCAAGGTGGAGAAGGAATTGGCAAGCAGTTAAAGGCTGAGGGTAAAGCAGCGATTTATAGTTATGCTCAAAGGCTGCTCAAAGAGAACTTGTGCCGGATGCTTGCAGCAGGAGAAAAAATCACTGTCACGATTATTTTACCAGAAGGGCGATCGCTTGCTGTTCGCACTTCTAATTCTGCCTTTGGCGTTGTGGAAGGACTTTCTTTGTTGGGGACAACGGGTATTTCTCAACCGTTGAGTACACCAGATCAATTAGACGCTTTTCGTAGCGAGTTACAACACAAAGCTAGCCAATTTGAAAGTTTAGTTTTTTGTATCGGGGAAAATGGCTTAGATTTAGCCCGAAAACTCGGTATTAATGCTGAGCAATTGATTAAAACTGCTAACTGGCTAGGGCCAATGTTAGTAGAAGCTGATGCTCTTGGTGTTAAGGAAATCTTATTGTTTGGCTATCATGGCAAACTGTTAAAATTAGCTGGAGGGATTTTTCACACTCATCACCATTTGGCTGATGGTCGTCGCGAGATCCTGGCTGCACATTGTGCTTTAGTTAATTTAAATTCAGCAGATATTCAAGTCGTTTTTCATAGTCCGACAGCGGAAACTGCATTAACATACTTACGATCGCTAGATGCAAAAACTGGCAGTAATTGGGTAAATCAAGTTTATAACGCGATCGCTCAAGCCATCGATACCCGTTCTCAAGAATACATCCAAAGCCATAGCACTAGAGGCACAGCAACCACAATCTGCGGTTCTATTCTTTTTGACCGCGATCGCAAAATTATCGTGAAGAGCAAAACTGGCTGCGTCCTGATTGAAAAATTATGTTAACTTATTATGAATAATCATAAACAACCGCAATACATATCTTTTTCAGTGTCGCTTTAATATTAAGTTATTCTTTCTAATACCATGCCAGATTAATAGGCGAAGCAAACGCGCTCTATACCGCGTTTGTAGGGGATTTCATTACCATTTACTAGCCCAACCAAGCAGCTAAATGGTGTTTATTTAGACCATAAGCAAATATCTACCTTACATCCAAACTCCCCCAATCATGAATACAGCGGTGACTCTACTAACCGAACAAGCTCCTCAAACACTAGAACCTTTGAGGCAGCTTGATCGTCAAATGATTGTGATTCTAGACTTCGGCTCTCAGTATTCTGAATTGATTGCCCGTCGGATTCGCGAGACTCAAGTATACTCTGAAGTGCTTTCTTATCGCACTACATCTGAACAATTACGACAATTAAATCCTAAGGGTATCATCTTCTCTGGTGGGCCTAACTCAGTTTATAGTGATTACGCTCCCCATTGTGACCCAGAAATTTGGAATTTGGGAATACCCATTTTGGGTGTATGCTACGGAATGCAACTCATGGTCAGTCAACTCGGCGGGGAAGTAGCCAAAGCTGACCGAGGTGAATATGGCAAAGCATCATTGTATATTGATGACCCCACAGACTTGCTGACTAATGTTGAAGATGGCACTACCATGTGGATGAGTCATGGAGACTCAGTCATGAAAATGCCGCCAGGATTTGAATTGCTGGCTCATACAGAGAATACACCTTGCGCTGCCATTGCAGACCACGAAAAGAAACTTTACGGTGTGCAGTTTCATCCAGAAGTAGTGCATTCTATTGGTGGTTTAGCTTTAATTCGCAACTTTGTTTATCATATCTGCGACTGTGAACCAACTTGGACAACAGCGGCTTTTGTCGAAGAAGCAATTCGAGAAATCCGCGCCAGAGTAGGAGAAAAGCGGGTGCTTTTGGCTCTATCTGGGGGAGTGGATTCTTCTACTTTGGCCTTTTTGTTGTATAAAGCGATCGGAGATCAGTTGACTTGTGTATTTATCGATCAAGGCTTTATGCGGAAATTAGAGCCAGAACGGTTATTAAAACTTTTCCAAGAACAGTTTCACATACCAGTAGAATATGTCAATGCCCGCGATCGCTTTTTAGCTCAAGTTGCTGGGGTTACAGATCCCGAAGAAAAACGCCGTCGCATTGGCCACGAATTTATTCGCGTATTTGAAGAAACATCCAAACGCCTCGGTCACTTTGACTATCTAGCTCAAGGTACTCTTTATCCAGATGTAATCGAATCTGCCGACACCAACGTTGATCCCCAAACAGGGGAACGGGTAGCGGTAAAAATCAAGAGTCATCACAATGTCGGGGGATTACCTAAAGACCTACGCTTTAAATTAGTAGAACCTCTGCGGAAACTTTTTAAAGATGAAGTCCGCAAAGTTGGGCGTTCAATTGGTTTACCAGAAGAAATCGTGCAACGGCAACCTTTTCCTGGTCCAGGTTTGGCAATTCGCATTTTGGGCGAAGTCACAGCTGAAAGATTGAATATCTTACGTGATGCCGATTTGATTGTACGGCAAGAAATTAATCAGCGGGGAATGTATCACGATTTTTGGCAAGCATTTGCTGTCTTATTACCGATTCGCAGTGTCGGTGTTATGGGTGATCAACGTACCTATGCCTATCCCATTGTCTTGCGAATTGTCAAGAGCGAAGATGGGATGACTGCTGATTGGGCGCGAGTTCCTTATGATGTCCTAGAAGCGATTTCTACCCGAATTGTTAATGAAGTCAAAGGGGTTAATCGTGTAGTTTATGACATCACTTCTAAGCCGCCTGGAACCATTGAGTGGGAATGAAATCTTTTGTTTTTTCTCAGTGATCTCAGCGCCTCTGCGGTTTATTTAACCACAGAGGCACAGAGACACAGAGGTAATACCGTTTCACTTTAAAGTTGATACATTTGGGCAAGCAGGGGAAGCAGCACTTCGGCTACGCGGTAGTTGAGTTTCGACTACGCTCAACTACCGCGCAGTCGAAACTCAGTGACCGGAGGCAGGGGGAGTAAGAAAACTAATTTGTATCAATAATTTCGTGAAATGGTATAAGAGATTAAGATTACGACAAGGGCAATTTAATTGTAAAAGTAGCTCCTTGTCCTTCACCGGGGCTAGTAGCTTGAATAGTACCACCGTGTAATTCGATTAAATGATAAGCGATCGCTAAACCTAATCCTAAACCACTTTGTTTATAAGTGCTATGTCCCTGACGATAGCGCTCAAAAACGTAGGGCAGAAATTCTGATTTGATGCCGATACCTGTATCAGTCACAGTAATTTGAGCATCAGCACCACTGCGAAATAGTTTGACTTCTACCCGTCCTTCTGGTGGGGTAAACTTAATAGCATTTGAGAGTAAATTGCCCAAAACTTGCAGCAGGCGATTAATATCGCCAGTGATAGATGGTATTGACTCGTCAAGGGTGGATTCTAAAAAAATATTCTTGGCATTTGCAGCTGGATAAGCGGTTTCTGTTGCCATTCTCACAATGTTAAATAGATTAACTTGGCTAAGTTCTAGCTGTAATTTTCCTCGCAGCATCCGGGAAATATTGAGCAAGTCTTCGAGGAGTTTTGCTTGAGATTTAGCACTGCGTTCAATAGTTTCTAAAGCGCGGGCGATAGTGACTGCATCTAATTTCCGAGTCTGCAACAGTTCCGTCCAACCAAGAATGGCATGTAGTGGCGATCGCAGATCGTGGGCTACCATAGCTACAAACTCATCTTTAGTTTGGTTAGCGGCTTCAGCCTCAGCGCGGGCGGCTTGTTCTAGTTGCAAAAGCTGATTTCGTTCTACTTCAGCATACTTGCGATCGCTAATATCTGTTGCACTGCCAACTACCCTAACCACTTGCCCATTAAGATCACGCTTCATCACTCCTTGATCCAGCACATACAGATAATGGTTATCTTTATGGCGCACTCGATACTCAGCAGCATAGTGATTTTCATGAGCAGAAATATTACCGAAATACTTACCTAAGCGCTCTCTATCATCAGGATGAACCAAATCTTTCCACCATTCATGGCTTGCTTCTGCCTCTTGGAGAGAGTAGCCCAAGATTCTAGTTAGTCCTTCAGTTCTGTCAACCGTATTTTTACTTTTATCCCAGTCATATATTAGACAATTAACCGCCGCTGCTGCTAGTCGGAAACGCTCGTTGCTTAAGCGCAGCTGTTCCTCTATCTGTTTACGTTCAGTAATATCAAAGGCTGTACCGACAACCTGGTGTGGCGAACCATCAGCATCCTTAGTAAATAAAGTATCTCGACTACAAAACCAACGCCATTCACCATTAGCGTGTCGCATCCGATACTCATTTTCGATAATATTTCCATCTCGAAATGCACCCAATCGTTCATACATCCCCAAAAATTGTGCTAAATCGTCAGGATGCATTAAATTAAGCAGTAACTCTGTTCCCATCTCCTGAACTTGTTGGGGAGTGTAGCCAAGTATTTCAGCAACTTGACTATTAATATAAACATTGCACTGTTTAACAATGTCGTGAACATACAAAATCCCTGGAGTTGTTTCGGCTATGCGTTCGACAAATTGCTGACTTTCCCGCAATTGCTCCTCGGCCTGCTTTTTTTCGGTGACATCGCGCCAGGAAGCGACTAGACCATCTCCCATTTTGGTAACACGAATATCAAAAGCTCTACTTAACTGCTGTTTGCCATACATCCATGTGTAAATTAGGGATTCTTTAACTAATGGTTTACCTGTTTCTACAACTTGGCAATACTCATCAAACAAACCAATCTCTTGATAAGCAGGTAAAATTTGGCATAATCCTTGACCCAAATGTTTCTCTTTGGTCAATTGATGACATTCACAAGCAGCAGCATTCACATAATCAATGCGAAAGTCTATTATTTCACCCGTTTGATTCCGCATGGCTGAGTAAATGCCAAAGCAGTCCAGCATATTCTCAACCGAAGTACGGAAACGTTCTTCACTTTTTTGCAGTTCTTGACGTAGCTGAGTATTTTTAATGGCTGAGTGAATAGTAGAAAGCAAACGTTCGGCTGTTGTCTGTCCTTTAACTAAATAATCTTGGACACCAATTTTCATTGCTTGGACAGCTACTGCTTCGTTGCCATACCCTGTTAACATGATTACTGCTGGCATAGCTACTTTAGACTGCTGTTTTAAGTCTGCCAAAAATTCCAGCCCATCCATGTCTGGCAGCAAAAAATCTAATAAAATGCCATCAGGCTGAAACTGGTGACATAATGCCAACGCTCCTTCTCCTGATTCTTCTTCGAGAATTGTGTAAGTGTATTCTTGGTCTTGCAGCAGATAACGACGATAAACCTCGCGGTCTTCGGGAGAATCATCAATGATTAAAATGCTTAGCGGTTGTGCCATGACTATTTGCTAATAGCATCAGGGAGAATCGCAATGTCCAGCCAGTAAGTAATAAAAGTTTGAATAGTTTCTACTAATCTATTAATGTCGATTGGTTTTAGGATATAACTAACAGCACAGTGTCGATAACATATTTCAATATCTTTGGGGTTAGAAGAAGTAGTAAATACAACTACGGGAATACTTTTTAAGTTTTTATCTTGCTTGATTTGCTCTAAAACTTCTCGTCCATCGGTTCCTGGTAAATTGAGGTCGAGCAAAATAATTGAGGGACGAGGAGCAGTTTGAGGATTTTGATAAGAACCAGTACGGTAGAGAAAGTCTAATGCTTCATCGCCATCAGTGCAGCGAAAGACATGACTGACAACCTCTTGTCGCTGCATGACTCGACATAAGGCTTCAAAATCTTCGTCGCTGTCTTCAATTACTAGCAAAGTTTGGGCGATATTACCAATCATTGGTTTAGTAGATACTTACGTTTATAAACATGGGGCATAGGAAAACAAATGTCCTTAACTTAACCACTGCAACTATCCTACCAATAAGTGCAAGGCTGAGTATTTTTATGTAGCTGATAGACACAAGTGGCAGTTTAGCTCGATAGCAGTCAGAACGATTATTATTTTTGTATAAAAAAAACATATATAATTATGCTACGTTTGATAAAATTACTTAACAGTTTAAGCTCCATAACACAACGTGCTAACGCTCCACCTAGAAATCAAGCAAGTAGCGGTTAATTACGTAGAGCTAAGTGACTTTATTCATTATCCCAAGTATCATCAATGGCGATCGCTTACATTAGAGAAAATCCTAGACATAATTTTCGCACTTAAGCAGGAGTAGACACCAACTATGCAGCGGTTGTGTGGCAAATAGGATAAAATTAGCGATCGCTGCTGTAAAAAAACTCTAACATTTGCCTAATGACAATAACCTTTCAGTGAAGCGTATAACTAAGGATATACCGATGTGATGGCTATCCACAACAAGTAGATTATTTGTATGATAGTTATCCTCAAATAAAAACAGTAAATCAATTGCTGCAAGTTTTGTTTTTGACAACTTCCATTTTGGCGTTAGAATCAAAACTGGATTTTCAGTTAAGGAGATGTGATTTGAGAAGCAAAAACGTTGTAACCTTTAGTACTGACAGTATTTTAGAGGACAAAGATTAAAAAACATCAAATACTCGTAGATCTACGGTAAAAGTGACTCAGAGATAGTCCAGCTAGGCAAAACATCAAAAAAAATGGCATAAAATATCAGATTTTATTTCATAATTGTCTAGCAAAATTATCGAATATTTTCATAAGTCCATAGTTAATATGCAAGATATATTTTTGCTGATTGCTATCGGTTATTGCTTGGCAGCATGACTAAACTCTGGGAAAAAAATATCACTTTTTAAACCACAAATAACTTCTAAATATGATTAATTTAACTAAATGTTAAAAATTGATTAACGAAATCTTAAGAATAGGTAAACCATAACTATAGATATTATACTTTAACAGCGTTAACATTTTAAAAATGGTTACTAACTCGAATTAAATAGCAAAATTAGCAGATAATGACAACTAAAGTTATTCGTAATAAATAATAGAGGAAATTGGCAGATGTCTAGAAAAAGTTATAATGCAAGAAAGTCTCGTCAAGTTTTAACTAGTAGTTCAACAAAAATATTTCATAATTTTAAAGAAATTCTAGACTATTGGCGTTTTCGTTTAGTAGAATCTATACCTTTTTTAATTGCATGTGCTGTCTTGATCAGCGTCATCAGTCTCAAAAGTCCTATTCTGCTTTTTTGTTTACTATTTGGTAGTTTAATCGCCACAGTTATTAATAAAATTGGGCAACAGGTAGATTTATCAAAACAATGGCTGATACCATTACAAATCTTGGCAGTAGTTGTAATTTTAAGTTTATTTTGGTTAGACTATTTGGCAGCCCCAGCTCAAGCACAATTTTTTAAAAGAGCTGAAGATTTTTTTAGGAATAACCTAACACAAGGTGCAACAGAAAATAGTGGCAGCCAAGCAGCAGTCAGTTTGATATTTAATGTATTGCGAGGAATTTATTTATTGTATATAGCAATTTCCCTGATTGGTGTAATTAATGCAGTCCGTAAAGATGAAGATTGGCAAAGTATTGCTAGAGTACCTTTATTAGTTGTAATTGCTGTTACTGTGGCTGATGTTCTCACAGGTTTTGTCATTGGTGATACCAGTAAGTAATTCATCATTAAGAAATTTGTTATGTCTGAAAAACGAGAACAAGAATTTCGTCCAGTCAACCAAATTCTCGGATCACAACCATCATTAGGGCCAATTCCTGCTGATCAAATTTTTCCCTGGATAGTTATTGCTTTAGCTTCCTACTTTATCGTCAATGGTATATTTGGTGGACTTTTCTCAGATGATTTTCAAAGAGGATTATGGACAGTATTAATTGCTGGTTGGGGAGTAGCCACTTGGTGGATATTAACTGGTGGTAGAAGTTGGCGTTTTTTAAGCAAATTTATTGGAGTTCCCACTTGGACTAGAGGCTTTGCTCGTTATCAAAGCTTACTGGAAATTAACCATGAAGCAAAAAATCGGAAAAAAAAGCATCGGCGGGAACGCAGGAAAAGAAGCAAGATTAACACCATTTGAAGATGCTTTACATTTAGCAACAATGCTACGCATCTCTCTTGATGGACGTGATATTGGTGCTTATATTTTGACCAAAGGAGTCCAACAAGATAGGTTTTGCTTTGTCTTTGGTTTTGAATGTCGAGGCATTCATACTACCTTAAGAGATGAACAAATAGATACAATTTTTAATAATATTGAATCGGGTCTAAAAGACATGCCTGACGGTGAGAAAATGACACTGCACATGGGATCTTTTAGCTCAGATAAACAACGCCAACAAGAATTAGCAGATTTAATTAAGCGCACACCATCACGAGATATTAAATATTTATTAATGGCAGAACGAGCCAGAGCGCAAGAGCTAACTAGTTCTGGGATTCGTAAGCCTAAGTTTTTGCGGATTTACGTTACTTATACTATTGAACCAAATGCTGGTCATGCAGATGATTGGATAGAGAAATTTTTAGCTAGAGCAGAATTATGGTGGTTAAAATTTAAAGGTGAGTTAGAAGAAATTGAAAACCAACGCATTGAAACTATCATTACAAATGCTTACCAGCAAGGTTTTTGTCGCTGGGAGCAACTTTTATCCAACAAAATGGGATTGGACATTAAGCCCCTGACGGCTGAGGATTTGTGGGAACATATTTGGAGGCGATTCAATGAGACACAGCCGATAGAGATTCCCCAATTAATTCATTTAGATGAAAATGGACTGCACGAGCAAGTTTCTTCCGACTTAGATAGTAGTAAATTACTAATAGAGAATATCCACAGTACAACTTTGCTGATGGAGTCTAGTGTACCTAGTGCCGATCGCCGTTGGATTAATGTTAAAAATCGTTACATTGGGGCGCTAACTTTTCTAGAAAAACCCGGTGGTTGGTCGAATAAATTTGCTCAACTGCGATATTTTTGGGAACTCCTGGCTAGAGAAACAGTAGTCGATACAGAAATTTTTTGTCAGTTAACTGCTGCCAATCCTGCATTTGTCAAAACTACCCTGCAACGAGTGCTAAAGCAGTCAAATATGACAGCGATGATGGCGCAGGATAAAAGTAAAACTATCGATGTCAACGCTCAATTAAAGTTAAAGAAGTCGGTAGCAGCACAAGAACAGTTATATGAAGGAGCAGTACCGATTTATACAGGTATAGCGATTTTTGTTCATCGCTCTAGTACAGGAAAATTAGATGAAGCTACCAGATACATTGAAAATTGTTTTCAACGTCCAGCCCAGGTAGTTAGGGAAACAGAGTATACCTGGAAAATTTGGCTGCAATCTTTACCAATAGTTTGGGAGGGTTTATTAGTTAAGCCTTTTAACCGCCGTCAGTTGTATTTAACAAGTGAAGTTCCGGGGTTGATGCCTTTAGTACTGACTAAAGCTGGTGATAATAAAGGCTTCGAGTTAATTGCCGAAGAAGGAGGTACACCAGTCCATCTAGATTTATTTAACCAACATAAAAACTTAGCGTTATTTGCGACAACTCGTGCTGGTAAATCGGTTTTGGTGTCAGGAATTTTAACTCAGGCTTTAGCTCATGGCATTCCTGTAGTGGCGTTAGATTTCCCCAAACCAGATGGTAGCTCGACATTTACTGATTATACAGAGTTTATGGAGGGCAATGGGGCATATTTTGATATTTCCAAACAAGCTAATAATTTGTTTGAGCAGCCAGATTTGCGATCGCTTTCTTCTGAAGATCAGCGCGATCGTATACTAGATTACACTGCCTTCCTAGAATCAGCTTTAATGACAATGGTTTTAGGATCATCAACTGAAAACCAACTACTAGCGCAAACTGTACGTTCCCTACTCAACTTAGCTTTAGGAGCATTTTTTGCTGATGAAGGGATTAAAGAACGCTATCGTCAAGCAATGGCGGGGGGATTTGGTTCTCAAGCTTGGCAAAAAACCCCAACTTTAAAAGATTTTCTCTACTTTTGCTCACCCGAACATTTGGTATTGGATTCTCTCAGTGGTAGAGTTGAAGACGCTTTGAGTCAAATTCAACTACGTCTGCGGTTTTGGCTTTCTAGTCGGGTGGGACAATCCATCTCTGCACCAACTAGCTTTCCTACCGATGCTCAACTTTTAGTTTTTGCTTTAAGAAACTTATCAGATAACGAAGATGCAGCAGTTTTATCCTTAAGTGCTTATTCCGCAGCATTACGACGGGCTTTAAGTAGTCCCGCTTCTATATTCTTCATTGATGAAGCTCCAATTTTATTTGAATTTGACCAAATCTCCGATTTAGTAGGGAGAATTTGTGCCAACGGTGCAAAAGCTGGAATTAGGGTAATTTTATCAGCCCAAGACCCTGATACCATTGCTAAATCTAAAGCAGCATCGAAAATTTTACAAAACTTAACAACACGATTAATAGGACGCATCCAGCCAGTCGCAGTAGATAGTTTTATCAATATTTTGAAATATCCCCGCGAAGTTATTTCTCGCAATGCTACAGAAAGCTTTTTTCCTCGTAGAGAAGGCGTTTATAGCCAATGGCTATTAGATGATAATGGCATTTATACTTTCTGCCGCTATTATCCAGGTTACGAACAATTGGCAGCAGTGGCGAATAATCCTCATGAACAATCTGCACGTAAACAAACAATGCGAGAATACAGCAATAAATACGAAGCGATTTCTGTATTTGCACGGCAGTTAGTAGCTTCCCTAAGAGGCGGTTAATAGTAATAGAACTTACGCACTAGTTACGGAAGAATCGAACCACAGAGACACAGAGAAGCCAGTGCGTTGGGCGGGTTCCCCGACTTGTAGCAACTGGCGCGACACGGAGGAATAAGAGTTAGAGAGATATTTTGCGTAAGTCCTAAGTAATTTAAGAAGTGATACATGATTTTAATTAACTAAATCCAGGTTATAGATTTATGCGAAAAACTATTCTTCTAACATTTAGTCTGTCATTTTTAGTAGTCTTACCAGCAATGGCGCAATTAGGCAATGTTTGGACTGATTTTCAATCATATTCTGTAGATTTGCAAAACTATATTAGAAATAATCTGAGTGAAACTTTAAAACCTTTAGAAGTTAGAACTCAAAGTTCTCTGACTGGCGCTACAGGAGATTTGAATATACCTAATCCTATTACGGCTGGGCAGCAAATTCAAAATGACTTAATTCTCAACTCCATATCAGATAAATTTGAGAATAATCCAGCAGTAAGATCAGCATCAATTAGTAATGAAATTAATCGTTTTCTTACCCGTAGTTCTATAGAAGGAGTGCTAGGAACAGAAGGACAAAAACGATTAAAAAATAATTTAGAAAATACTGAAAGGATTGTGAAAAATATTGATGACTCTGTTCAAGAAGCTGAAGAGGCTAATCAAAGTATATTTGATATTATCAATAACCCCATACTTAAAGAAGCTGACAAAGTAATAGCACAGGCAAATGCGACTCAAACAAATTTGCTGTTGCAAGGTATTAAAATTCAACGTGATCAATCAAAAATGATCAGCGAGACACTTGCTCAGACGGTAATAACAAATCAGTCTTTGCAATACTCTAACTTAAATTTAGCTAATATTTCTCAGCAAATGGAACAGTCAAATCGCGCTCGTCGAGTAGATGGTTCAGCAGAAGCAGCACGACTTTTACGCACTACTTCACAAATGGATTTATTTGGCAGAGCAACTGAAAACTAAGTTGGCGATCAAAATTCAATATTTTATGCAAAGATACAAACCAACACGACTAAAATGATACAAAAAAATATAGGTTGGATTGATGTAAAGAAACCCAACACTTTTATCGATGTTGGGTTGCGCTGTGCTTAACCCAACCTACACGAACTAGCTCTTATCCTCTGTGTCGCGCCAGTTGCTGCAAGTCGGGGAACCCGACGACAGTCGCTTCAAGTCGGCAAAGCCGCCCACAGCGCTGTCTCCCCAACGCACTGGCTTCTCTGTGCCTCTGCGGTTTGATTCAAGCCCTATTTTATATTTATCCGTTTTTACATTGACCTTTCTTAATTAGAGAAAGCCTAATAACTCAAAATGCAGATTCATATTTTGCGATTATTTGCTCAACTTGGCATCAATGATACTCTCGAAAATGGTGCTGCAACTGCCAGAAGTATTGCCGAAGGTTGGGATAATCAATGGCTAGATTTATTACAAAATAATACCAGCAATAACTTATATGGATCGCTAACAAATTTAGGTGTGTTTTTCGCAGTAGGAACGCTACTGTTTTTTATGATGCAATGGCTAAAAGATTTAATCTACAGTGAATATTCTCGCTCTATATCGGCTTTAATTTGGCCTTTCGTGGTAGTCTTATTATTAAGCAGTTCGGGATCGGGCAGTATACTTTCTAACCTAACACTGGGAGTCAGAAACTTTATTAACACCGCGAATCAGCAAATAGTGACTACAGCCGATGCTAATCAAACTTATCAGCAAGCAGTAAATATGAGTGTTGCTGAAGAAGTGGCTGGTTCTTTACTTCGTCCTTGTCAATCATTGACTGGTGAACAACAAACTCAATGCTTTGCCAAAGCCAGCGAAAAAATTGACGACCTTTGGCGAGACTATAGAGATTTATATGGAAATAGAACTTGGATAAATAGATTAGAAAATCAAGTTAATCAGATTAGATTTGGTACAGGGATTGTCTCAGATATTGCATTTAATTCTTTGTTAGGTAATACAGTCCAAACTAGTATTAAAAGTTTTTTATTTTCCTTACAATATGCTTTTCAAAATTTGATAGAAGCGACGATGTTATTGATAGCAGCATTAGGACCAATAGCTGTAGGTGGCTCTTTGCTTCCTGTAGCTGGTAAGCCGATTTTTGCTTGGCTGACAGGGTTTTTATCTGTGGGAATTGCTAAGATTTCATTTAATATTATTGCTGTATTAACTGCCTCAGTGATTGTTAATGGTCCAGCCGAGAATCCTAGTGCTAATCCTGATTTAATGTGGTTTATAATTTTTCTGGGAGTTTTAGCACCAATTTTATCTTTGCTTGTGGCTGCGGCTGGAGGGTTTGCAGTTTTCAACGCTATTAGTAACACAGCCTCTTTGGCGAGGGAGAGGATATATTAATTTATAATTCGTAATTAATTGAGACAATGGTAAATTTACTCAAGAAAAGACAACGAACTGGTAATATTCTCACAACCTTTGCGATCGCCACATTCAGTTTGCATATATTGGTGTTACTTTTATTCATCTTCCAAGGCTTAGAAATTCGTCAACTCAGCTTGAGAAAACCGCCTAACTTTGTGCAGATGATCGATGGTAAACCGATAGCTGCTGCTGATGATTTAGCCAGAGAACCAGAAACGATTCGTCTATTCGTCAGTAAAACCATGACAGCCATGTTTAACTGGTCTGGAAATCTCCCACCGACAAATTTTGAAGAAGCCACTAAACCTAAGCCAGATTTAGGCATACTGGTGCGAACACCATCAGGTGGTAGCCAAAAAGTTACTACTAGTAGTTGGGTGGCTAGCTTCGCCCTCTCAGAAGACTTTCGCAAAGGTTTTGTAGGTGCGATCGCTCAAATCACACCACCAGAAGTTTTTTCTACCAACCCTAACCAAGGGATGTCAGCACAGTTAGTTATCAAGCGGGTTTATCCACCTAAAAAAATTGCCCCAGGTAAATGGCGAGTAGGCATGGTAGCTGACTTAATCCAGAAAAAACGCGGTGATGATAGAAGAAGAATAACTACTTTTAATAAAGATTTATTAGTACGTGCTATAGATTATTTTCCTTATCCCCTAGCTGAAAATAGCACCGATTTACAAAAAGCCATTTATAGCAACCGTACTGAGGGATTGGAAATTTATGAAATTCGTAATCTTTGTTTGATAGATGAATATAATAATCTGAATGAAACTCAATTAAAGCAATGTGAAAACAGTAAAAAAGCTGATCCGTTTATCAAATAAGTTTTTTGATTTGGTAATTTTGCGATTGTATCTACTTAAATATTTATGCAATTACTGAAACCAGAAAATAAAAAAAGTAGTATCTTACCACTGTTAGCTGTAGGAACATTTAGCTTACACTTATTTACCTTATTATTACTAATATTCCACGGGGCATTGTTACAAGACTTAAGTCGGCAAATGACACCTCAAAGTTTGGTACAACTCGTTGATGGTAATGCCATAATCGCAGATGCCAAACCAAGTTTTGAGCGATATCCAGAGACAATTCGTCGCTTTGTAGGTGAAACTATGACCCTAATGCTTAACTGGTCTGAGCAACAGCTACCAAATACAATTTGGGAGATTAGTTCACAATTATTAAGCAATGATTTAAAACCGAAATTTAAATCAGAAATTACCTCTTTAACTGCAACTACACAGTTGGAAAATATTAATCGAGGCACTGAGTATGTATTAGTAATTCAACAAATTTCACAACCAATCCCAATAGGTCAAGGAAAATGGAAAGTAGAAATGCTTGCTAATCACTTAGCTTTTAGTAGTTCTAATAGTCTCGGAACTTCAACTACATTTAATAAACAAATATTAGTCAGAGCAATAGATCAGCAAGCAACTTCACTGCCAGATGCTGCTCCTTTGCCGTGGCATCGAGCTGCTTACCGCCTTGGCGAAGCTAAACTAGAAATTTACAATATATGTGAAATAACTGATAAAAACTGCTCTTAAAATTACATTCAAGCATAAACACCATGACTTCTTATTCAATTCCTTCAGAAACTTCTGCCAAAAATCTCCGGACTCGCAGTATCGATAATTCTTCGCTTGAAGTAGAGTCTAACGATTGGGAATCACAGATGGCACGATTGGTTGGCTTGGAACAAGAGCCTCCAACTGTTGTCGAACCAATAGAAGAAGATTCGGCTAGCTTAGAACCGCTACTATCTGAACCAGAAGCAGTTCAAACCAAGCAACCCTTATCATCTAACCCCTTCGCTAAATTAATCTTGGTGGGTAGCGCAACCTTGGCTGTAATTTTATTAGCTGGCGGGTTTTTATCCCAGATGATGAATATCGGCAATCAAAAGCCAGCAAAAAACTTAGTTTCCCCGGTAGCTCAATCACAACCAACAAATTTATCTCGCCAGCAAACTTTAGAGCAAGAAATAGAAACTCTCAAAACCAAGTTAGCTCTAGCTGAACAAGCACAAGCAGTAACGGCCGCGCAGCAAAATCTCAGAGCCGCCAAACCAGTTTCTCAGGTTGAAGAAGTTCAACAAACTCCACAACAATCTAGAGTGAGGCCAAGAGTGATACAGCCAACAACACCCCCAGCTGTGCGAACAGTTTACGTACCTCGAATAGTTAGAGTTGAGCGTGTCGTTCAAAGACCCGCACCTCAACTATCCCGTCCAGAAAACACTCTTGCTACTTTACCACCAGCACCCATACCACCAGCGCCTCAACCAGCATCTCAACCATCCCCACCTGACCCTCTTGATGAGTGGAAAAGGCTAGCAAAATTAGGTAGCTATGGTCAAGTTCAAGTAGCTGCCAATAATCAATCAAATAATGATGTCGTTACTTCTCCACCTGAGCTGAATAACAATGCGGCATCACAGACAATCAACCAGAATACGAATCCTACACCACAACCACCACAACAACAACAACCTTCTGTAGTTAGCCAAAATCAATCACAGAATCCGAAATCAGTAAAAGTAGGAACTAGTGCTAAAGCTGTGTTAGCAACAGCCATATTTGGGGAAACTACAAGATCAAGAAATAACGATAAAGACGAAAATAAAAACGTTTTTGTTGTGAAATTAAAAGAACCACTAAAAGCTGCGGATGGTGAAGTTGCTTTACCTGCAAATACAGAATTACTAACTCAAGTTAATGCCATTTCTGAACAAGGTTTGTTACAGCTAAATGTAGTCAAAATTATTGTGCAAGACCAAAAAGGTAATCTTACAGAAAGAAGTTTACCAACCAATGCAATTATTATTCGCGGTACTCAAGGCAAACCTCTCGTTGCAAATAAATTTCCTAATTCATCTGGCTCTATAGCAAGTATGGATGCAGGATTATTTGTTTTGGGAGGTATTGGTAAAGCCGCAGAGTTGTTTAATCGTCCTGATACCAGAGTAGAGTGTGGTCAGAATGGGGTTTATAACGATAAC
The DNA here is from genome assembly GCF_029953635.1 of Halotia branconii CENA392. Lineage (NCBI taxonomy): Bacteria > Bacillati > Cyanobacteriota > Cyanophyceae > Nostocales > Nodulariaceae > Halotia > Halotia branconii. Next base: position 1,846,320 of record NZ_CP124543.1, on the reverse strand, counting down.
ACTGATAATAACAATAATAACAATAACAATAATATTTACACTAGTTGTTTCCAGGTTACTGATAATAGACGCAACATTCCGGCAGGAGTTCTAGAAGGTGGTTTAAACTCTTTAATTCCCCAAATTTCGCAACGTAATCAGCAAGCGATCGCTCAAATGTCGCAACAAACCAATGTTTGGTTTCTCGCAGCTGGAAAAAATGTGGAAATATATGTTAATCAAACAATGCAGTTTTAAGATTTAGGCGAATTTGTGCGATCGCTCCCTATTCAATTATTTCTCAGGTTGCAGCCATGAAACATATTAATTCACCGAAAAAATATCTAGGTTATTCTCATTTATTTACTCTGACTTCCCTAGTTTTTTCTGGTGCAATGTTATTTTTGGCAGGTCGTGCTGTCGCTAATAATGCTGTTCTCCGTTCTATGTTTTCTTGTCAAGCACAGGGTTTAGGAGGAGCATTACCTACTATTAACGTATGGTATCAACAAGGTACAAATTTAAGTTTTCTGCCCTCTGGAGAAACTATTAAAAAAGTTTGGTTAAACGACCCATCCCAAGTAATTATGGACTTTGATGGGCCAATGTGTATGCAGTTCGGTCAAGACCGCAATATGAACTCAGGAGATTGTAAAAATTCAGCAGCAAATGTAATTCAACTCCGGCGAATAAAAAAAATAAATATCCCCGGATTGCCTGATATGGATAATACGCTTTTAACTGTAATTACTGAAGGGCAAGGTAAAACCAAACTCTATACATTTAGAATTTTGTATGAAGAATCTAACCCCGATTATCATACTCTAGCAATTTATGCTGATCCGCCTTCTGCTAATCCTACACCTTGCGTCAGAACTGCTAAATGAAAGGGAACTCTTAACAAGGAAATCAAGTTACTCAAAAGACAGTTATCAGTTATCAGCTATCAGTCAAAAGCTACTTTTAGCGCTTCTCGGTTGCATGGAATACACTCCAGAAATAAAAAAGGCTAGGAACTAGAGGCTAGGGGCTAGAGTATCGCTATAATCCTTAACCCAAAAGTATTGAATCTCATCCGACGATGTTTGGGGTTGATTTGCTCACTGTAGTCTATTCATCTGAAAAACGCTGTAATAACTATTCACTGTTATAGTAATCCGGTTTGATTCGGTGAATTTATTTGTGTAGGTAGGGAACAGGAAACAGGAAACAGGGAACAGTTAAGAAGGGATAGATATGTACTGAATCGTGTTCAAAAATCAAATAGGAGTCCTATAGCTGTTGGTAAAGAGGGGGTAAGTTTTCATCAATTAAGTATTTAATTGTCATGCAATCCCTCTTTGGGCTTTCAGCTGGCGCAGCCTTACAATATATTCGGGTGGATTTTCGTCTTGTTGTTTTAAAGACACACCAATTTGTGATGGAAGTAGGAATTAACCTTCCACTTTATAACTGTCGGGCTTACCTAGAATGTTAGGCGAAATAACTACATCCAAATTCAACCAACGTTCTCGTAAAACTCCAGCGAGTGCGCGTAAACCCCACGCTTCACTACGATGATGCCCAACAGCAATTACTCCCATTTGAGTCTCTTGTATTGCTCCTGTGGCTGGTTTGCGAAACTGTCCTGTTATGTATACATCAGCGTCACGGTCTGCTGCTTCACGTATCAATAAATCTGTCATCGCTCCAACGACAGCAACGCGTTTCACATCATTATTAGTTATTGGATAAACTTGCTCTTGTCCTCCAAAAACTTGAGTCACACAATTACATAAATGCTCAAACTTTTGGATTGGAATATTACCAATCATCCCGATTACTCTGTTTTCTTTTTCTCCTAACATTTCTAAATCAGAAATACTTAAGACTTGAGCCAATCGAGGATTAAAACTCATTGTTAAGCATTCATCAAATGGCAGATGATAAGAAATTATCCCCAATTCTGACGGAAGAGATTCTACTTCTAATTTCCACGGACGATGGATAAACAGTGCATCTAAACTTTGGGAAATTATCCATTCCTGTAAATTTGCGTTTGCTTCGAGAGCTAGTCCTAAACGTTTTACAGGATGTCTTGATGGTAAATATATGCCCCCTCTTTCGCTTTCAGAAAAGCGTTTCACATCAAAGAAGCTATTAAGAAATTCTACTATCTCTTCAATGAAAATGGAATTAGTTTTATAGTTCATCAATAATTTGCCATATTTTAGCCAGCCGTCTTGATCAAAGGTGGAACTGAAACGGAAGCATCTACTAACATAACAGATAGTATTTATTAAGGTTTAATAACAAACCTCACTTAACCTGACTCATTTTCCTATAACTCTGGGAAGATTGCTCAGAAACACTAATATTGGCGATTCTTAAAGAAAAATAAAGCTTACTTATGTCTAATTCAGCCCCACAGTTCTTTAAGTAACGGTATATTTGAGAATCTATAACCGCACAAATCCACTGTTTTTTGTTGAATCTATGAAGTCTTATTTAGCAGCCGCTATTCAAATGACCAGTGTGCCTGACCTACATAGAAATTTGGCACAGGCAGAAGAGTTAATTGATCTTGCTGTGCGTCGAGGTGCTGAATTGGTAGGTTTGCCAGAAAACTTTTCTTTTATGGGAGAAGAAAAAGACAAACTTGCTCAAGGGGAAATTATTGCCAATGAAAGTGAACAATTTCTCAAAAAAATGGCTCAGCGCTTTCAGGTTACGATCTTGGGCGGTAGTTTTCCAGTCCCAGTAGATAATACAGGCAAAGTCTATAACACTACCATACTCGTTGATCCTAGCGGTGAAGAACTCGCCCGTTACTACAAAGTACATCTATTTGATGTTAACGTCCCTGACGGCAACACCTATCGAGAATCTAGTACTGTGATGGCTGGTAAGCAACTACCATCGGTGTACTTCTCCGAAAAACTAGGTAGTATAGGTCTTTCTGTTTGCTACGATGTCCGCTTTCCGGAATTATACCGACATCTATCAGATAAAGGAGCCGATATCATATTTGTGCCTGCGGCCTTTACTGCCTTCACTGGCAAAGACCACTGGCAAGTATTACTCCAAGCAAGAGCCATTGAAAATACCTCTTATATCATTGCTCCCGCCCAAACAGGCACTCATTATGACCGTCGCCAAACCCACGGACACGCAATGATTATTGACCCTTGGGGTGTAATTTTAGCTGATGCTGGCGAAAAACCGGGAATTGCGATCGCAGAAATTAATCCTTCGCGTTTAGAGCAAGTTCGCCGTCAAATGCCTTCATTGCAACATCGGGTGTTTAGTTGAGCATGGGGCAAGAAGAAGAAGAATTGGGGCAGGGGGCAGGGCGCAAGGGGGATAAAGAAAAATTACCTCTTTCTCCTTGTCTCCCTGCTCCCTGCTCCCTTGCTTCTTCTGCTCCCTTCACTGTGTCTTGTTTTCTAAAGTTTCCAATAAACTTTTCAACATCAAATAAGACGAGGTAGCTCCTGGATCTTGATGTCCCATGCTGCGTTCCCCTAAGTAACTAGCTCGTCCTTTTTTAGCCAGCATTGGTATGGTGTTTTGCAATCCTTCTTGGGCTGCTGCTATAGCTTGTTGCATTGCTGGCAATATCACCTTATTCGTTCCTACAGCTTGCCCAAAAGCCACTACAGCAGGAGATAACACATCCACCATTGTCTTATCTCCCAGTTGCGCTTTACCACGTTGCAGTACGCCGTCTAAGCCAGCCTGAAGCATCTCTAGTAAATCTTGTGCAGTTAATTCAGACTTGCCAGCGACTACTGTACTGGCTCGAAGAAAAAATGTACCGTATAGAGGGCCGCTTGCACCACCAATACTAGAAATCAGAGTCATACTTACCGTTTTTAAAATGTTACCGATGTCTTGCTCTGTAACATTCGGTAACTGGGCGATCGCTTTTTTAAAACCACGATCCATGTTGATACCATGATCAGCATCACCAATGACTGCGTCTAATTCAGTTAAGTATTCCTTATTTTTTTCTATTTCAGTTGTAAATGCCTGTAACCATTGCAATATCTGCTCTTTATCCACAATTTTGTCTGCCTCCAGCTAGCTTTGATGTGATTACTGATATGGCCAGCTTATAAAAAATTAGAAAGTATACGCATTTTCTCTGATAAATTGGAAGTATTAAGTTCATCCCGCCCCTTGAAGAGGTAGGATTTAGCGTCAGTGATCAGTGGTCAGTAGCCAGTTGTATTTGCTATTGACTACTGACTACTGACACCGGACAATGGCAGGGCGATGGTCGCTGAGCGTCTCGCCTTGACTTGTACTGAGCGTAGCCGAAATAGCGCAGTTAAAAGGAGCCGAAGTGCTATCACGGACACTCCTTGAAGAAGTGGGCTTCCCGCCACCTTTGGTGAAGTATATAGTAATTAAGTAGTCAATTTAGCCGAGAGAAGATTCAGTTGGTGTTGCCTTCTCAAAAGTCAATTTTAAAACAACTCACTCCTACACTCATAGTAGCTACCTTAGCTACTTCTTGCGTTAACTATAACAACAACAATAGTCAAAACCAGCTTGTACTTGCACAAACAAACCAAAACTTACAAGAAAATATTGTATTTCCTAAAAGTGCAGCAGTGATTGATGTGACTGCATCAGAATATGGAGCTAAGCCCAACGATGGCAAAGATGATACAAAAGCGATTCAAAAGGCACTGAGTCAATTTCCCAGTGGAGGGCGGATTATTTATTTGCCCAATGGTACATATAACATTTCTGATTCTCTACATTGGCCGCCTGGAAGAATTTCTGCCAGTGACTACAAGCGGACTATACTGCAAGGACAAAGCCAAGATGGCGTAACTATTCAATTAAACGATTCTTCTGCCAAATTTCAAGATCCAAAAAAGCCTCGACCATTAATATCTACAGGGTTTGATCCCGACTTAAATCCAAATGCGAAAGCATTCAGTGCGAGTAAAAAAGCTCAACGTTTTGCTAACTCAGTCAGAAATCTGACTATTAATATAGGAAAGAAAAATCCAGGAGCAGAAGGACTCAATTTTATTGCCAATAATTTAGGATCTGTGCGGAGCGTCAAGATTATTTCTCCTGACGGCCAAGGAACAACTGGTCTGGCATTAACACATGGTGAAGTTGGCCCATTGTTAGTGGAGAATGTTGAGGTTGTAGGATTCGATTACGGAATACGTACCAATAATGTGATTGCTGGGATCACGATGCAGAACATCACAGTTCGCAATCAAAATAGGGCTGGTATCTTCAATCGTGGGCAAATAATGAGTCTGGAAAATCTTTATAGTCTTAATTCTGTACCAGCAATTATTAATGGTAGCGATCAAAGTTCAGGTTATCAAACTGGAGGTATGTTGACACTATTAAATGCTCGTCTTGTTGGTAGTGGTAATGCTAAAAAAGTACCTGCAATTTCTTCTACAGGCTTTATTTATGCTCGAAATATATCAGGTGCAGGTTACAAAAATGTGCTTTCAAGTAAAGCACGAAATGCAGTTGGTAACATTTCAGGAACTACAATTAATGAATATACTTCTCGCCCCATAATTGCCGAATTTCCTGCATCTAGTAAATCAAAAGAGTTATCGAAAGAGTCTCTGCAACTGCCGATTAGGCAATTTCCTCAACTACCTTGGGATGATCCCAAAGCATGGGTTAGTGTTGAGAAGTTTGGAGCCAAACCAAATGACAAAAAGGATGATACTGCTGCTTTTCAAGCAGCAATTGATTCTGGTGCTACAACCGTAGTCGTACCAAGAAGGGGGAACTTTACTATCAATGGAACATTGCGACTGAGAAAAAACCTGCGAAGATTTATCGGAACTCAGGGATGGATTGAGGGTAAAGGAGAAATAGTCGCAGACAAAGGATCTCAACCAACTCTGATAATTGAGAATTTTTACATCAGGCGTGGCTCTCAAGTTAATTGGAGGAGCGTTGCTGACCGTACTGTTGTCTTTCGTAGTATTGAAAACTTCGATTTTGAAAGTACAGGATCTGGTGATCTCTTCATCGATGATGTGACAACGGATAAAGTTAGATTCCTCAATTCAGATCAAAGTATTTGGACTCGACAGCTAAATGTTGAAGGATCAACGACAACTAATGTCGTCAATAATGGTGCTAAGCTTTGGATTCTCGGTTTTAAGACAGAACAAGGTAAAACCAAAATTGAAACTAGTAATGGTGGTTTTACAGAACTTCTGGGTGCATTAATTTTTTCTAATGGCATTAAAAAACAGGAACCAATTTTCCGCATTATTAATGCTGCTTCTAGTTTTGCTGGTGTTGGTGAAGCCCATTTTAATGGAGCTAGCTTTCAAACTTGGGTTGAAGAAACACGCCAAGGTATTACTCGAAAGCTCAACCGCAATGAAATTCCTGCGAGGACGGCTGCAAACGGACGAGCTTTAGTACTGTATAAAGGGTTTGAATAACTCCCGAAATTGTCAAAAAGCAGGGGAGCAAAGGGCAGTGAACAGTGAACAGTTAACAATGAAAACTGATAACTGGTAACTGATAATTGTCTATGCCCCATGCCCTGCCTCTTATCAAAACTAAATTTAGATATAGCGGTTTTCTTTTAAATATACCACTCTAGCCCCTAGCCCCTAGTTCCTAGCCCCTTTTCCTGACTGGAGTGTATTGCATACAATCGAGAAACGCTATATTTTGTACATTCATTTCAGGGATAATTCTTTTATACAGCAGCGGTAACGGAGAACTGTTGATGACATCTCCAGAAATGGTTACATGGCTACAAGAACGCACGGCTTTAGGTATTCTCTCACCTGAGGTTTTAAATGCGATCGCTCAAGTTATCGAAGAACAAGTTGTACCAGCTGATAAAACTCTAGTTGATGAAGGTACTTCCCCAGAAGCCCTTTATGTTCTTCATGCAGGTCAACTCGAAAGCGATACTACCAATAAAAACGACCCGGCTTTAGCTTGTGGGTTTCTTCCTGGAGCAGTAATTCACCTCAAAGAATTACTGCTGGATGAATTAGCTGCTTGCACAATTACTACTGTCACAGAATGTAATTTATGGGTTGTATCTAATTCACAATTTAAGGCATTAGTCAACCAATATCCTGAAATTACTCAAGCTTTTTCTCGGCAATTGGCGCAAGAATTGGCGCAGGTGACATCGGCTCTGGGTTATGAACAAGAGCGTTCTGTAGCTTTGCGACCGTATTTAGTCCCCAAAGCTCAACGGGGAATTGTCGGTACGAGTCGCTATGCTGTGCGTTTGCGTGAGCAAATTAGAGAAGCAGCTAATGAGCGCCAATCTGTGGAGATTTTTGGGGAACCAGGACTAGAAAAAGATAATATAGCTGCTTTAATTCACTTTGGTTCTGCTAAACGACGAGAACCAATTATTAAAGTTGATTGTAGGATTCTCCAAACTAGTGGTGCAGATTTATTTGGCCGCGCTGGGGGTAAACCAGGACTACTGCAATGGCTAGATGAAGGAACTATTGTTTTCAACAATATCCAAGAACTACCCCCAGAGTTATTACCTGCTGTCACACAGTTACTGCAAACGAATACATACAATCCTGTTTCTCGTCCTGGAGAGCCACCTGCTGAACCTCAGCATAACAAAGCCCGTATTCTCATTGTTTCGGAACAGACACAGCCAATAATTGAACGCTCTGTCGGTCGTGTGATTAAAGTACCACCAATCCGAGTACGAAAAGCTGATATTCAAGCACAAGTAGAATATTACATCAGTCTTTATATTCGAGCTAAAGGGATCGCTAAACCGCATATAGCCCCAGAAGCTGTACGTCGCTTACAGTCTTATGATTTTCCTGGTAATCTCAAGGAATTAAAAAATCTCGTAGAACGGGCGATTGTCCAAGCGGAAGATACCAGCGTACTCACAGAAGAAATCTTCTGGCCAGCCGAAACGAAGAAAAAGCGATTTCGGGTAAATCTGTTAAATACTTATCCCCGTTTACGGCGATTTTTACGTAGTGATTGGTGGCCGGATCGCATTAATTATGGCTTTACTGTTGCGGCTTTTGCGATCTTAGTAGGAGTATTATTTATTGGTCCTCAAACACGCGATCGCAATTTTGCTTTAAATTTATTTTGGGCTTGGTGGTGGCCTTTTTTCCTGTTTCTTTTTCCTTTCTTAGGTCGGGTATGGTGTTCGGTCTGTCCCTTCATGATTTACGGTGAAATTACGCAAAAACTCTCCTTGTGGTTGTTTCCCAGACAACTCAAGCGTTGGCCAAGAGAACAAGCTGAAAAATGGGGCGGATGGTTTTTATTTGGTTTGTTTACTCTAATTTTCCTGTGGGAAGAACTTTGGGATTTAGAAAATACAGCCTACCTGAGCGCTTGTTTGCTGCTATTAATCACCGCTGGGGCAATGATTTTTTCTGCCATCTTTGAACGGCGGTTTTGGTGTCGCTATCTCTGTCCGATTGGCGGCATGAATGGTTTATTTGCCAAACTTTCAATGACTGAACTGAGGGCGCAGCAAGGCATTTGTTCGGCAACTTGTACTACATATCAATGTTATAAAGGTGGTCCTCAAAAAGGTGAAGGTATGGAAACTAACGGTTGTCCGTTATACTCTCACCCTGCCCAATTAGAAGATAACCGAGACTGTGTACTGTGCATGACTTGTCTGAAAGCCTGTCCTCATCGTTCCGTCGAGTTCAATTTACGTCCCCCTGGCATCGAACTGTGGACAACTCATGTTCCTCGCACTTATGAAGTGGCGTTGTTATTTTTGCTCTTGGGTGGAGTATATCTGCATCGCTTGAGTGAGTTGCAATCTTGGTTGGGGTTGCAACTGAATTTAACTTCGTTTTGGCAACACTTAGGATTTTCGCTGCTGGCTTTAACTATCCCAGTTCTTGTTACCTTTGTAGCTTATGGTTTGATATATCTGTTCAATTTTCAGCGTCAGCTTCGACCATTTGTTGAACTTGCCTATGGCTATCTCCCCTTAGTATTAGGAGGTAACTTAGCTCACTATCTACGTTTGGGGTTGAGCGAAGGTGGACGGATTTTGCCTGTAAGTTTGGCTACTTTTGGTTTAAATGGTGAACAATTGCCAATCTTAGTAGCTCACCCCGCTGTAATTGACTTTTTGCAAGGTGCTACTCTGATTTTTTCTGTGCTGTTAACGATAGTATTAACCCAAAAAATTGCCCGCCAACCATTTAGAGTAATGTTCTGGCAATATCTAGCTGCTATCGTTCTGGGAGCTAGTATGTGGGCGATAATTGTGGTTTAAGCTTCCAAAAGGCAGGGGGCAGGAGGTAAAACTATTGCCATTCCTAGCATTCATGCTTTTAAAATGTCCTAACCTATGTGGCTACGGCTATAAAATTGTTCCCTGCAATGCACTAAGTTTCGACTACGCGGCAATCGAGCGAAGTCGAGATTCAACTACCGCGTAGCCGAAGTGTTCCCTGTTCCCTGTTCTCTATTGCCTACCCTCACCAAAGGACTTTCTCAACAAGCCCTAAGTACTTAAGTATAAAATTTCAGACTAAGTTTTTTAAAAAAATGTAGTTGACATAACATTTATCTAGTGGAAAATACACTATTCATTGAAGAACTGATCATGTTATCTCCTAGTATCAAGCAACAATTGTGGCTTTAGAAGCCTGATCCATCTAAATATTTAAAATTCGGAGGCTAGTACTTGTATTTTCTGTAAAAAATCTGCCAAGTTGTCCTAAATTTATTAATTTTGAAAAGTATCCTGGTATATATTTTAGGAACAAGAAGGTAGAGTATAGGTCTAACTAAGTATATATTGCGTAAGTCTCCATGTTCCGACAAACTGCTTTTGGCATCGCTTTAAGTACGCTTGTCCTTGCCACGGGATTAATGAATGCTCCTGTACCAAGTCACAGTTCAACCAAACAAGCCACTGACGATCAACCGTTATCGATTCCTTCAAATCAGGTTGCAGCATCGACTACTGTTTTTCAAACAACTGCTTTAGAAAAATCAGTTTTTGACCAAATTAATCGATATCGGGCTTCTAAAAAACTGCCAAAGTTGAAACTAAATGCAAATATTACTCGACAGGCAAGGATTCATAGTCAAAATATGGCTAGAGGTAAAGTCCCATTTAGCCATCAGGGATTTGAACTTAGGGTCAAAGCTATTCCCCTGCACTACAACAGTGCAGCAGAAAATGTCGCTTTTAATCAAGGGTACACTAATCCCGCTAGTCAAGCTGTTATTGGTTGGCTGGAAAGTCCTGGACATTTAAAGAACCTGAGAGGGAATTACAACCTCACTGGGATTGGCGTTGCTGCCAATCAGCAAGGCGAAGTTTACCTCACGCAAATTTTTGTTCATACTAGTACAGCGCGGCGGAAATAACTAAACAGTAAAAAATAAACGAGTAGATTTTATGCCTATTTGTATTAAATAAATTTAATTGCTGATTTTTTGCACAATAATAATGTAGTGTTTAACGGTAAATTTATCTGGAAGACACTGCATTTATTGTTGAGTGATTCATGAGATTACAAGATTTTCAGGTTAGCGATCGCGATCTTAGTGATGCTGCCCTTAGCGAATATTTAGAATCCGAAGCGATCGCGGTTGATACCGAAACTATGGGTTTGTTACCCCAACGCGATCGCTTGTGTCTTGTCCAGTTATGCAACCTTGAAGGTAAGGTAACGGTGATTCGTATAGCCAGAGGTCAAACGAATGCCCCCAATCTCAAAAAACTCCTAGAAGCGGCAAATGTGGTGAAGGTATTCCACTTTGCTCGTTTTGACGTTGCGACTTTACGCCATTACCTAATTATCAAAGTTCAGCCAATTTTTTGTACCAAAATTGCTAGTAAGCTAGCCCGCACTTACACTAATCGCCACGGACTCAAGGATGTGGTGCAAGAATTAACACAAGTAGAATTAGATAAAAGCGCTCAAAGTTCTGATTGGGGTAACGCTGCTAATTTATCTGAGGCTCAACTTAGTTATGCTGCCAATGATGTCCGCTACTTACTTACTGTTCGGCAAAAGCTCATTGAAATGCTGCAACGAGAAGATCGTTGGGAACTTGCTCAAGAATGCTTTCAAGTTCTGCCAACGATAGTTTCCTTAGATTTACTGCAATTTAAGGATTTATTTGAACACTGAAGTCAATGATCGTTAGTCAAATAACTTTAATGTTTGTTTTTTGTATTTCGACTATTATTCGTCTTTCTGCTGATTTTCTGGCTGATTTTCTGTTTTTAATCCCACATTAGATTCGTTTGTGGGTTCTTGTGTAGTTGCGGGAGTTGGTGATTGTGTAGTGCTTTGTGTCGGCGTACTCACTGCCTTTTGTTGATTTTCTTGGTGATTTTGCATCCGAGCTACAACATTGTAATCATCCGCACCTGCGGGAGTCATAGCTTCAACTATACCTTCTGTTGGGCCTCCAATGGCCTTCCATGCTGCCAAACCGCCTTTGAGTTCAGATACATGTTTAAACCCAGCAGCACGCAAACTTTGTACGCCTTGGGCTGTTTCTTCATCGCTAGCACCATAAATGTAGATGTCACGGCTCTTTTCTAAAGATGACGAAGCTCTATCTACCAAATCTTCCATTGGCATGGGCATCGCACCCATAATGTGACCTTCATTGTAGGTCATGCGATCGCGTATATCCAATATTGTAAAAGCCGGTTCGCCCCATTCCAATCTAGACTTAAGTGCATAAGCATCAGACTGACCCTCAATTGGTGGCTGTGAGGGAATGATATTGTTTAGCACATTGTTATTCATTTAAGCTTTACCTAACTTGTTGCATTAGTAGCAACTTAACGAATTATATAAATACAATTTATCTTTCTCTGGTATGAATATTTCAAAATATCTCTTATGGTAGATAAGCATCATACTGAAATTTTTAATAGTTAATTAGCAGTCAAAATAATTTATGTTTAACTTTAAAAATTTGATATGCAAAATATATCTTAAATATAACAATATTAGTGTTTAATATGGCAATTGGCTAATAATAACGTTTCCTCAATTTCTTGGCGTATTAATGGAGTTATATTTACTGCACAATTTAGACAATCCACTAATAACTTATTAGCGTCGTAATATTGATGTAGCAGTTCTATTTGCTGTTGATTAAACTGCCAATCATGACCGATATTACGATATTTAATGATTCCATTTCTGAGCTTTTGACCCCAAAGTTGACCATTAGTCTGCCACCATTCTCTAAAATTATGGGAATTATGATCTGTCTGAGGTAGTTCTTTTTTAAGATTGTGTAAAACTTGCTTAAATTCAGATTCTGATAATAATTCCAGAGCTTCATTAAAAGCAATGCTTAGAGCATGGACATGATCAATAAAAATAGCATTTTTGAGACTATGCTTCAAAGCAAAATTCAGCTCACTAACACAGGTAAGAGTACTAGTTAAAAACTCATCAAGGGCAAGGTCAGGGTTAAAAGCTATATCGCCAAGTAGGGCACATTCCAAGCTATAGTTAGGAGTATGAATAAAAGAACGAAGCTGACAACAAGAACTAAGGTTGTCTTTTCTTGTCACAACACCAGCAGAATAAACGAAGCTATGCCTACAAGCCTGTACAAGGCGTTCTCTCAAATAATTATCCTGCGGAGTCCTTCCAACGCAAACCAAGTAAAAAGCGCGAATAGCTACTGCTTTGTAGTGAGTAGAGACTGAACCTGATTTTTGATACAGCCAAATGAGAAAGTCTTGTATTTTAACTTCAGCAGATACTAACGAATCAATTTTGTGTTTCATTAACCATAAGATTTCATCAGTTTTAGGCAACATGCTCACGGTTAAGAACAATATATAATGCCAGTGTTTTTTAGTTATTTGATTTACGAGATTTTCCCCAAAGTTTAATTGGTGATTTTCAACAATATTTTTAGCAGTAAAATACTCATGCAATGTCAAGTGAGAAAAAGAGTAAACTCCTCTTGCTCGTTCTACCAAAAAACCATGCTGGACTTCAATTTCTTTCAGCAAAACTTCACTTAAGTCTGTATTGTTATTGCCAAAGTTGCCTAAATAATCAGCAATTATATGTTGAATTTTCTCTTGCTCAAAAAATAAATTACCTTGTTCAAAAGTAATAGCAGCAATATGATACAATAGTTGTTTCTTTGCTGCGATAGTTAAATTATGGTATGCCTGCACTCGTTTAATACCTTTCACTTCGTCCCATCTAGTTAGCAGGATATTTAATATCTGCTCATATAACTTAGTTTGATTAAATGGAAATCCAGCTTTCTCTTGAAACACCAAGCAAATTAAATGCAAAAATAGCGGTGTTACAGCCAATTCTCGAATTTGCTGATTTTCTGAGAGGTTCAATTGATGAATAAATAAATTTCCTGTAGCTTCCCCGTCTTCTCTTGACTTGTGCGCGACAGCAAAAAACCAGTTTTTCACAAAAACTTCGACTTGTTCATAGTTAAAATCTGCGACCTCAACTTCTGTAAATCCTGGAAATTTGTATTGTTGAGCAGCAATTCGGCAGCTCATAACAAACTGATTTTTATAGTAATATTGTGTAAATCTGCGTAGTTCTCTAGTAACTTTATCTGCCTGAGAAGATGGCACTTCATCTAATCCATCTAGCAAAACCAACGCTTTACCTTGAGCTAGTATGGTTGTAGTTGATTCTTCGTCAATCCCACAGCTGAGAAATTCCTGGCTGATAAATTTCAATAAATTGAATTCATTCTCACTTTTAGCATCCTCAGCAAATTCTTTTAGTCTGATAAATATTGCTATAAGATGCGGTTGAAATTTACCTTGATTACACTCAATTGCTAGATGCTGTAAAAATGTGGTTTTGCCTGAACCTGGCTTACCTAGCATCATTAACTTTGAGTATCGCAATGCAGCTTCTAATCCTGGTAAACTTCTTGGCTGCTTATCTCCTCCGAGTCGATTGAAGTTTAAGTCGGGGTTAAAATCTTTTAATAGTTCTGAAATCTCTAGCCATTTTTGGCTGGTTATTTCTTCTAAGATATTTATGTTAGTGTAAATGTCACTCAATAAAATTGGCTGAGCAATATCCAGCATTTGTAGAGTACTGCATTGGTCATGGATTTTATCTTGACGTTTTTGGCGTAGTTCATATACTAATTTATCAGTATCAATACTATCAGTACGTACTTTAGCGCCCACCTGAAATGCAATATTTTCAGGTAAACCAGCGACTTTTTGCCAAGATAGTCCTAGTTGTTGGCAAATTTGCACAAAACAATTACGAGAAACTGGTTCACCTGCAAAAAACTTAGACACTGGTTGACGTGTAATACCTAAAGATACTGCTAATTTATGCTGACTTAGGGTTTTATCAGTTAAAGCTATTTTTGCTGTTCTGATGCCTTCTGGTGATGCTCTTAGTCCTTGGCTGGTCATATTCCGAATAGTATACTTATGCTTTTTTACAGTCAATATTATGGATGTACGTAGATGCAATCCGGAAAAATGCCTTATAGTCTTACATAGAAGGTATTCCCTTTGAGTAATTTGAGAGTCAAATATATTACAGAAGTTATAATAACCAAGAGGGAAAAAGGCTTAGCCGTTCGCTGAAACGTTCTCTAGGGGTACGGTTCAAGGGCAAAGCTCAGCAAAGTTTATTTGTAGATAAGAGAATATACCCAAAATAAAGTTTTTGTTAACCCAGAAGACTTAAAATCATACCACTAAATACCAAAGACATACCAAATTCAAACAAAACTCATACATTTGGTATGCATTAGTATAGCTGAAGTTTTCATAAATTTAATAGAAAATTAAATATGGCTAAGTAATACAGTGACAATGTCTGGCGACAAGCTGCTTTACGTCTACGTAATAAACCAGGGTAGGCGTAAATAAATCTCCCAAAAAGTGCGTGCAACAAGATGTTCTAAGAGTGGCTTCTCAATAAATATATCTACCCACAGCGAATCGCCAGATCAACAATAGGCTAAAACGTTATGGTTATGCTTTCTGCTACAAATCCCAAAATTCTTGTTGTGGATGACGATTTCAGTGTCCGTAATCTTATATATCGCTTTTTAAGTCGAAAATATCAAATAGAGTCTGCCGCAGATGGTAAAACTGCTCTTTCATTGTTTGATAACTTCGATCCAGCTTTGGTAATTTTAGATTGGAATTTGCCAGATACAAACGGTTATCACCTTTGCCAAGAAATGCAAAGTCGGACTAATGTTTTAGTGATGATTTTGACTGGACGGACTGACGAAGCTGATAAAATTAAAATTCTTGCTGCTGGTGCTGATGACTTTATGACTAAGCCTTTTAGTCTGGCAGAAGTGGAAGTCCGCATACAAGCACTCTTGAGACGCATACGCACTATCAACCCTTCTCCAACACAGCGCCTCGTTTTTAAGCAGCTAGCAATTAATCCCGATGGTCGGGAAGTCACACTTAATAATAAGCCTTTAGCTTTAACAGCTTTGGAGTTTAATATCTTGCATTTTTTGGCAAGTCATCCTGGACAAGCTTGGAGTCGTCCACAGCTAATTCAAAAAATCTGGGGTTGCGAATATGTGGGAGATGGCCGGGTAGTTGATGTGCATATTGGTCAACTTCGCAAGAAGATGGAAGTTGATACTAGTGTACCTGAGTTTATTAAAACCGTTCGAGGTTATGGTTACAAGTTTGAACTGCCGGAATAAAGCACGGGTTAAATTTAGTAAAACTCTGCGTCTGTCTGGGTTTAAAAATACTACTTTTTTAACACAGAGAAGCGTTAAGGTTTAATGGAAGTAGAAGTTACCAAAGAAAGAGACAGAGTATCAGCACACCCACATTTGCATATTTTGGCAATGGTGCAACCTTCTTATTTCAGTCATGGCTACCTTTCTCATGCTAAATGGGTCGCATTGTGGCAAAAGTGCTTACGGATTGATTACCAACCCATTACTCATATTAGCGCGATCGCAAAACACCATGACCCGACGCTGCTGATTCCAGAAATTCTCAAGTATTAGGTGAAAGAATCAGATTTGGTAGCTGATAAAGAATGGTTTTTAGAATTAACCCGTCAGCTGCATAAAATCAGAGCGATCGCAGTTGGAGGTATACTCAGGCAGTATATGCGTGAATTAGAAGAGAAAAACCAAGACCTCATTAATGAAAGTGAACAGACAGATGAGGTTGACGAGGGGAGTTTATTTGCCAGATGGGAGCGCAAATTACACAAGTTCAAAATAGAAGAATAATTATTTTTCCTATGAATTTACTATTGTCCCTCCAGCCTCAAAAATCTGTTGTGCCGTTAAATTCAAATCTGGAAATACTAAGGACTGAATACGCTCATCTCCTCGAAATTTATTAATTTGATACTCGCCTTCGTCTAAACAGCAAACCAAAATAGTAGGTTGTTTGGGCTTACCAATAAACTCTCTACCGCCTAAAGCAGCATAATCAACAATCCAGTACTCAGGAATCCCCATTTCCTCATAGTCAGCGTATTTTTTATGATAATCATCCCGCCAATTAGTACTCACCACCTCAACCACTAAAGGAATAGATGCTGCTTGAATAACAGTTGATTTTTGTTTCCACAGAGGTTCATTTACTAAATTGGGGCGATTTAACAACAGCACATCTGGCGAGTAAGCAGATTCACGTTGAGGTGGTTTAACTAATACTGTCTTGGGTATGCCATACGGCAGACTGAGGCGACTATATTCTAAAGTGATTTTTGTCGCTAAAAATGTGACAATCTCTTCATGGTCGCCTGTTGGTTGTGGCATTTCGACTACTTCTCCATCATGGAGTTCATAATGCTTTCCTGATTTGTCTGGATATTTAGCAGCAAATTCTTCAAATGTAAATATTTTGGGTAAGGCTTGAGTCACGGTTTAATTCCTCAAAGCAAAATTGAAATGAGCTTGAAATAATAAAAAGTTCTAATTTATTGCAGCTATTCTTTGACTAACCAATTCAGCGGCCAATTCTATCGCTGCTTTCATACTTGTAGCATCAGCAATTCCTTTACCTGCAATATCAAACGCGGTTCCGTGGTCTGGGGAAGTCCGCACAAAAGGTAGACCAATAGAAGTATTAACTGCACGATCAAATGCCATCAGCTTCACAGGAATTAAGCCTTGGTCATGGTAAAGTGCTAAATAAGCATCAGCTGGATTCTGCACAGAAGAATTACCATACCAAGCTTGACCCGGCTTCACCCACATTGTATCTGGTGGTATTGGCCCATCTAGCTGTAAATTGGGGCGGTTTTGCCGTTCTTGTTCCAACCAGGGAATTAACCAATCTTGTTCTTCTGTTCCCAATTGTCCCTGTTCGCCACTGTGGGGATTTAAACCTGCGATCGCAATTCTCCCTTTAATTATCCCAAAATCTGTTTCTAAACACTCCACCAGCAAATCTAATTTTTGAGTGAGCAACTGCGGTGTTAATGTGTCTGCTACTTGACATAAGGGAATATGTGTGGTAACAAGCAAAATCCGAAGTGTCCAGTTAGTATGAGGCGATCGCGCTACAAATAACATGCCGAAGCGATCAACACTAGACTTTTGGGCTAAAAGTTCTGTTTGTCCTGGATAATTATAGCCTGCGGCCTTCCAAGCAGATTTAGCGATGGGGGCTGTAACGATGCCATCAAATTTACCAGCTAGTGTGTGAGCGATCGCATATTCCATATAAGCAAAACTAGCCGCACCACTGGCTGCATTACCTGTACCAATCATAATTTGATCGGCAATCTCTTTATTTAATGGCACATCAATAATCTGCAACTGGTCTGGATTTGCTAAAGTTGTTGAATTTAGCTGATTATAAGTTTGTATTAGTAAATCTTTATTCCCGATAATTGTTACATCATACTTTTGACTAATTTCAAAGTCTGCTAAAGCTTTCAAAATCACTTCTGGGCCAATTCCGGCTGGGTCTCCCAACGTTAATGCTAAACGCAGAGGATTTTTGAGATGAGACTTTAATATTTGATTTGGGTTGAGTTGATGCATAGATTGCAGGGAACAGGAAATAGGGAACAGGGAACAGACTTGACCCAATTTTTGGAGACGTTACGCTTAGCTTGCTTCTTTGCAACAGGTACGACTGTACTCGGCTGTACATTTAATTACAGCATATTAGTATTTTCAGACTGTTCTTATCTACCGATAATAGGGATTGACCGTAAAACTGGTTTAGAATTGTTTACACAGGTTTAATCCAAAGTTAGCTGTTGTAGAGCTTCAGGTAAGCCTTAAGTGTACCTAAGTCTGTCTAATGTACTTGGTCAAATCCTGGTTCGTAGGACTAGTGAAGGTTAGACTTGAGCAATCAAGTTTAGTCAAACAGCCCAAAAAACAGGAAATCTAAAGGGCGACCTTTAGAATTATCGTAAATTATCTATTCGCAAAGGAGAATCACGCTCATGGGTGGCGAAATTTTAAATGCAGCTCTATTGTCTTTTGGTTTAATCTTCGTGGGCTGGGCTTTGGGTGCTTTATTGTTAAAAATTCAGGGAGCAGAGGAATAATCCTCTACCTCACAACTAACTACAAAAGACGGAAGGCTTGCTTGTGTTGGGAAAATAGCGTGTCCGGAAAACGGACAACGCTTTTTCCGTCAGTCTCTGTGTATCAATTAAGTTGATTAAAAATAATGTAAACTTTTGTTTACAGAGATAATTCTGTTAAGATTCTTCTCATAAAACTTAAAAATTTATTACGACCTTCATGACATTATTAATCGTCGGTGCTACTGGCACCTTAGGAAGACAAGTGGCTCGTCGGGCTATCGATGAGGGGTATAAGGTACGCTGTCTTGTCCGGAGTACCAAAAAAGCTGCTTTTCTAAAAGAATGGGGTGCAGAACTAGTCCGGGGAGATTTGTGTGATCCTCAAACCCTACCAGAAGCATTAGAAGGTGTAAACGCAGTCATCGACGCTGCAACCTCTCGCGCTACGGATTCACTGACCATAAAACAGGTAGATTGGGAAGGTCAGGTAGCATTGATTCAAGCAGCAAAAGCTGCAAACGTAGAACGTTTTATCTTCTTTTCTATTCTTGATGCCGAGAAGTACCCAGAAGTACCCCTGATGGAAATTAAACGTTGTACAGAACTCTTTTTAGCTGAATCTGGATTAAACTACACCATCATAAAATTAGCTGGGTTTATGCAAGGGTTAATCGGTCAATACGGCATACCGATTTTAGAAAATCAACCAGTTTGGGTAACTGGTAACTCTTCACCCATCGCCTATATGGACACTCAAGACATTGCAAAATTTGCGATTCGAGCTTTGAGTGTGCCAGAAACTGAAAAACAAGCTTTCCCTGTTGTTGGTACTCGTGCTTGGAGTGCTGAGGAAATTATTAGTCTGTGTGAGCGTTTATCTGCCAAAGAAGCCAGAGTTACACGGATGCCAATCAACCTCCTGCGTACCGTGCGCCGCGTCATCCGGTTTTTTCAGTGGGGTTGGAATGTAGCAGATAGGCTAGAATTTACAGAAGTTTTGGCAAGTGGTAGACCTTTAAACGCCTCAATGGATGAGACATACAAAGTCTTTGGATTAGACCCCCAACAAACCACTACTCTAGAAAGTTACCTGCAAGAGTACTTTAGCCGAATTATGAAAAAGCTGAAGGAATTAGACTACGAGAAAAATAAAACCAAAAAAGATAAATCGAAAAAGGCTGCATTTAAGCAGTCATCAAAGGCTAATAGTCAATAGTCCGTGGTTAACATCACCAATTTTTGGACTTTAAACTTGAGACTAATGACTATGTTGTCCAAAATATGTCACGATTACTAAGACAGAGCATCGCCCAAAACTTGGATATTTAAGTGTGCCGAAAGCAGGCATTATCTATAATGACGTAAAACCGATAGCGGGTCGTGTCGCTATCGAGTTGAAAGACAAGCTAACCGCTGCCGGTTGGAATGTATGTATTACATCGAGTATCGGTGGCATACTTGGCTACTCTAATCCGGAGAGTCCTGTATGTCACACCCCAATTGATGGTTTGACACCCCCTGGTTTTGACTCAGACATGGAATTTGCAGTTGTATTGGGGGGAGATGGCACTGTTTTGGCAGCATCGCGTCAGGTTGCCCCTTGTGGTATTCCCCTACTAACGGTGAATACTGGTCACATGGGTTTTTTAACGGAAGCTTACCTAAATCAATTGCCCCAAGCAATAGAGCAGGTGATGACAGGTAAGTATGAAATTGAAGAACGAGCCATGCTCACAGTCAAAGTGCTGCGGGGAGACTCGGTACTGTGGGAGGCTCTTTGCTTAAATGAAATGGTGTTACATCGAGAGCCATTGACCTCTATGTGCCATTTTGAAATTGCCGTAGGGCATCATGCACCAGTAGATATTGCCGCCGATGGTGTGATTGTTTCTACGCCAACTGGTTCTACCGCTTATTCTTTAAGTGCTGGTGGTCCAGTAGTTACCCCTGGTGTACCCGTGTTACAACTAGTACCTATTTGTCCCCATTCTTTGGCTTCGCGGGCATTAGTATTTCCGGATACAGAACCTGTCAATATTTACCCAGTTAATATCCCTCGGTTAGTGATGGTGGTAGATGGCAATGGTGGATGCTACATTTTCCCAGAGGATCGGGTATATTTAGAGCGATCGCCATATAGTGTCAAGTTCATTCGTCTACAACCAACAGAGTTTTTCCGGATTTTGCGGGAGAAGTTAGGCTGGGGTCTGCCACATATTGCTAAACCAACTTCGGTAGAATTACCTTAATTAGTAGTTGTTCGCTCATTTTCGCTGAACAGAAGGTTATTTAAGAATAGCTACCGTTTTGTGTAGACTGAGTTTTTCGAGGCAGGCTAGTATGCATACTATAATTACACCTGAAAAAATCGAACTGCCACCAGGCGCGGTGTTAAAACTTTTGGGAGACTGGCAAGACTATCAAGCACTAACTCAGCAACTAGGCGATCGCGCCTCGCCTCGCATTAAATATCGACCTGGAGAGATATTACTAATGTCACCCTTACCAGAGCATGGAAGAGATGCGAGCTTGCTGGGATTGATAGTAACAGTTTTACTCGATCACTTAAACCGCACATACGACTCATTTACACCCATCACGATGAGTTTGCCTCTTGTTAGCGGCATTGAGCCTGACTATTGCTTTTACATTCAAAATTGGAGATCCGCAGTAGGTAAGAAGCGTATCGACTGGCTCAATGACCCTCCACCCGATTTAGTAATTGAAGTAGATGTTACTAGTTATACTAGTATTGATGACTATCTACCTTATAAAGTGCCAGAGATTTGGCTGTTAAAGAGTAAGCAGCTATTAATTTATAGATTGCAGGGTGAAAATTACGTAATTACAGAAAGCAGCTATTTTCCTAACGTTTCAGAAATTGTCCAGCAATGCCTCCAAATTGCCAACGAGCAAACAACAAGTGAGGCTATTAGGTGGTTAAGGAGATTTTTGCGTGGGGAACTTACGCATTGAGTCAATTAAGGCTGAATCAAAAATTATCGCATATTTCGAGCAGAGGCGATCGCAACCTACAAAGATATTGAGTAAGGTAATCTGTGCGTGGAATTATTGTGGTTTCCACTGAGCAACGGCAGCAAACAAACTCGAACTTGGAACTAGTAGCTTTCGACCGTTCGCTGCCACGCAGTGTTAGCTGGCAACGCTACTTCAGACACTGAAATCCTCGTTCACCCTTCAATTTGCCATCGAAGCTCACGGTTTCTGTGCAACCCGCCTGTTGAGATACTGCCCCAATCAGGTAATCAGAAAAATCAGCTTTACCCTGCTTATATCGCTGTAGAGCTTGGTCAACTGTCGAGCGATTTTCAAATTCAAAGGCTGCACTATGCAACATAGCCTCTAGCACAT
Source organism: Halotia branconii CENA392 (assembly GCF_029953635.1). NCBI lineage: Bacteria > Bacillati > Cyanobacteriota > Cyanophyceae > Nostocales > Nodulariaceae > Halotia > Halotia branconii. The sequence continues at coordinate 1,824,484 of NZ_CP124543.1, read as the reverse complement.
TAATAATCTCGTCTTTAAGAAAGCCATAGTTTATATCATGTCCGGCTTATTAGTTATGAATCCCGCGTCTGTGCAAAAACCTGAAAACTCTTTCTCCCTCTGCTCCCTGCTCCCTGCCCCCTGCGGTCTTAATGAGAAGTCTTTAACCGGACATGGTATTACTCCTCTAAGCACCCAAACCATTTCACACAAAACGATATTGGTGATAAAGCAAGGCTGATTCTTTTGAATTACCATAACAGCTTGTTGCCATTGCTGCTCATTATCTTTAGTGAGGTATCGAACCAAGACATTGGTATCAAGTCCAATCATTCGCACCTTCAGAGATGGCTGTTTCCATATCCTCAAAGGAGGTTGGTGGGATGCCTGGTCGATGGAGAATACCAGATAGGGTTTCTACGGCAACGTTGAGAGGGAAGATTTTGACTTGACCGTCCTCGTCAATCACAAACTCAACTTGGCTACCGCTCACTAACTTAAGATGCTGCCGAATTTCTTCAGGTAGAGTAATTTGTCCGGTCTTTGTGACTGTTGTAACTGGCATAGGCACAATAGCTAAAGGTGAATCTTTACGCCCATATTGACCAAACTAACACAGCACTTCTCGAACCTGGCCTTATGTAGCACCCATAACTCGCATTGGAGCAATTGTGAGCTAATGCTTTGTCTTACCAATTGGGAAATTCCTTCCAGATTACTAGTACAGGAATGGAATTTGGAATTAGTGATTAAAATTGCATCTAAAAATTTGATGGCTGATACCTAAACCTGCTAAAAGAAATTTGAGGCAGCATATTAACTTAGGATTTATCCATCGACAAAAACTTGTAATTACACTTCTAGCTGATGTCCAGAATTATCTGAAACATCTGCACTGTCCAAAATCCAATATCCCAAATTGTTATGACACTTGCTCACAGTCCTTGTGTTTTAGTGATTGAAACCGATGATAGCTTGGCAAATCAGCTGTCTTTTGATTTGCAAGAGGCTGGTTATGATGCGATTTTGGCTCATGATGCAGCCAGCGGTTTACAACACTGTCGCGATCGCCAACCTGCTTTAATTGTTTTAGACCGAATGCTTGCAGGTGAATCAGGACTTTCATTGTGCAAAAATCTCAGAAGTACTGGTATGCGATCGCCTGTGCTAATTTTAATGGCCAGAGATACAATTGATGATCGTGTGGCTTGTCTAGAAGCTGGGGCTGATGATTACATCCTCAAGCCATACCGTCCCGAAGACTTTTTAAAGTTGATTCGTCTTTATTTAAAACCTGATATCGAGACAACCGAACAGTTACGTTTTGGAGAACTAATTTTAGATCTAGCAACTCGCCGCGCCATACATAACGGTAGGCCGATTGACTTAACAATGAAAGAATTTGAACTATTAAAGTTTTTAATGGAACATCCCCGTGAAGTCTTAACCCGCGAACAAATTTTAGAGAATGTCTGGGGTTACGATTTTATGGGTGAGTCGAATGTGATTGAAGTGTATATTCGCTACTTACGTCTGAAAATCGAAGAAGAAGGACAAAAGCGTCTGATTCAAACGGTTCGAGGTGTAGGGTACGTTTTAAGAGAATCTTAACAAGCTCATGACAGGAGCAGCAAAAGCTACACAACAAAATTCCTGGCTCCCACCACTGAAAAGGTGGGAGTTTTAATTTTATTTTTTATAAGTCTTTTAACTTTTGAGTTTTAAACTTTGACTTCCGCGCAGCGGTACTAGCCCCTAGTCCCTAGTCCCTATTCCCTTTTCCTAGTAAAATTACTCACTCATACTTGCCAAGTTCACCAAGAAAACAACTAAAAATCATAGGCTTTCTGGCTTAAATTCTGTAAAATCGAAATCTAAATTACAAAACCCCAAACTATATGATACGTTGGCTAAGCTTAATTCCAATATTGCTGGGTATTTTGCTCATGGGCTGTTCGATGCAGACAACAGCCAAACCTCCGACACCAACTCCAAGCCCTACCAGTCAAACAGCAGCACCCACAGGACAAACACTACCAATTTCAGCCAAAGCCATTGTTCCTAATAACACAACAATTCAGTTAGAAGTGGCAAAGACTCAAGAACAGCAAGAAAAAGGATTAATGTATCGGCCAGCTTTACCAGATAATCGGGGGATGCTATTTAAGTTTCCCTCTCCACAACCCGTTAGATTTTGGATGAAAAATGTGCCAGTGCCTCTGGATATGGTATTTTTACAAAATGGAGTGGTAATGTATGTAGAAACTTCTGCACCTCCCTGTACTGGAGATCCTTGTCCTACTTATGGGCCTAATGTACCTGTTGATACGGTCATTGAACTGCGATCTGGACGAGCCGCTGAACTAAATTTGCAGCAAGGCGATCGCGTCAAAATTGAATTTTAAATATCAGTGGCTTTGCAAAGACCAGTATTTAGGTAGTTTCCCCTGTAAGAACCGATAAAATTTGTTTCATAATGTTTGTGTAAAAAATACATCAAGTATGTGTAAAAAGATGAATTGTGAGGCTACTATTTAATATCATGTCAAAACTAGGAAATACTGCTATTTCCAAGGTAGAATCACATCTCAATGGTTGAGTCTCAAAAAATATTCCTTTGGCAGTAGGTGTAAATAGTCGCTCATAAGGGAGTATAGGCTATGGAATCTTTGTTACCACAGCTGTAATTAAATTAAGCACTAAGGTAAAAAAGATGAAGCCAATTTGACCTGGGTAACTAGTAGCTTAAAAATTGGGCAGACAAGTGTTGTTAAAGGTAATATTTCCAAGTTTTCACCATAAAAATGCTCTGTTTCCGGAATATTCAAACAATTTGTCGAGTATTTATCCGGTAATCGTATAGTCACAAATGAAATATTAGCTGCGGGTTACTGAACAATGGTAAATCGTTATATGACAGTACACACTAGGCAAGGAGGTGAGTTAAACGTGTCACCATCAACTTATTCTCGACTAATACATTTTTTACAGGAAGATTTATCAATTTCCGCTGCGTCGCTTGCAGTTGCAATGCGACATCGCGAGCAAGATCCTGGTCCTTTACCAATGATTCTTTGGCAGTATGGATTGATTACTTTAGAGCAGTTAGAACAAATTTACGATTGGCTAGAGACAGCTTAGGTATGATTAGCTTGTACAGGAAAACTAAGGTATGTCACATCCACTCTGCTTTGTACCAAAACCGATATGTAGGAAAATAGAATTTTACCGTTTTGACTCTTTTAAATATAAAAAAAAGAGCGATTTGTTAACTCGCTCTTTTAATTTAATACTAGGTATTATTACTTCTATTTCAAATTCATGATTGGCTAAACACTCTAGTTGCTGCCGCTACACCAGCTCCCGGAGTGAAGTTTTCGTAACCGAGTTCAGATAAAGCAACTTCTAGGGATGCTATGCAGCTGAGAATATCGCGATCGCTGACAAAGCCCAAGTGACCAATACGGAAAATTTTATTAGCCAGATGGTCTTGACCACCTGCTAAGGCAATATCAAAGCGCTTCTTCATCAATGACCGAATTTTATCCGCTTCAACACCTTGTGGTGCTACAGCTGTAATCGCTGGACTGGCACAACTATCTGCTCCTAACAAGGGTAAATTTAACCCTTTAACAGCAGCACGGGTGGCATTCTTCAGCCGTTCATGCCGAGCAAATATTGACTCCAAGCCTTCCTCTCTCATCATCCGTAACGTGGCATGTAGCGCCATGATTAAATTTACCGGAGGTGTGAAAGGAGTAGTGTTTTTGGCTGTAGATTTCCGATATTTACCTAAATCTAAATAATATTTCGGTAATTTCGCAGTTTTGTAGGCTTCCCAAGCTTTAGGACTGACACTAACAAATCCTAAGCCGGGAGGAATCATGTAACCTTTTTGAGAACCAGAGGCGACTATATCCAAACCCCAAGTATCTACTGGTAAATTAAACGCACCCAAGCTAGTAACAGCATCAACAATAATCAAGGCTTCGCCATGTTCTTTAACATGACGATTGATGGTTTCTAAGTCATTTAACACACCTGTTGAAGTTTCACTATGGGTAATAATGACAGCTTTGATTTGCTTTTCGGTATCAGCTTGGAGTTTGGCAGCAAACAACGCTGGATCTAAAGGCTTACCCCATTCAGCTGTAATTGCTTCTACATTCAAACCGTATGCTTGACCAACTTCTACCCAGCGTTCGCCAAATTTACCATTAGAGCCAACTAAAATGCGATCGCCAGATGAGAGAAAATTAATTATTCCCGCTTCTGCCGCACCTGTACCACTGACATTCAGCATCAGTACATCGCTTTGAGTTTGGTGCAGCCATTTGAGGTTTTCTGTAACCTCCGCCAATATGTTGCTAAACTCACTGGTGCGGTGTCCAATCGGGTGCTTGGCTAAAGCCAGTAAGGCTGCTTCTGGTACTGGCGTAGGGCCAGGAATCATCAGCATCAGCTTATTATCCATATTTATGTCCTAAAGTCAAATAAAAGTTAAAGGAGATAATGAATATTAGATATTCACCTGCATAACAGTTAATCTTGTAATATCGTTTTGTCGGTTAGCTGGACTCAGTAATTTTTTAAGACTCCGACTTATTTACAACTGTTCGGTTTGGCGATCGCTCCAGACACGTAAATACTTACGGGGTATCTATCTAAGTAGAGTAGCGAATTGTTGTCAGTTCGTAGATAAGAGACATTTATGATTTTTGTCTAGTTGTCTTAAGTTTTGTAGCAGCGATTATCTAGAATCTCACAGATTGGGGTACAGATACAATGAGTTATCAAATTTTATTTATTTTAGGACTTACGCCAAAACTCTCTGATATCGTGTTCGGGTAAAGACTTATCATTAAGACCGCAGGGGGCAGCACTTTAGCTACGCGGTAGTTGAATCTCGACTTCGCTCGATTTCCGCGCAGCCGAAGTGCTGCTTCCCCTGCTTCCCCTGCTTGCCCAAATATATCAACTTTAAAGTGAAACGGTATTACCTGTGCGTAAATCCTGTCTTTCATGACAAAAGTCGGCGAGGAAGTTTCCTCACCGACTTATTGCAATATGACATAGGGAATTTCCCCTGCGCGACTTTAAAAGATAAATACTCCTACATATACAAAATTATATACTTAAAGAAATAAACGCACCGAATAAGAGTGTCACAAAATAGCTTTAAAAATTAACTTAACCAATCAATCAGGAGTAGCAACTTGATTAGCATTATGGTGGTTGATTGACCAACGATGGTCTACCATTACAGAAGAAAATTGACAAATTTCTTCTAGTTGCTTTTGTTGGACTGCCGCTTTTCGGAGGGTAATAATTAGCTGGTTGACTTGTCGTCGCAAATCAGGATTTTGATTGACAGCGGACATAGTTTGTCTTTCTAAAAGTTGCAGTATAAGTTCGTAGTGGACAGGTGAAGGTAAAGGGATTTGCTCCATGTAGTTAACTTAAGATTTCAATGTGGGATTTTGTATTAGAAAAAATTTGTCTCTTGCTAATAAATTGTGACACAATCAATACGTATTTTGTTAGTGGCTTGAGGTAGTTGGAGATGAAGATTTAGAGAAGAGATTAGCGATCGCCAGCTCTGGATTTGGTTGTTTAACTAAAGATTCTCCAATTAAAACTGCGGATGCACCTGCTTTTTCTACTACATTTAAATCATCTCGGCTATGTAGTCCCGATTCACTCACAACTAAAATATTTCGTTGCTGTAGTTGAGTATTTCTGGCTGCTAACAGCTGGCAAGTAGCTTGCAAGTCAACAGAGAAATCTTCTAAATTGCGATTATTAATTCCTACTAAAGATACACCATCTAAAGCTAGTACACGGTCAAGTTCTACTAAATCGTGAACTTCAATCAAAGCTGCCATCTTGAGGGCATTAGCAATTTTGATAAAGTATTGCAGATCTTGATCGCTAAGAATAGCCGCAATCAATAAAACGGCATCTGCACCTTGAATCCGAGCCAAGTACATTTGATAAGGATAAATGATAAAATCCTTACATAGTAAGGGTAAATCTACGGTGGCACGAACCTTTGCTAAATTATCAAATCCACCTTGAAAAAACTTGACATCTGTCAACACAGAAAGACAACTAGCACCACCTTGTTGATAGGATAAAGCGATCGCTACTGGGTCAAAATCTGCTCGTAAAACTCCTTTACTAGGAGAAGCTTTTTTTACTTCTGCAATTAATGCTGGATTTGTTTTGCCTTGCCGTAAAGCGGCGATAAAATCACGAGTTGGCGGTGCGGTAAGTGCTTGTTTCTGCAATTCCCGCAAAGGTCGCTTTTCCCGCATTTGGTCAACTTCTATTTCTTTGTGCCAAACTATCTCTTCTAAAATATTATTTGGTGCTGCATTGGGTAAAGCAGTCTGATAACACAAAATAGAAACATTAATCGCTGGATTTGGTGAACGGCGACGGATTTGCATATTAAAAATTAAGAATGGGGCATGGAAAATGGGGCATTGGGCATGGGGCATGGGGCATTGGGGCGGGGTGTACACTTCGGCTACGCCCTTGGACTACGCGGTAGTTGAGCGCAGTCGAAACTCAGGACAAGATCAACGACCGGGGTATGAAAAAAATTACCTCTTTCTCTTTTTCCCCCTGCTCCCTGCTCCCTGCTCCCCTGCTTCTTTCCCCCTGCTCCCTGCCCCTCTGCTTCTTCTAGGCGACCGCTCGCTTATAGGCTTCGTCCAGCACTTCCGAAAGGGTGGGATGGGCGTGAACCAAATGAGCGAGGCTATTAACAGATTGACGGTTGGCGATCGCTGCGGATGCTTCGTGAATTAAATCGGCGGCGTGCATTCCAAAAATATGCACACCCAAGACTTCACCAGTGTCTTTGCGATATACAACCTTGGCTATACCATCGGATTCATTTTCTGCCAATGCTTTGGAATTACCTTTGAAGTAACTTTTGCTAACTGCCACTTCAAAGCCCTCGGCTTGTCCTAATTCCTTGGCGGCTGTTTCCGTCATCCCGACATAGCTAACTTCTGGGTGGGTAAATGCGGCGGCGGGAATGCTGCGATAGTCTACCACACGCGATCGCCCGACGATATTTTCTACGGCGACAATGCCTTGAGCAGAAGCGGCATGAGCCAACATCATTTTGCCGTTTGCGTCGCCAATTGCCCATAAATGAGGTACGACTTCACCTGCTGACAACACTGCCATGCGATCGTCAACAGGGATAAAGTTTCGTCGGTCTGGTTCTACACCCACAGATTCTAAACCGAGATTTTTGGTTGCGGGGATGCGTCCTGTAGCCACTAAGCAAGCATCCACTTCGATGACATCAACATCTTCCTTGGTTTTGAAATCTGCCAATTCAATCACCACAGGTGAACCTGGGATGACTTTTTTGGCGTAAATCCCTACTTTGGTTTCAATATCGCGGGGAGTAATCAACACCCGTTCTGCAAGTTTGGCAATATCACGGTCAAATCCTGGCATTAACTGATCTAGGGCTTCAATCATCGTGATTTCACAGCCCAAAGCCGAGTAAACATCAGAAAATTCCAAGCCGATGTAACCACTACCAATAATCGCTACCCATTCTGGGAGAGATGCTAATTTAACGCCTTGGTCGCTAGTAAAGACAGTTTTTCCATCTACTTCAATGCCTGGAGGTACAAAAGGTACAGAACCAGGAGCTAGGATAATATCTTGGGCTGTAATGGTTTTTTCACTCCCATCCCCGGTTACAGTGACTTTTTGCGTCCCAGCAACTTTTCCCCAACCCCTGATAATATCGACTCCCAGACGTTTGAGGCTATTGGTTAAGTCACCTTGGAGTTTCGCTACTAGATTGCCCGCATGATCAGCGATCGCTTGGCGATCAAACTCCACATTGCTGACTTGAATGCCCAGCGACTTGAGGTGGTGGGCGTTACGCAATTCCCGCACACGTCCAGATGCTGCTAGTAAAGCCTTAGATGGAATGCAGCCTCGGTTGACACAGGTTCCTCCCATGTCCGCTGCTTCGATAATCGCTGTCTTCAGACCGCAGCTGACGGCGTGTAGGGCTGCGCCATGTCCGCCTACGCCAGCGCCTATAATCACTAAATCGTAATCAAATCCATGACTCACGTTAGTTTCCCCGTGTGCTTCGCCTAATTTATTCTCAACTTGACCAGCAATCAACGCAACCCCTTTGGAAAATTTGGGAGTTGCTAAATCAAATTATGATTCACGCTAGCAGGGGAAGAGATTGATTTATTGATTAATTATAGTGAAAAGTTTGTACTCACTTGATTTTGCACGAAAATATTACTGTTTAAGAGTTAGGTAAAAATTACCTAATACTATTTATTTGTAAAGCTGCACAAAACTATACCTTTATTTAACGCAAAGGTACGCGGAGGTTTTTTGAAGTTCTCAGGACTTATGCACAAGTAACTTTAGTTTCGCGCATAGACGTGGTAGCGGCTATTCTTACGAGTTCTCCGCAGGAGTACCCGCAGGGTAGGCGCAAAGGTACAAAAAATTTAGGTTTACTATTGGTGAACAAGCTCAATTCATCCCGCATTTATGCAACGCTCAAGTATTGTTACCAAGGGGAACATGATCCCGCTTTGCAGATTGGATCAAGGAGTTACGGTAGGAGTTCAGCCAGGGTAATCACTCTGTACCCTGACTGGGTTGAAACAGGATGTATGTTTACCAGGGACCCCAGATAGCAAAGGTTATTCCTGGACTCTGCATGTTGACAAACATCGTTTGACCATCGGGGGAGAAGCAGACCCCAGCGAACTCTGATGTATTGAGGGCATTCTTAGCAAATTTGTAAAGACTGCCACTAGGAGTGATACCTAAAATGCAATCCGTTCCATCCCCATCTTCACAGAGGAAAATGTCACGGTTGGGGAAAACCACAAGATTGTCTGGATTGTCTAGCACGCCAGAATTGTTAGGTTCAATATAAAGTTCAACAGTATTGTTAGTGGGCGAATAACGCCAGATCTGCCCGTTGCCAGAACTACTCCCACTCTTGCAAGTGAAGTAGACATAACCACTACCATAAAAGATGCCTTCCCCACCTGAAAACCTAGCAGCCCCTTTGTTATAACCTTCTGTTCTGACGGTATCAGAAGAGGGGTCAGGATTGTTAATCCGTACCCATTCCACCGCCTTAGGCGTATTTTTGGGGAAACCTGTAGCTGTGTTGACTCCAGACATACCTGTAATCTTTAAGGCGTATAGCAAACCGCCAGCACTCAGGTTGTTGCTTTGGTTAGGGACGAAACGGTAGAACAATCCATTACTCCGGTCTTCTGTCATGTAGATATACCCTGTGTTAGGGTCTACAGCGGCCGCCTCGTGATTAAAACGCCCCATAGCGGTTAGTGGAACGGGGGTAACGAAAGTATTGGCGCTACTGGGAACCTCAAACACATAACCGTGCTTCTTGTTGTTATTGGTTTCAAAGGTTTCTTCGCAGGTTAACCATGATCCTGAAGGCGTAGGGCCACCAGCACAATTGCGAATGGTTCCTGCTAGGACTCCTCTATGGCTTACCAAGTTGCGGGAAGAATTAACAACCAATTTAGTACAACCGCCTCTCGCATTTGTGTTGTACTTGTTGCTACTGGGAGCGCCCACACCATTGCTAGCAGAAGGAGCAAGTTCGTGATTGCGAATTAGAATCGTATTGCCATTAGATCCGGCAAAAGCACCCATACCATCATGACCACCGGGTACTTTGTAACCATCACTCATTGTTTGACCTGTTTCGGACAGTCTGCGGTAGGTGAATCCAGCTGGCAAATCTAATACTCCGTTGGGGTCGGTCACTAAATTGCCGTAGGGGCCGGCAGCGATCGCGGGTTTAGCATAGAATGCTTGCAAGGGAGATAGAAAGACAGCACCTGTAGCCGATGCCCCTGCCAGGGTAAAAAACTCACGTCTCGATAGATTCAATGTATACTCCCTAAATTTTGGTTAAGGCTTAATTTCTTGCAAATTGCCAGCATCAATTATCTGGGAGAAACAGCTTTTTTCAAATTAATAAGAGGTTAAAAAAAGGTTATTTAATGCATTAAGTTAATCTAGAAAATATCTAAACTTTTAATAGTTTTAATACATCAATTAATTGGCTAAAATTAGGACTTTCAGAGGTTGAAAATTAGTAAAAATCTAATTTCTGACTTTTAAATTCTCTTTTTTAAAAATAGCTCACACAACAATGTCAATTTCATGTCAATAAGTTGTGAAGTTTGAAATTCAATCTTCAGAGTTTAATAGTTACCAAGTCACTAAGTCATTCCATTTTTCCAACATTTTGTTACTAACTCCCGGCACTCTTTTTAAGTCTTGCAAAGATGAAAATTTTTGCTGTTGACGAGCAATAATTATTCGCTGTGCTAACTTTTTGCCTACACCAGGAAGAGTTGCTAATTCTTCTCGGTTTGCTATATTAATATTGACTTTTTTAAAATTTTCAATTGACGAAGGAACTTGAATCTGGGCGCACTCTTTTTCTTGAGTTTTGATTTTCTGTTGTATTGCTAGTGGTAAGCCAGGTTTAGCTTTTGTATAGAGACGGGCAAATTCACGTATATAATGAGCAGCAACGGTCGGACTTTCCACTATTATCAATGTTTCATCGTTACCGTTATTGGCAGCATCTGACCAATTGTGAGAGCCTGTAATGACTTTTTTGCTATCGATCACAGCAAACTTATGATGTAATAAATCACCTTTAGCTAAAGTAGGCACACCTACAGTAGTAATCGGTTTTTTCCAAGGATGATTATCAACTTCATATTTACATTTATTACTTAGAGCAACCCCCATCAGATCTAAAGCTTCGCTATAAGGACGATAGGCGAACTGTGGATCAATTAAAGCGCGAATTGATACACTTTGTTGATGACGTTTTTCTAAGATATTGGCAAGGCGCTGTTCAGAAAAAACAAACAATGCCATATCGATAGATTTGTTAGCTGAATCTAAAGTTTTGCCAATTAAACCATTACTGCTATTACTCCAAGTTTGAGTCGGGGAAGTAGGTGAAAACTGTACGGTAATTTTGGTTTGATTTAGTGTGATAGTTTTTGGTAAACGCAGTGGTTTTTTAACACCAAATCTACTATCTAATTTGCCTGCTGGCCCATCGCCCCACATAATGTTAAATTCTTCTGTAAATAAGGAAGCCAATTCTGGGCTATCAATCTGCAATAAATTATTGGCATTTCCTAAACTACTAGAATTTGTAAAATCTCCAAAAACATCACTCATCGTAAAATTAGCTGAAGTTATAATGACAATGCGATTATCTACAATCACAAATTTGTGATGCATCAAGCTACTACCTGCTGAACCATCGGCTCGATCATCAATCTGAGGAATTTTGCCGTTTTGTAAAATAATCAGTGCATCTCTATTTTTGATTTCTTCTGGGCTGAGTTGATTATCTTTGTTAACGTCTACGAATTGCTGAAATTCACGATAGCGTTCTTGTTCCCTTGGTGCTAGTTTTTTGACTTCCTCAGGTGTCCAGCTACTCCAAGGGCGGCTGTAGGTATTTTCCAAAATGACTCTGACTTTAATTCCTGCTTGTTGTCTGTCTGCGAGTGCTTGAGCAATTTTGGGTAAACGTAACTCTTGGACTGCAACATCAACTGTGGATTTAGCTTGAGAAATGGCATCAACAATTTGTTTTTCTAAGTCATCCCCAAGACGGGTTTGCTGACGGTAAGATTCTTTGTATTCTGAAGACTGGGAATGATTAAAGTAAACTTTAACAAATGAGTCTTGCGGTAGTGGTGCGAGACGCTTATTGTAAGACTGCACTCGTTGACAAGCCGCGATCGCAAGTACCAAAAAACAGATTAGAATATCTCTTCGCTTAAAAAAAAGTTGCACAGTAATTTACTAAAAAATTGGCAGTGAACACATTTATCATTCCCAAAAAAGAGTATGCCAACATCAGGAACAGAGAACAGGTAAGAACAAATAAAGCAGTTTTTTATCGATGGAATTATACTCTCTAGCCCCTAGCTTCTAGCCCCTAGCCCCTAGCCCCTGAAGCATTTATGCAAATATATCTAGATCACAGTGCCACTACTCCCACTCGTCCAGAGGCGATCGCCGCAATGCAAGCAGTCTTCGCCCAACAGTGGGGAAATCCTTCTAGCCTACATGAGTGGGGACAACGGGCTGCAACGGTTGTAGAACAAGCAAGGGTTCAAGTTGCAGGATTAATTAATGCCACTAAATCGGAATCTGTAATCTTTACTTCCGGTGGTACTGAAGCAGACAATCAAGCAATCATGGGCATTACCCGGTCATACACTGCACCTCAACATATTATTATTTCTGATGTTGAACATTCAGCAATTTCTGAAACTGCACGATTGCTAGAAATGTGGGGTTGGCAAGTGACACGTCTAGGGGTAGATGCTAAAGGTAGAGTCAACCCTCAAGATTTAGAAGTTGCATTACAAAATAACACTGCTTTAGTTTCCGTAATTTACGGTCAAAGTGAAGTCGGGACTATACAACCAATTGAAGAACTAGGAAATATTGCGAAATCCCACGGGGTTTTATTCCACACCGATGCAGTGCAAGTTGCGGGACGTTTGCCTATCAATGTAGAAAAATTACCAGTTGATTTACTGAGTATTTCTAGTCATAAATTATATGGGCCGCAAGGTGCAGGAGCGCTATATGTGCGCCCTGGTGTAGAGTTAGTACCTTTGATTTGTGGTGGTGGACAAGAAATGGGACTGCGTTCTGGGACTCAAGCAGTGCCTGCGATTGCTGGGTTTGGTGTAGCAGCTACACTAGCGGCAGTAGAATTATCTACGGAAACATCCAGGTTAATTCAGTTACGCGATCGCTTATTTGCTCAATTAGCTGATATTCCTGGTTTAATACCTACAGGCGATCGCTATTACCGTTTACCTCATCATGTCAGTTTTTGCCTAGAACACGCTGATGGGGAAAAACTCAGTGGTAAAACTTTGGTAAGACAACTAAACCTTGCTGGTATTGCTATTAGTGCTGGCGCTGCTTGTCGCAGTGGTAAACTTAACCCCAGCCCTATACTTTTAGCAATGGGTTATTCTGAAAAAGCTGCCTTGGGTGGGATTCGCATGACATTGGGACATGATATTACTGTAGCTGATATTGATTGGACAGCGATGGTTTTAAAGCAAGTTCTACAAAGGCTAACACCTCAGTAGCGACTGTCTTAAAAGTCAAGCGATCAAGAGCAAAAAAGTATTGGTATTGATAGAGCCAAAATTTATTACTTATCCTGAACTGCAACCGTATAATTGTGTTGCTCCCATTTGTTACTTTCAATCCAGAAAAAGGTAAAATCGATTGGTTTTTGCTGATGAGCCGAAACCGGGATATCTACAAAATTTACACCTAATTTTGTAGCAGTAGAAGGCGTATCTTGTACTGTATGCCAATTATTATCTGACCAATGCAATTGAAAAGATGCTAAAGCCTGAATCCGTAATGTATAACCTTTTTTAACTTTGTCTATTTGACGGTTAAATTTCCAGACTTCTAGCAATTTACATTGAGTTCTTTTGCCTAAATAGCGGTTTGCCACCTCTGGAATAAAATCAAACACCTGTCCATCATCAGTTGACCGTAACAGCTTGATATACTCCGAGTGCGCCCACATTAAAGGCATGGCAGAACCTGTTGATCTTCCTAAGTACATGTGTACATCTGGTTTATCTGCTTGATCCCAAACTTGTTCGGGTAGCAAACAAGTATCACAAGCAAATCCTTCCATTGCTTTGATATATGTTTTGACATCGCCACCAGCAGCTAATTCATAATGTCCTCGTTCTCCTGTTAATAAAGGCCAAGCACGTCCTTTACCCCAACTTGTGTAAGGACTGCCGTCTTCTTGCTGTCCGTAGCCGTCATGGTTGTAACGATGCCAACAACAGCCAAAAGGTGTATCTACTTTTAAGATTGCATCAATTACTTTCACAGAATCAACAATAATTGGGTCGTTAGCTTGACGAATGCCGTAGCGTACCAATTGTAAAAACCCGCCATCGACAATTTCTTTTGCCGGAAATTCTCCTGATTCACCGGGCGGCTGACTACTAATGAACAGAGTTCCTTGATTGGGATTTTCGTTGGGTTGAGGATTATTAATATCTGTAGGAGTAATCCGAATATAGTGCCGTTTAATACCAGGAACCAGAGTTCCTTCTGTAGTAACTGTCCAGTCTTCAATATGAGATTCTAAAAAATCGGCGTATTCTTCTATAAACGTTGCTGTTACTTTATCTTCACGTTCACGAGCCAATTGAGCAGCACAAATCAAGGCGGCAATATTAGATGCCAGTGTTGAGGGTGAATAACCGCTGTTTTCTTCCCAGCGTTCTTGTTGGGTAGCAGGGCCGTGACGAATTAAATAACCCGCAGCCCTCAAAACCATCGGATAAACGTCGAAGTTTGAGCAAGCTTTTTCTTGATGCAATAGCGATGCTAAAAGAATGGGAAACGCTACTTCATCTAGTTGAATACCCGTCCAGTAGGGTTTACCATCAACCCAGAAGTTTTGAGCAAAACCACCGTCTTCTTGTTGGCTAGTGGCCAGATAAATCAGCGATCGCACTGCTGTCTCATTTTTTCCAGCAGCCACTAAACCTGCTACACTACTAACCATATCTCGCGTCCAGACAAGGTGATATCCTCCTTGATCTTGGTCGTCTTTGGCTTCGCCCCAAGGAATTGCCAAAGATGCTATTAAAGCACCAGGATAAATTTTATCTTCATGTGCCAATAACAAACTAACGCTGTTGTGATATAACTTTCCCTGATCATAGGAAATATTTTCTAATGGTTTGATATCATTGCGCGATCGCTTCCACTGTTCGTTGTATTGCTGCTTCTGTTGTGCAAAAGGAATATTCAGCGACTGAAACAATGTGGAAATTGCATTGTGCAGATTTGTCCCAAATGCTAGCCCTAACGTAAATTCTTTATTACCATCTAGATTTATTTCTCCAGTCAAAGCAATATTGCCATCTAAAGCTTTGTCAAACTCCCAATCCATTTGGAAATTGCTAGCTAAATCTGTCCAGCCATCACTTTGACCAACGTAACCACAAGAAAGACGGGTAAAGGGAACTGTTGCACCCAATGCTAACCATCTTCCATCTTTCTCGGCCGTGAGAACATAATGCCCACTAATTTCTATAGCGTAGCCATTATTACCTCTCCCACCAACTTCTAGATGTGGCGCACACAAGGCATATATGTGGAGTTGGGAAATAAAATTGCGATCGCCTGTGATTTTTGTGTGTTGTAAAATACACGATAAATGTGGATCTGCGATTACTTCTTTGATGATGGCATAACGTCCTTCTGGGTCAGAATTAGTAACGCGGTATCCTAAACCATAAGTCCACAGATGTTCTACTTTTGATTCAAGATGGCGTTTCTCTTCGTGGAAAAAGCTTTTACCGTCGGAAATTAGATACTGCAAATCTCGAATCTGGGGTGTGTCTACTGTAGGATGGTAAACTTCGGTAATTACACCGTTCCAAATGGTAAACCAAACGTGGCTGGAAGTAGAGTAAGCTGTCCCGATTGCATCTTTATTAGCGTGAGTCCATCTAGGATCAATGCCCGGTGAGCCAAAAGCTTGTTGTTGACTAAGAATGTTCATATATTCAGCTTTGTGAGCTTTTTGATTGTTTTCGGTTTTTGTGGTTAACAGTTATTAGTTTATGAATAGAATTGTTGAGAAAAATCACGCAGAGGCCAGGCAGCACGGTCTTGGGGAGCCAGTCCGTTGCGGGGGTTCCCCCCGTTGAAGGAACTGGCGTGGTTTCCCCCATGAGTGACTGCCGCGCAGAGAGAACATGAAGTCTTTGGATTTGTAATTTTGTAGTAGGTTTTTATTAAAAAGGTTGAGAAAGTTTACGAGTAGTAGTTAAAGATTTGGCTTCAATAAAGATTTGTTTGATTTCAGGATGCTGTTGGCGAATTTTTGCTTCTAAACTATCTACAGTCGATGCGATCTCTTCACCTGTCAGATTTTGAGAAAACTGGATTTCTAAGTTGAGTAATACTTCCTGCGGAGCAAGTTGCATTGTGAGTACACGCACTACATTTTGTACTCCTGGTTCTGTTTTTGATAAAGAGCGAATATTTGCTATGGTTTGAGGATCGGCACTTTCACCAACTAATAAGCCTTTACTTTCTCTGGCTAGTACTACTGCTACTATAGCTAAAATAATACCAATAATAATCGAGGCGATGCCATCAAAATAAACGTTATTGAATAGATGTCCTAAAAAAATTCCGATCAGGGCAACAAGTAAGCCCAAAATTGCCGCAGAATCTTCAAATAATACAGTAAATACTGTTGGATCTTTACTATTTTTAATTGCTTGCCAAAAATTTTGTTTTCCCTTGGTCGGCAAAAACTCTTTTAAAGCTACAGTCCAAGAAAAGCCCTCAAACAATATTGCTGCACCTAGTACAACATAATTCCACATCGGATCTTCCAAAGGGCTGGGGTTAATTAAATGAGTGATTCCTTCGTAAATTGACATTCCCCCACCAATAGAAAAGATGAGGATAGCAACGATTAAAGTCCAAAAATAAAGTTCTTGACCATACCCAAAAGGATGGCTTTCATCTGCTGGCTTTTGACTCCTGCTAACTCCCAGCAAAAGTAATAATTGGTCGCCAGTATCTACAATTGAATGAATACCTTCAGATATCATGGCGGAACTGCCAGTAATGGCAGCGGCGATAAATTTAGTAATAGCGATCGCTAAGTTAGCCCCCATCGCCGCAAAGATGGTTTTTTTAGATGAATCTGTTGCCATGAGCCTAGTTTATAATTCGTAATACTTCGACTTCGCTCAGTACAAGTTCGTAATTACTATTGTTGAATTTTAGTCAATAACTTTTAATTCACCTGCTAAAGAAGTAACTTCCCATTGAGTTTGTTTGCCTGCTTGCCAAAATCGTAATGCAACTGTAGCGTCTCCTACACTAAGATTTGTGAGTTCTAAATCTGGCAAACAATCTGGTAAACTAGGCTTTACTTTTAACTTTTTCTGTGGTGCATCGGCTGCGAGTCCTAAAATAGTACTAATCAGTAAAAGAATCGAGCCGGCAGCCCAAGCTTGGGGTATATTAGCATCTGGATAAGGTACAGGAAAGTTATTATTTTGGCGTTCGATTCCTGCAAACAATTCTGGCATTCGCCCAGCTTGAAAATAACTAGCAGCAGCAAAAATCCCTTCAGCAATCTGGTTTACTTGTTGGTGGTAGCCGTATCGCTTTAATCCTGCGGCAATAATCGAGTTATCGTGCGGCCAAACACTACCCCGTTGATAACTAATGGGGTTGTAAGCTGAATTTTGAGATGAAAGAGTCCGCACACCCCAACCGCACCACATATCTTGTTGAAACAGTCGCTCAACAACTTTGTTGGCTCGTTCTGGAGGTACAATGCCAGACCATAAAAGATGTCCAGGATTAGAGGCAATTGATTGGATTTGCTGCTTGTTATTATCTAAACCAAGACAGTAAAAGTTTTCTGATTCAATCCAAAATTGTTCGTTAAATCGTTGATATAATTTTTCTGCTTTTTGGCGTAATTTTTTTGCTTGCTCTTTTTCTCCCCACACATCATAAATGAAAGCTGCTTTTAGCCACGCATCATACATATAGCCTTGTAATTCACATAAAGCTATTGGTGGTTCAACTAACTGACCATTCGGATAAACTATTGCATCACCAGAATCTTTCCAGCCTTGATTACGTAATCCTTTTGATGAACGAGTTAAATATTCAACAAATCCATCGCCATCAAAGTCACCGTATTGATCAATCCAGGTTAATGCTTTTTCTAGTGGCGTTCGGCACTCATCCAACATACCAAGGTCGGCATTCCAAGAATAAGTTTGGGCTAAAGTGATAATCCAAAGAATGGTGGTATCTACTGTGCCGTAGTAAGGATTATAGGGAAGTTGCTTGATGTTAGTTAACTCATCATGACGCAGTTCATGCAGCATCTTTCCTGGTTGGGCATCGTGCCAGTCATCTAACTGGGTTGCTTGTAGTTGAGCCAACCTGACAAGCGTACCACGAGCAAAATCATGGTAAATTGCCATTGTTTGCAAGCTGGTAATTATCGAGTCACGTCCAAAGACTGCCATAAACCAAGGTATACCAGCAGCCGGCATCCAAAATTGCTGGTCGTTATCATTGACTTCAATCCGCAGCGCTCCCATATCGACGATCGCCTGTTGATAAAATTCTTGTATCTGTGCATTCGACGATCGCATCTTTGTAGCATTAGTGAGAAATTCATCCCTAACTTTTCCAGCTTTGGTACTGTGAGACACAGCACAAGTTTGTTGAGGTTTGAGAACATCTCCGTTGGCTTTGGCTGTAAAGTTAATACAGGTATGCCATGATTCACCAGGAGCGATCGCTACATCAAATATTAAACGACCGTTAGCATACCTTGCTGTGGAAGTTGCACAAACTGACTCAGTGATAATACCTCGTAAAAAATCACCGTTACGGTACTCGGTAGAGAGGATGCCATCTTTCCAGGTTGTGACTGTCTCTCCCCTTGTCAAAATATTCTTTGCTTTCACCTCAAAGATATCTGCAAAATCCGCACGTATCGCTAGCATCAGTTGAAACTCAACCGCCTCTAAGTGATGGTTGGTAATATCAATATCTTCATGCATCCCGCCGACAATATCGCGCCGAATAGTAATAAGCAAACTCTCAGAAGGTAAAGTGCCGTTAACTGTGGGAAGTTGCGGGTTAGTGAATTGGTAAAGCGCACTATGATGGGTGATGTTACTAGAAGCTAGCAATACAAGTGGATAACGATTGAGAGAAATTTCGTAGTAAGAAATTAAGCGTGTATCACAAACAAAAAAGCCTTGAGCTTGATTATCGTCAATGGAACCATCGCTAGCTGTGACTAAAAACGAAGAACCATCGTTAATTGTGATCAGATTAGAATTAACAGTAACTTTTGTGGGCATAAGAGGCAGGATATTGTCATACTCAGATCCCCGACTTCTGTTAGAAGTCGGGGATCTTGTAACCGAAATTAACCATTTTGTGTAAAACCTGGATATAAGGTCATACCACCGTCTACAAACAGTGTTTCACCGTTGACATAATCAGAGTCATCAGAAGCCAACCAAACTGCTGCTTTGGCGATATCTTCTACATTTCCTACCCGTTTTGCTGGAATCAGTTTTAATAACTTCGCCTCAGCTTCTGGAGTCTCCCAAGCTGATTTATTAATTGGGGTTTTGATCGCCCCAGGGGCAATACTATTGACGCGAATTTTATGGGGGGCGAGTTCTTGGGCAATACTTCGCATCATCATATTTATGCCACCCTTACTAGTAGCATAATTAACATGACCAGCCCAAGGAATGATTTCATGCACGGAACTGATACAAATAATTTTACCTGCCGCGCATGAAATATCAGGCTTTACACCTCGACGTAAGAACTCCTTTGCAGCTTCTCGCGCACACAAAAATTGTCCTGTTAAGTTCACCCCAATAACTGCATTCCATTGGTCAAGGCTCATCTCTATAAAGGGTGAATCTTTTTGTAGACCGGCATTGTTCACCAAAATGTCAATAGTGCCAAATTGTTTAAGAGTCTGGCTAAACATTGCCTTTACTTGGTCTTCTTTGCTGACATCGGCTTGGATGGAAATAGCTTCTCCATTGGCAACTTTGATATCATCGACAATTTTTTGAGCTTCTTCAGCTTCAGAATGATAGTTAATAGCTACTGCTGCACCTGATGCAGCTAAATGGCGAGCGATCGCTTCACCAATACCAGAACTAGCACCCGTTACAAGTGCTTTTTGACCTTTGAGCAGGTAAGGAGAATAGCTCATAATACTTTCGATATTTTTAAAACTTGTATTCGTTGTGAGTAGCTGAAGACTTGCATAATATTCTGATTTTTTGGGTGTCAAATTAACTTGACAATTTTAGATGATCAAAATGGTAATTTTTTGACTTAATAAATCAAAAATTTTTACTATTTTAGGAAATACACAGTATTTACCTAATCTATCCAGAGAAAGATAAACAGTATATTGTTTGACTAATCAATATTTCAATTATTTGTCATTTGTGTGACAACAGTATGTCTTGGTTTTTAAGATTTGTAAAATTTAATTTAAAGACTTATATCAATCTCAATTAAGACTTATAGTATATTCATAACAGTTGAGTTATTAGTTAAAATAAAATATTGAGTTCATCAATCTAAAATGATAGAAAAAAGAGAATAATGTAAGACATTAAGATTTTTTTAGCCACGTTTAAAGTTTCTGATAACATTTAGTCAGGTTAAATAACCAACTATTATTAAAATCAACCATTTTCTGTTTTTCAGAAATGTAAATTTAAGTTGAGTTTAATAGTAAATTGCAATAATGTTTAGTTTAGTAACTTCTGCGAAACAATAAAAATAGTTACTAAAAAATGTAAATATGGAAAAAGCTTTTTATTTCAAAAAATATCTGAATGATCTTAAGTTTAATTGCTTGATAGACTCCTAAGACAACAGTACATTTAAAAAATAAGGAAGAATGCATTAAACGGATAAAAATTCTATATAAGATAAATATTTAGTTAGACTCAATCAAGGAAAAAATAATGCCTACTCTGTCTTTGAATAACCAAAATTTACCATACCCTGACCCTATACATCCAATCATCGTTCACTTTGTCATTGCGATGGTATTTTTTTCTTTTTTCTGCGACGTTGTAGGCTATTTCACTCGCAATGTGCGTTTGTTTGAGGTCAGTTTCTGGAATATGTTTGTGGCTTCAGGAGCTATTTTCTTAGCAGTGATTTTTGGTCAGTTTGAAGCGGGTTTAGCGAACATTTACGAAGCCGCACAGTCTACGCTAAATTTTCATACTGTTCTGGGTTGGTCATTAGCAGCGCTTGTTGTTGGTATTACAGCTTGGCGTTTAGTAATTCGCAATAGCAATCCTCTAAAAATTCCACCTGCTTACCTTGGTGTTAGCACATTTTTAGTTTGCCTTGTGTTCTTACAACTTTATTTGGGAAGTAAGCTGTTTTGGGTATATGGGTTTCATGTAAAGCCAGTGGTTGAAGCGATGAAGCAGGGAGTTTAGAAATGAACTCACAACTCATTAATCAGTTGGGATTAAGACTAGGTGCTAATGGACTACCTTACGAAATACCAATACATCCCAGTTTGGTACATTTGACACTGGGACTGTTTATTATTGCCATTTTGTTTGATATAGCAGGAACGCTTTTTCCTTTAGAAAGATCAATCTTTAAATTTTTAAATTTAACTGCCATTCGTTCGGGCTTTTTCGATGTCGGTTGGTACAACTTAGTCGGAGCAGCTTGCATTACATTTTTCACTGTCGCTGCCGGTTTTTTCGAGTTACTGCTAGCAAACCCACCAGCTAATCAAAAAAGTGCTTGGGGTTTGAGTGTTGGTTTAACAATGCTTCTACATGGTTTAGGTGGTGTATTTTTGTTGGGGATCATCGTTGCCATGACTGTATGGAGAGGTTTGCAACGCTATTACTGGCGTAAGAATGCCTCTAGGCAAGTGCAGTGGAGTTACTTACTAGTGGGTGTTGTCATGTTTGGTATTTTATTTGTTCACGGTACTCTAGGGGGGCAATTGGGATCCGAGTTTGGGATTCATGTAACTGCTGCTGAGTTAGTTAAAGAAGGAAAAAATTAATTAATTAGATCCCCGACTTCTCAAAGAAGTCGGGGATCTGAACACCGAGAAAAACCTGTAAAAACTGCTATATGTTTACTTTTTTGGAATATATATTAATAGCTTTTTATGTAGCAGGGCTGCTGATTGTCAGTCGTTGGATTGGGCAACAAGCCTTTTCTTGGATGCCTGTTCAAGCTACAGCAGAAGCGCAACGTGTAGATGATTTGTTTAGCTTTTTAGTTTCCATTGGCGCTTTCATTTTGTTGGGACTTGTGGGCGTTATAGTCTACGCGATTATTTTTCATCGAGCGCGCCAGAAAGACTACAGCGAAGGACATTCCGTCAGAGGTGATGCGCGGATAGAGTTGCTTTGGACAGCTGTACCAACTCTGTTAGTGTTATGGATTGCTTTTAAAGGTTTCAGTATTTATCAACAATTAAATATTCTAGGTCTTCAGCAAATCGTACATTTGCATACACCTGTAGAATCTCCTGCGTACGCCACAGTAGCCAATAAACCCCAACCAGCCACTGAAACTATTGATGTTTTTGTGAAGCAATGGGAATGGTCTTTTCGCTATCCTAATAATCTGACTAGCAAAGAATTACATTTACCCGTTAATCGCAGCACTCGTTTAAATTTACACGCGCAAGATGTAATCCACGGTTTTTATGTATCAGCATTCCGCTTAAAGCAGGATATTATTCCCAATCGCAACATTGATATTGTGCTGACACCCATTCGCTCAGGCAAATACCGACTGAAAGATTCTCAATTCAGTGGTACGTACTTTGCCTTAATGGAAGCAGATGTATATGTTGAACCTCTAGATACATATAATCAATGGCTTACCCAAACTACCGCTAATGAACCAACTCAAACTAAAGATTGGGTAGTTGCCGAAAGTATCCAAGCACACAAGACATTTTTTAATAGTGGCTGGCAGACTTTCATACCTGCTTCACCTGCCATTGCTAAGGAAAGGAAAGTAAGTAATGACACATGACTCTAGTATTAACACAGATGGAGAGTTGAACAACTCCTCTAACGAATCTGAGCAAAATTGGCGGCGTTATTTTAGCTTCAGCACTGATCATAAAGTGATTGGTGTTCAGTATATGGCGATGACCTTCATGTTCTTCTTAATTGGAGGGCTGTTGGCGATGATTATTCGTGCCGAACTGCTGACCCCAGAAGCGAATGTGGTTGACCGTCCCTTGTACAATGGCTTATTCACCATGCACGGGACAATCATGATTTTTTTGTGGATTATCCCGTTTAATGCAGGACTTGCCAACTACCTTGTACCGTTAATGATTGGAGCGCGGGACATGGCATTTCCTCTGCTGAATGCGATCGCTTTTTGGATTTTGCCCCCAGCTGGTCTATTATTACTATCTAGCTTTTTGCTGCCCAACGGAACTGCCCAAAGTGGTTGGTGGTCTTATCCTCCCATCAGTCTACAAGTTCCCCCTGGTTACATTAACGGTGAATTTATTTGGATTGTTAGTCTTATTCTCATTGGCATCTCTTCAATTATGGGGGCTATCAATTTTTTGACTACCATCTTCTGGATGCGCGCACCGGGAATGACATTTTTCCGAATGCCTGTATTTGTTTGGTCGGTGATGAGCGCCCAGTTATTACAACTAATTAATTTACCTGCCCTGACAGGTGCATTGATACTGTTATTGTTTGACCTGTCTTTGGGTACACAATTTTTTAAACCCTTAGAAAATGGCGACCCCGTTATTTATCAACATTTATTTTGGTTTTACTCTCACCCAGCAGTTTATATCATGGCACTACCCGCCTTCGGGATTTTTGCGGAAGTTTTGCCTGCCTTTGCCCGTAATCCTTTGTTTGGCTATCGTTCAGTCGCTCTAGCCACATTGGGTATTGCCTTAGTCAGCATCTTTGTTTGGGTGCATCACATGTTCACTAGCGCCACTCCTAACTGGATGCGGATGACCTTCATGGTGACATCAATGTTAGTTGCTGTTCCTACTGGTGTGAAAGCTTTCGCTTGGACAGCCACCATCTGGAGAAGCAAGTTGCACCTAGAAACACCCATGTTATTTGCAATGGGTGGTGCAACCATGTTTATTTTTGGTGGGATTACTGGTGTAATGCTTGCCGCTACACCATTTGATATTCACGTTAACAACACTTACTTCGTTGTGGGTCATTTCCATTACGTCGTTTTCAACACCATTACGATGGCCATCTTTGCAGCAATTTACTTTTGGTTTCCCAAAATCACCGGTAGGATGTACTCCGAAGGTTGGGGAAAGCTGCATTTTTGGTTAACTTTTATCCCTGCCAATATTACCTTCTTTTCCATGCACCCATTAGGTTTGCAAGGAATGTTACGCCGAATTTCCTCTTATGATCCCCAGTATCAAGGATGGAATATCATCGCCAGCTTAGGAGCATTTTTACTAGGAGCATCCACACTGCCTTTTATTGCTAATATTGTTGGTTCTTGGTTATACGGGCCAAGAGCAGTTAACAATCCGTGGCACGCCACTGGTTTAGAGTGGATAACCTCCTCACCACCTCCGCGAGATAACTTTGAAGAAATTCCCATTGTCAAAAGACCCCCTTACGACTACGGCGATCCCAAATACTCAGTTTTGGAAAACTCTAATAATAGGGACTAGGAATTAGGGGCTAGGGGCTAGTAAGGAGGCAGAGGGAGGCAGGGGAGCAGGGAGCAGGGAGAAAAGGAGAAAGATTAAAGATTAGGTACACATCTTTAAAATTCAAGGCATTTTTTTAACTTCCCCCTTGCACCCCGCACCTTGCCCCTCTGCCTCTTTCCCATGCCCCATGCCCAATGCCCCATACCCCATGCCCAATTGAATTATGCAACGTCGAACTATCCACATAGATGAAAGTCCTATCCGTCTGGAAAAATGGCGGCAATATTTACCAAATTGGCTAAAAAGATTTCTACCTTCTGGCGGCGGAAATGCGGAGGATCATCATGGTAAGGGAATATTTGGGTTTGTCGTATTTCTGTTGTCGGAGAGCATAGTTTTTTTGAGTTTTATCTTGACTTATGTTGCTCTGCGGTTAACTCATACTGACTGGCTACCACCCGGTGTTAAGGGGCCGGATTTGTCTACCTTTGTGATGATCAACACCGTCATATTGCTTTCTAGCAGCTTTGTTATTCAACCCGCAGAAAATGCACTGCGACGTAATCAACTCAATAAATTTCGTTTTTTATGGCTGACAACGATCGCAATGGGAACTTACTTTCTAGTTGGTCAAGGAATAGAATGGAGTCAACTTGACTTTGGACTAACTACAGGGCTAGTTGGTTCAACATTTTATGTATTAACAGGCTTTCATGGTTTACACGTTTTGACTGGTGTAATTTTACAAGTTACCATGCTCGTTCGATCCTTCATTCCAGGTAACTATAATAAAGGTCATTTTGGTGCGAGTGTAACAACTCTGTTTTGGCACTTTGTTGATATAGTGTGGGTCTTTTTATTCTCTCTTCTTTACCTCTGGCAAGCATAAAAATTTAGCAATTTGGAGAGTTTTTATGAACAGCCCAGTTTATCAAACTGTAATTGTCGGCGGTGGCTTTACCGGACTATTTACAGCTTTGCATTTAGCTCACGAACATTATCCTCGCTCTGTAATCTTAATTGATAAAGACGAGCGCTTTTGCTTTAAGCCGTTACTCTATGAATATTTCGATGGCGAGATGGATACTTTCCAAGTAGTCCCGCGTTTTTCACAATTGCTTAAAGGTAGCGGTGTAATCTTTATTCAAGATACAGTGCAGTCGATAGACTTGCAGCAAAAAGCCGTCAAATTAACTTCAGGTAACACTTACAACTACAGTAATTTAGTATTAGCTTTGGGTAGTGTTACTGGTTATCATCATGTTGAAGGTGCTAGAGAACACGCCTTTCCTTTTTGGACACAAGCAGATGCGATCGCTCTTGACCGACATTTACGCGATTGTTTACAACGAGCAGTACAAACTGAAAATGCAGAACAACGTCGAAAACTATTAACAGTAGTCATTGTTGGCGGTGGTGCAAGTGGTGTAGAAATGGCGGCCACCATAGCTGATTTTATTCCACATTGGTATAGCGCTTTAGGAGGCAATTCCAGTGAAATTCGCGTAGTATTGCTCAATCATGGTCAAGAAATTCTCAGTGGTGATATTAACGATCCATTACGTGAAATTGCTGAACGCGAATTGCAGAAACGCGCTGTACCAATAGAGATGATTACAGAAGCCGAAGCTACTGCAATTCGTGTCAACTCAGTTGAATATAAACACCATGAGCAAATCAAGACATTAGCAACACATACTACAATTTGGGCAGCTGGCACTTCTACCCATCCACTGATTAAAGACTTGCCAATTCCTCAAGCACATCGAGATCATCACGGTCGCCCCTTAGTCAGTTCCACCATGCAACTGCTCGATTTTCCAGAAGTTTTTGCAGGTGGTGATTGTGCAGCGCTTCAAGGTAATTCACTACCACCTACAGCGCAAGTGGCTTATCAACAAGGAGCCAATATTGCCCAAAATTTAAAAGCATTAGCTTTAGGAGAACAACCCAAACCTACTAAAGTTAACATCCGAGGAACCCTTTTGAAATTGGGAATCAATGATGCTGCTGCTAACTTATTCAATATTTTTGAAGTTGCAGGTGAACCCGGACATTTAATCCGTCAAGGCACATATTTAACGCTATTACCAAGTCCAATTCACGACTTTAAAGCCACAACTGAATGGGTAGATGAAGAAATTTTTCATCAACATCTTGACCCTGACGATGTAGGGAAAAAAGTAGTACAAGCAGTAGAAGTAGTTAGTGCTGGAGTTGTGGGCGTTTTAGTGGCAAGAAGATTATTGAAAATGTTGGGAGATGAAGAAACTAGGGACTAGGGCGTGTTTTCAAACTCGAACTGTATGTAGGTTGGGTTTGAAAACAGTCTCTAGGGGCTAGAGAAAAGGAAGAACGAGTACTTAAAACTCTTTCTCCCCTTGCTCCCTGCTTTATCCCAACGATAATTATTGACATCGACCTACTTAAAAGGAGTCTTATTAATGAATACACCTACTGATACCAATATAAAGGTACAAAAAATTAGCGCTATTGGCTTAACAGTAACAAACAGCGATCGCTCTTTAAATTTCTATCAAGAAGCGCTGGGTTTTGAACTCATTGGCGATATCACTGTTGAAGGGCAAGATTACAGTGACCTCGAAGGTGTACCTGGGGCAAAAATTCGCATTGTCACCTTGCAATTAGGTGACGAACTCATCGAATTAATGGAGTATCTCAATATTGAAGGAAAACCTATTCCCAGTGATTCCCAAAGTAATGACTTGTGGTTTCAACATCTAGCGATTGTAGTAAGCGACATGGATCGCGCTTATGCTCATTTGCGTTCATTTCCCATTCAACCCATTTCTGTTGAACCTCAGACAATACCACATAGCAATAAAGCATCTGCCGGTGTCCGTGCTTTTAAGTTTAAAGACCCTGATGGTCATGATTTAGAGTTAATTTGGTTTCCGCTCGATAAAGGACAAGATAAATGGCATCAAAAGACGAATCGCTTATTTTTGGGAATCGATCATAGTGCGATCGCTATTTCCAACACTGAACAAAGTCTACACTTTTACCGCGACCTTTTAGGAATGCAAATAGAAGGAGGTAGTCTCAATCAAGGTGAAACCCAAGCGCGTCTTGATGGTTTACCACAAGCCAAAGTTCAAGTTACACCACTGCGACCAAGCCAAGGTGGTTTAGGAATTGAACTACTGGACTATCTTGTACCTGGAAAAGGTCGTCCTATGCCAAGTGACTGGAAAAGTTGCGATATTGCACACGTACAAATTGAGCTTGTTGTCAATGACATTGAACAGGCGGTAGAAATACTGCGACAAAATGGGGTTCAGTTTGTGTCATTGCGGATTGTACAGTTTAGCGATCGCTCATTTCCTTACAAACATGCTTGTTTAGTTAAAGACCCTGACGAACATACACTATTGCTGATTACATAATGACGTTTGCTTGTAAAACTTGAGTTACGCTTGAGAATACAATTTTGGGAATATTTTTAGTTGTGAGGCTACGGCATTTGCTGAGCTTATCTTATGACACACTCTTCTTCAAATGACGGTCTTCAATTACTCTCTGTGGCTCAAACTGCCAAACTACTTGGTGTAACTCGTCAGCGAGTTCACGACTTAATTAAGAATGAACAAATTATAGCTTGCAAACTAGGGCGTTATTACTATGTAGAAAATGCTGAGATAGAAAGATACAAGAATCAACCTACTGGCAAGCCCTATCAGCCACGTAGTACGACTTCTCAGCCATCTTTTATTGACAATTGACAATAGAGTTTATAAACTTAAACTATAATCAAATAAAGTAATAAAGGTTACATAAATGCTACCCTTCCAACTGATTACAACATCAGTTGCTACTCAGCAAGGACTGCGACAGGTTTACATGAGTGAGCATGGCATTCTTTACCAAGGGGACTGTCTCAAACTGTTGTCAGCACTACCCGATGAATCTGTAGATATCGTTTTTGCCGATCCACCTTTCAATCTTGGTAAAGAATACGGTGAAGGTGTAAGCGATCACATGGAAATAGACAAGTACTTAGCTTGGTCGCAGCTTTGGCTTTGTGAGAGTATTCGAGTACTTAAACCTGGCGGAAGTTTATTTATATTCAATCTTCCTAAATGGTGCATAGACTATGGTGCATATCTTAATAAGCAAGGGATGTGGTTTCGGCATTGGATAGCTTGCAGAATGCCAAAGGCTTTTCCTAGAGGAAAAAAGATGTCTCCTGCTCACTACGGACTACTTTATTACACCAAAGGAGAACCAGCAGTTTTTAACAAGGTATACACACCCATTCAAGTTTGTCGCCATTGTGGCGGAGAAGTTCGTGATTATGGTGGACATCGGAAAAAACTAAACGAAAAAGGTATTAACTTAATGGATGTGTGGGATGAGCCAGAAGATGTTTGGGAAGATGCTGCTGAGGCTAGTATTAATGAAGTCTTATGGACACTAACAGAGGAAGTGTGGACTGATATTCCACCAGTTCGGCATCGTCAGCACAAAAAACGAGTTCCCAACGAACTTGCTCCGATTATGCTAGAGCGTATTATTGCAATGGCATCTAATCCAGGACAAATTGTAGTTGATCCATTTGGAGGCGCTGGTACTACATTCTATGCAGCTGAAAAACTACATCGTTACTGGATTGGTTCAGAAATTGGGAATATAGATCCGGCAGTGGAACGGCTGTCTCAGCTAGCTAACGGAATTACAGAGCAATGGGAATCAGCAAGAGGAAACAAAAAATTGAAGCCACAGAAAAAAACTGGATCGCAACTCTCGCTTCCCTACTTGACACAGTAGTTATCCATACAGAAAAATTTCAGATCAACGCACGACCATCTGTTCCTTTAATAATTGTGGGAACATTGCTGTCAACTTGATCGTGTTCAATTACAAAGATTGCAAGAAAACCTTCTTCAATCCTGATTGCTCGCCAAACATCAAAGTATGGTTCTAATTCTTCAAAGTTACCGATTCGATCAGTCAGGTAAGGGTACAACTTCCTGCTAGGAAGTACCAAAGCAGCACCAAGAAAAACACCACGTAGTAATCCTAAAACTAATTTATTAACTGCTCGATGGCTTGAAGAGATGTTACCAGTTTCCCACTCAAGAGCAAAAAAGTAATTGTCGATGACTTTTGTTGCATCTACTTTTCCAGGTGATTTAGTTGCGTAGTTAATTGAGGTTTCAAGCCTCCAACCGAATCGATCTTTTAACGCAATCATACAAGCTTCTTTGATTGGCTTGACACCGTTACCATGTCTTGTTGGGTTGATTGTAAAGCTCAGTGTACCAGAAGGATGTACGATTAGAGAGATAGCATTGCGGACTTCGGAGCGAATGATAGACCAATCCTTTGATTCTTCAAAGCTACCAACACTTATCAAGGATACTTCTTGAATAATCTTCATATATCTGCTTACTTACTTGACCTTTGACAAGTTAAGAGTAGACCCGTTAAGTATGCTTATACTAAGTTGCAATCAAAAATAGTACTTTCCTCACCTCGAATGAGTAATAATTCATCGCCCAAAATCAAAGCATATAGCAATTTAAGTATCAAAGTCTAAAATAGCGATCGCCAACGTAATACGTATTTAGTAGTAAAACCATACAAGTAAATTTAACACCATCGATAGATACACAAGAAAAACCAAGCAAAGCTACGATAGCTGAGGCGATCGCTGTGACTATTATGTTAGACCTCTGGTATAAAAGTGCTGTTATCTATTGCATCGATGTTGAAACCTTTATGGATGGTAATAGCGATGGCACAGGAGACTTTGAGGGACTAATTGATCGCTTAGATTATATTGCAGGTTTAGGGATTAACTGTATTTGGCTGATGCCGTTTTATCCCACCCCAAACCGAGATAACGGCTATGACGTAACGGATTACTACAGTGTAGATCCGCGGTTGGGAACATTAGGAGATTTTGTAGAATTTATCCGTCAAGCAAATGATCGCGGGATGCGCGTGATTGTTGATTTAGTAATTAATCACACCTCAATTGACCATCATTGGTTTAAAGCTGCTTGTAAAGATAAGCATTCTAAATACCGAGATTATTATGTTTGGTCAGAGGAAAAACCTGCTGATGCAGAAGAAGGAATCATTTTTCCTGGCTATCAACAAAGTACCTGGACATATAACGAGGAAGCTGGAGCTTATTACTTTCACCGCTTCTTTGAACATCAGGCAGATTTGAATATTGGCAATCCTCAAGTTCGGCAAGAGTTCGACAAAATTATGGGCTTTTGGCTACAACTGGGGATTTCTGGCTTTCGAGTTGATGCGGCTCCGTTCTTAATTGAGCTAAAGGGGATTGAAAAACGGACAGATATTAAAGACCCCTACCATTATCTCAAACAGATGCGGAGCTTTCTTTCTTGGCGACGAGGAGATGCGATCATTCTGGCAGAAGCGAATGTGCCAATGGCGGATGTACCAAAATATTTTGATGATGGCGATAAATTGCAAATGCTGTTTAGCTTCATTGTCAATCAATATCTCATGCTTGCCTTGGCTCGTGAAGCAGTGGCTCCTTTAATAAAAGGATTGCAAGCACCGCCAGAAATTCCCGATATTTGTCAGTGGGCGCACTTTATCCGCAATCACGATGAATTGTCGCTAGATAAGCTTTCTGAGTCGGAACGTGAAGAGATATTGAGCAAATTTCATCAAGATAAACAGCAAGTATGGATTTATGATCGCGGTATTCGTCGTCGTTTTCCTCCTTTAGTGCAGGGCGACGCGCGTCGTATTCGTCTGGCTTACAGTCTCATGTTTACTATGCCAGGCACACCAGTCCTGAAGGCGGGTGAAGAAATTGGTATGGGAGACGACTTATCGTTACAACAACGCGATGCTAGCCGCACCCCAATACAATGGTCAGCAGAGTCTAATGGAGGGTTTTCGACTGCTCCTAGGGATCAACTGATTCGACCCGTAATTAAAGAGGGAGAATATGGCTACCCACAATTGAATGTGATTGCTCAACGCAGAGATCCCCACTCACTTTTAAATTGGATGGAACGAGCAATACGGATGCGTAAGGAATGTCCAGAGTTTGGTTGGGGAAGTTGGGAATTGATTGAGACAGACAACTCAGGAGTGTTGGCTATACACTATCAGTGGCGTGATGGAACGGTTGTTGTCCTTCATAATCTAGCCAAAGATAGTTGTACTGTAACTCTAAACTTGGGTAGCGATCGCGAATCCCGTTGGATTGATTTGCTGGGAGATCAGCCTTATGAGCCGATAGAACATCCAGAACGCGGTATACAGCTTGAAGGCTACGGTTATCGCTGGGTGCGCGTTGGTAGGGAACACCTGTGACAGAAGAAGGGAACACTTCGGCTACGCTCAGTGCATCGCAGGGAACAGATAAAGATCCTAACAATTTTAGCTACTGCTATATTCCTAAGCTGATAAAACTTGAATTTCATCAAGTTGGTTAATTACCACATCTGCACCTTGGACGTGATCTGGCTTATTTATCCAAGTGATACCAATACAACCTGCTGCGTTGGCATTGCGCGCCATTTGCATATCACCTACAGCATCTCCTACCATTAATGTAGCGCTCGGTTCAACTTTTAAGGTTTGGCAAGCTTGTATAAATAATATTGGATCTGGTTTACTGGGGCTGTCATCTACTCCCACTTCTACCTGAATGTAATCACTTAACTGATGTTGTGTGACAAAGGCATTAACTTCTTTTGTCGTCGCTGCTGAGAGGATGCCAAGCTTTAATTTTGCTGACGACAAAGATTTCAATATTTCTAAACTACCTACAAACATTGGTGCAGGAGTTGTACCGAGATATTTTTCCGCTTCATCCAAAGCTTGACGGGCAATTGTAAGCGACTCAAACCACCCTCTCCCAGTTTCGGCAATATAGGCGGCGGCGGCAATTTCTGTTTCACGGCGACTTGCTACGGATATTATACCTGCTGGGTCTAGGGTGTCGCCATTAATACCAAACGCCATTAATAAAGGTTCTCCAGTGCCAGGAATTTGAGCGTCTATCAACCGCGCTGCTTTTTGTCCTAGCGATCGCAAATACACTTTTGAGTCTTCTAAAGTACCATTTTTGTCAAAAAAAATTGCCTGGATATTAGTAAATGTCATGTTTCTACATTTAATAGTTGCCAAAGATTTCACCCCGCTTGATAAATTTAAAACTCAAATTATTCTCAGCTATTAGTTATTTTTAATCATAAAAAAAGAGGGATTTCCCTCTTTTTTTATGATGCTTTGATACTCTTAATTACAAATAAGCAAAACTAAAAGTTTATGACTCTTCAATAGCTACTGGAACTTCTTCAGTTTCTGCTACTGTTACTGGGGTTTCATCTTCAGTTTCTGCTACTGCTGAGGTTTCTTCTTCACTTACCGCAGTTACTGAAGTTTCTTCTTCACTCTGTTCTACAGTTGCTGAGGTTTCCTCTCCAGTCTCTGTTACTGCTGCTGCGGTTTCCTCATCAGTTTCCATAGCTGAAGGAATTTCTTCTTCAACTCCTTCTTCAGAAGCAGGAGTAGCAGTTAGACCTTGCTGTTTCGCTAACATCTGTTCTCGATATTTAGCAGCCATTTCTTCTGCTTTATCGTAAACCAAATCCCGGTTTTTAATCATGTCACCAGGTTCTGGTTCGAGCTGCTTGGTAGATAAGGAAATTCGACCCCTTTCTGCATCCAAGTCAATGATCATAACTTTGACTTCATCATTGACATTGAACACACTATGTGGTGTATCGATATGCTCGTGGGAAATCTCCGAGATGTGCAGTAGTCCGCTGACTCCACCGATATCGATGAAAGCACCGTAAGGCTTGATACCGCGAACTGTACCAATCACTACTTCGCCAACTTCAAGGCGATTCATCTTGCGTTCTACCAGCGCCCGACGATGAGATAGGACTAAGCGATTGCGTTCTTCGTCTACTTCTAAGAATTTCAAAGGTAGTTCTTCGCCTACCAATTCTTCTTTAGGTTTGCGGGTACTAATGTGGGAACCGGGAATAAAGCCCCGCAATCCTTCAATCCGTACCAATGCACCCCCGCGATTAGTAGCAAACACACCAGAGCGAACAGTAGCATCTTCTGCTTGCAATTGACGTACACGTTCCCAAGCCCGCATGTATTCAATACGACGAATAGAAAGTGTTAACTGACCATCTTCGTTTTCATCAGTTAGAATGAAAAATTCTCGCGTTTCGTTTGATTGTAAAACTTCTTCCGGGGCATCTACCCGGTTAATAGACATTTCTTGTATAGGTATATATGCTGCTGTTTTAGCACCTATGTCAATCAGAGCGCCGCGCGGCTCTATACTGAAGACGGT
Source organism: Halotia branconii CENA392 (assembly GCF_029953635.1). Classification (NCBI taxonomy): domain Bacteria; kingdom Bacillati; phylum Cyanobacteriota; class Cyanophyceae; order Nostocales; family Nodulariaceae; genus Halotia; species Halotia branconii. The sequence continues at coordinate 1,790,768 of NZ_CP124543.1, read as the reverse complement.
TCCTGGTACAACATCGCCAGGGCTAAAGTGATAATCGTACTTGTCAAGTAGAGCAGCGAAATCTTCGTGAGTAAATCCAATTTCTGTAGCGGTTAAGTTCTGATTGACCATGCTGATTTGTTCCTGGTTCTAGTCTCCGTAAAGTTTATGCCATAAGTGCGATTGATGCATAATGCGAGTTGCTGGGCAGCTTTCTACAATTACATCTTTTTCATCCTAGCGTACAAAAGCTAGTATTAACACATATCAACTTCCAGATAGGAAATTATATCATATAATCTGGGGCATAGGGCATAGGGCATAGGGCATAGGGCATAGGGCATAGGGCATAGGGCATGGGGCATGAGGCATGAGGCATAGAAAAACTCCATCCACTTGCGCTCTACGCTTTGGGAGTATTAAACCGAATCAAAAACAACACTTCGACAAGCGGTAGTTGAATCTCGACTTCGCGGCAGTTGAGCGTAGTCGAAACTCGATTACCGCGCAGCGCTGCACTGAGCCTGTCGAAGTGTCGAAACTCAGTGCATCGCTGACAACTGACCATTGACCACTAACAACTGACAACTTAAAATAATTGCCAAAACCAAAATATCCGCTGTCACCAAATAACGGTAGCAGCGGATACAAAGTTATATGCACTTACAAGCCTTGTAATAGCAATCTATTCGTCTTTTTTGTTTTCTATGCGGGGGGGTTCGCGGAATGCGATCGCAAAGAATAGAACACCTACTGCCAATGTCAAAATTAAGATGTACGCAACGCTTTCCATTTTAAAAACTCCTGCCTATCCAGCCAGTAATTAAGATATTAGGTATTGAGGATTAAGGATTGGGTAAAACTTTTTCTTAGTTCCCAATCCTTATTGTACCCAATCCCTAAAGGTTAAACTTCGGTACGGCGGGTTGTCTTGTCACCCACTTTCTGGAACAGACCCCACTCAACTTGCTCTTCTAGATCCGCATCAACACCAGCAAATACATCTCGGTAAATTGTCCGAGAACCATGCCAGAGATGACCAAAGAAGAATAATAGAGCGAATACAGCGTGTCCAAAGGTAAACCAACCTCTGGGACTGGTGCGGAATACACCGTCAGAGTTCAAAGTTTCTCGGTCAAATTCAAAGATTTCACCACCTTGAGCTTTACGGGCATATTTCTTCACATCAGCTGGATTTGTAATGGTTTTGCCATCTAAGTTGCCACCATAGAAGCTGACGGTGACACCAGTTTGTTCAAAACTGTATTTAGATTCTGCGCGACGGAAGGGAATATCAGCACGGATAACTCCATCAGCGTCAGTCAAAAGCACTGGGAAGGTTTCAAAGAAGTTGGGGAGACGACGTACTGTCAATTCCCGTCCTTCAGCATCTGTAAATACAGCGTGACCTTGCCAAGATTGGGCAATGCCATCACCTTTGACCATTGGCCCTGTACGGAATAGACCGCCTTTTGCGGGGCTATTGCCGACATAATCATAAAAAGCGAGTTTTTCAGGAATTTTTGACCAAGCTTCAGAAAGGCTGTCACCACTAGCAACATTAGATTGCACGCGGCGATTAATCTCTTGAGCAAAGTAGTTTTGATCCCATTGATAGCGGGTAGGGCCAAACAGTTCAATTGGTGTTGTTGCGCTACCGTACCACATCGTACCAGCGACGACGAAGGCAGCAAAGAACACCGCAGCAATACTACTAGAAAGTACGGTTTCAATGTTACCCATCCGCAGGGCTTTGTAAAGCCGTTCGGGTGGTCGGACTGTGAGATGGAATAAACCAGCAATAATGCCAACAACGCCGGCAGCAATGTGGTGAGCAGCAACACCACCAGGGTTATATGGGTTAAACCCGGCCGGCCCCCATTCTGGTGCTACTGCCTGGACACTGCCAGTGATGCCGTAGGGGTCAGAAATCCACATCCCTGGCCCAAATAGCCCAGTGAGGTGAAAAGCACCAAAACCAAAACAAAGTAGACCAGATAAGAACAGGTGAATGCCAAACATTTTTGGCAAGTCTAAAGCAGGTTCACCACTACGAGGATCTCTAAAGAGTTCCAAATCCCAATAAACCCAGTGCCAAACGGCAGCTAGGAACAACAAACCAGAAAGAACAATGTGAGCTGCGGCTACACCTTCAAATGACCAGAAGCCAGGGTCGGTTGCAGTTGCACTAGTTACGCTCCAACCACCCCAAGATTGAGTAACGCCTAAACGTGACATGAAGGGTAGAACGAACATCCCCTGCCGCCACATCGGGTTAAGAACCGGATCGCTGGGGTCATAAATAGCTAGTTCGTACAATGCCATTGAACCAGCCCAGCCTGCCACCAAGGCTGTATGCATCAAGTGTACAGAAATCAGTCGCCCTGGATCGTTCAGAACGACTGTATGTACTCGGTACCAGGGTAGTCCCATCGACTACGCTCCTCCTTGATAGAGTTATGTTTACAAAGCAATTTTCTTACCGAGATTTCTGAGTGGCTTTTGCCCCTCAAAAAGTTCTCTGAGTTTTTGTTATTGCCAAGGTCTTGAGTTTTACCACAGCGAAGTCTGATTAAGTTAGACAGTGTGGGTAGTTTGACCATGCTGATACGCTTTAGTAGCTTTACCTTATAGAGTAGCGATCGCCCGTATAACTGCCGAGAGGTTTTCTTGGGGAAAACGCCTCCCTTTTCCTAAGGAAACTGGTAAACACCTAGTTAGGCGTTTAGACGTTAGGAGGCACTACTCTTACGGAAACAACCTTTGAGGCGTTCATGCAATTACCAAACAAAAATGAGAATGTTTTAAAAAGTGTAACTATTGATGGAACTGTTTGCAAGCGTGTAATTTAGATGCGATCGCGTAGCCAGCCCTAGTTATCTTGCCATAAATCGTCGTCACAATCTCATTTGCGGATGATTTGGCTTGAATCATTGGACATTAAGTAGTGTTCAATTTTTAAAGTTGCCCATACAACATTTTCCTGGTCATTGCCCAATGGTAAAGTCAGTCCACTGAAGAATAATTTTTGACAACTCAAATGGCAAACCGAGAGTTACCAATTTACTGTCAAGCAAATAGCTTGTTGAAAGCTTAATTAATTCCATACATCAAGGTGCAGTACACAAAAGATATTTTTGTAACTAATAAAACAGTTTTTAAATAAAGTTACGTAGTTTTTGAGTGTAAGTAAGTTGGCACAAAAAAAACAAACTGTGTGAAGAAAAGTAAACAAAGCTCAAACTCTTTCTCCCGCTGCCCCCTGTCTTATCTCAAAGAGAATTATTTACGCTGATCTACTTAGTTCTTTATTGCCTTCGTACTTTATAAAAACTTGTTGTTTGTGTGACCAAGTAGTGAAATTACTGATGAGACAAAACAAGTTGAGTGTCACTCTCACTTTATGGTATATATTCAAACCTTAGAGGATGTCTGAAAAGTTAAAAAGATGAATATAAATTTGTTTAGAAAATTTGCTCCCCAAGTATTTGCGATCGCTGCAATGTTTAGTGTTGCGATATCTTATTATAAACCGCTACGAGTCTACGCCCAAGAAATTCCTGTTGAACCTCCCCAAGGAACAACACAACAACAAGAAATTCCTGTCGAACCTCCCCAAGGAACAACACAACAACAAGAAATTCCTGTCGAACCTCCCCAAGGAACAACTCAACAACAAGAAATTCCTGTTGAACCTCCCCAAGGAACAACTCAAAGAATTTGCTCTTTAGATCCGGTTGAGGATTTGTTACCTCCACCCCAACAAAGTCAGCAAGGTAATTCTTTGCTTTCTTACCTCGCTCAAGAAGGTTTTACCCAGAGCCAAGGTGGTGGTTGGGTTTGTTATGTAAATGATCCTAAAAAAGATGGACGTTACTATACCCTTTTTAAAGTTCAAGAGCTTGATGGAAAACTCATAGGAAGTTCTTTTCTTGATAACGGAAGTTTAATTAAGGGACAAGAAGAACGTAGTGTTGAGTTCTTTATGACCCTTGTTGAGCGTCACATGAATACTACTCCAGAAAACCTTCAAAGTATACGTAGATATTTGGAAAGCTTTGTTGCTCTAGTTAAAGAAGGAAAAATACAACCGTCACGGCGTGGCTTTCTCTTTGATCAACCTAACCGAGCATTACTTTTATACCACACACTCCCAACAGGAGAACTTAAAGGTACAGCAATTACAATCAATATTCAATCGCCCAATAGCTTAAGTTCCAATTCTGTAAAAAGAAAATTCCCATCATCTTTAAGAAATTCTTTAAAACAAAATCGATAAATCATGCCCCATTGTTAATCATGGGCAGGAAACTTCTTATTTCGTTTATCTGAGGTGCATCTTGTTGAAGTCAACTGTTCAAAATATTACAATTTTATTTTCGTCTGTTGCGGTGGCATTTTCTGCGTGTCAAGCTGCTACTGCACAACCAGTCGGGCTGGATGTTGGTGGGCGTTATCGTATTCCCCCAGGACAGGAGCCAGAGTATCTTCGGTATCAACTAGAACATAACAATGATCTACGCCAGATACGAGTTATCCCTGGATGTAGTGTAGGATATGGTCTAAGTTGTAACAAAACTGGAACAGTATTAGAGCGAATAATTAGTTCTAATGGCGGCCCTAGCTACCAGGAAATGTTAATACGTGCGGCTGGTGGGCAACAAAACTACAGTAATTTCGCTACTTTTTACGGTAATGATCCTAATCTTGATCAAATTCCCTACGCTTCGTTTTGGCAAGAACCGTCTCCCTCAATTGTAGATAGGTATCAATATGTTCTTGGGCAGTCTGTAAGTCGCAGTCCTGTACAAGGTTTAGGAACTGTAACTAAGAATTTCGCTTGGGCCCCATTATCAAGAAATAGTAATTCACTCAGTCCCCGTGATGGTTTGCTCGACTTGAAATATTCTTATGGTCGTGTGCTTTTAAATGAGGTGGCAAAAGTTCCTAACCTCAAGCAGCAGATTGACTCTTTAGATTTGCCTCCAGATATGAGGCAATATTATTTCAATACCATCTCTAGCGGTTTACGGGCGTTAAACGCTGGAAATGAGCAGGGACTGCAAAACAGCATTTTGAAAATATTTTCCTTTCCATACTCACCAACCTCTATTGTTGGCGGCGAGTTCGGACGTGTGCCAATCAATCCTCCAGACCAAATAGCGGAGGGGATACCGCTACCAGGAGAAGTCATCAGCATCAATCCAATATTCTCAGAGGGAGTAGATGTAGTTGCACCCCCAGATACTCCTTTAGCTTTTGAAGATTTTATCCAACCCGCCGGAGGTGCTGGTTTTCCAGTTTTACCAGTACTTGGAGGTCTTGGTCTTTTAGCACTGCTATTAAGCCTTGGAGGTGGAGATAATGGAGATAGTTCTTCAAGTCAGCCCATTCCTCCTGGAGGAGACATACCTCCTGGTGTTATCGTTCCACCTCCTAGCCCTAACCCTAATCCCCCTGAGTGTGATCTTACTCCTGGTGGGAATGGCCAAGTCGTCGGAGTTCCGTGTGACAACAATGTTCCTCCTCCACCACCCGAAGTCAAGAGAGTAATGGAACCATCAGCACTCAAAGCTATAGTCTTGCTAACTTTAATGATGTGTATACTCAATCGCAAACAACGGACTAGGCAGATAAAAAGTTTATCTAACTGAAGCGTGGAGATAAGTCAAGCAAAATTGATTACAGTTAAAACTTAGATGAAGAAGTTTCTCAAACTAAAGGACTATCTTGCTGAGATTTTTGGCTGTACTAGACTTATACCCCTGCTGCATAGCGAAAAATCCCTCAGTGGTTAACTGAGGGATTATGTTTTCCAATACTTTTTACATGAAATGTATCCCACTTCCAAAGCATAGCTGTCTTGGCAAAAAAAGGTGTGCCAAAATGGCTAATTTTTGAAATTATAAAAAGGATTGGAAATGGGGCATGGAGAAGAGGACAAGGGGCAGGAGGGCGCACACTTCGGCTGCGCTCAGTGATTGGGGGATGAAGAAAAATTACCTCTTTCTCCTTGTCTCCCTGCTCCCTGCTCCCTGCTCCCCTGCTTCTTTTGCTCCCCTGCTTCTTCTGCTCCCCTGCTTCCCTTGCTCCCTAGCCTCCAGTTTTAGTAATGAGTGGTCTTAATTGTATGTGGCTGTCTGCACCAACAGATTTAACTTTATTACCGAATGATGTTCATATCTGGCGAATTGAACTTGACCGACCTGAAGCACAGCTAGAGAATTTGGCCGCAACTCTTTCTAGTGATGAACTAACTCGCGCTCACAGGTTTCATTTTCAAGAACATCGCCAGCGTTTTATTGCAGGTCGCGGAATCCTTCGCCAGATATTGGGTAGCTATTTAGGTATCGAGCCGCAACAAGTACAGTTTGATTATCAACACCGTGGAAAGCCAGTATTAGCAGATACTTTGGCTAGTACTGGACTATTTTTTAACTTGTCTCACTCGCAAGGGTTAGCTCTGTGTGCGGTGAATTGCGATCGCCTAATCGGTGTAGATTTAGAATATATCCGCCCGATGTCTGATGTGGAGGCTTTGGCGCAAAGATTCTTTTTACCTAGAGAATATGATCTCATGCGATCGCTTCCTGCTGAGCAAAAGCAAGAAATATTTTTCCGTTACTGGACTTGCAAGGAAGCTTACTTAAAAGCCACTGGCGAAGGAATAGCGCAATTAGAAAAAATTGAAATAGTACTAACTCCTACAGAACCAGCTAGGTTGCAGACAATCAAAGACTGGAGTCTTTTAGAAATAGTACCTGCTGAGAATTATCTTGCTGCTGTTGCTGTGGCAGGTTTCGGTTGGCAATTGAAATGCTGGCAATATTAATATTTATGCAATAGTCTTTTTACCAACGGCTTTCTTCACCTTGCTTTTGCAAAAACTCTTTTAGTTTAGTTCTATGAAACTGCTGATATTCATTTAAACTATACTGATTAACACGAATGCCAAGATTTGTTTGTTCCCCTTCCAAAACTTTTGCTATTTGGTCGTTTACATTGGGATAGTAATGACTACCGTCATAAGTATTATCTGTTCTTGTTGTTAGCTTAGAAGGATATGAGAAATCGTATGTAACATCAAAGCTCTTTGCTACTTGATAAATTCCTGCTAACTGACAGTCCAACAAACCACGAGCATAACTATCATTAAAAACCTTCCAAGCTGAAATGGGTGGTACATAACTGATAATTTTAGCATTTGGAAATATTTGTTGTATTTTTGTGTAATAAGGTATGCGAGAAAATTCGCACTTCTGTTTATAGCTTTTATCGGAAAATTTGGGTTTATAATGTGAGGTATGCTTACTAACTCTACCCTGGAAAAATTGATCATAAAATCTAACCTCTGAAGTATTCCAAATTCCAGCAATTGTTTTTAAAGAAAACTCCAAAGTTTCAAAAGACAATAAATAAGATTGATAAATAGGTTTTGGCTCTGCCACCTCAACATTTTGTTTTAGTGGCCTATCATCTATAATAAAATTAAATGCGTCTATACCTACATATACTGTTTTAGGGTTCACACCTTTATTCTTAGCGTATGCAGCATATTTGGCAAACTCTTCAGCTCTTCCAGCACTAAAAGAATAATTGAAACAATGATTATTTTTAAATAATTTACTATTTAATAAAGTTACACGAGAACTACCAAATATCAGGCAATCATATTTCTGTCTATTACTATGTAAAAGTAGGTTAGTCTTAGTAAGTCTTTCATTAAAAGCTCTATTTACATGTGTTAATTTATTGCCGTTGAAATACCAAAGTGGGTCAATTGCTAAGTTAATTGCTCCAACAGACGAAAGAAGCACACCTACTACAGTAAAATACGTTTTAAAATAACCAAGCATCAGTTTTGATTATCCTAGAAGTCAAAGTACAAAAATTCACTAACTTTGGCAAGGTGCAAAAATGCAATTACAGTTAAGCCTGAAGTCACTACAGCATATATTTGATTAGGCTGCCATTGTAGTCTAGACCAAACAATGTTATTAGAAGATAATCTTTTGACTTTATCATAGTTTAATACAGGTTCATACTTACTCATCCATTCTTGGACATTAGGCATAAACCATGCGATCGCCAGTAAAATCAAAATATCAAAAACTATTTTCTTGCGTCCTATCATTATAAGTTCATTGCTGAATGATAGACCATTTAATCCAACCATACTTTTTATAATTATCAATGCAGTACTCATATTTTCAGATCTGAAGAATACCCATGCAAAGACAATTGCTATAAATGTTATGAACCAACTTACTTTCAAGCTTAACCAGTTATCTACTTTATAATTGTAACTCTTTTGTAAAGCATTCCATTGGTGGTTAATAACTAAATAAAACCCATGTAACCCACCCCAAAAGATAAATTGCCAGCCTGCGCCATGCCATAGTCCTCCTAACAGCATAGTTATCATTAAATTCAAATTACGTCTCATCTCACCTTGGCGATTACCACCTAGAGGAATGTATATATAATCTCGAAGAAAGTTAGAGAGGGTGATGTGCCATCTGCGCCAGAAATCGGTGATACTTGAAGCTTTATAAGGTGAAAAAAAGTTAATTGGTAATTTAATACCGAACATTCTAGCTATACCAATTGCCATATCAGAATAACCAGAAAAATCAAAGTATAGCTGTAATGTGTAAGCAAGTGCGCCAACCCAAGATTCTAAAAATGTAGGTAATACACCTTGAGCAGCAGCGTTAAATACTGGACTTGCATAGATAGCAATGTTATCTGCAAGTACAACTTTCTTAAATAGCCCTAAAGTAAAAATAGTTATACCCACTGCCAAATTCTCTGAATTAAACCGATACACAGTTTTATCATTAAATTGCGGCATCACCTCTGAGTGGTGAATAATAGGACCTGCAATTAGTTGAGGGAAAAAGCTAATAAATAGGCAGTAATCTACAAAATTATAATTTTGGGTTTCATTACGGTAAGAATCTACCAAGTATGCAATTTGTTGGAAAGTAAAGAAGGATATACCTAACGGCAGAATAATATTCTGTAAATTAAAGTTTATACCTAAAATATCTGTAACGTTTGCAACAAAAAAATTAGCGTATTTAAAGTAACCAATAAGGACAAGATTAATTGTTACACCCAAAATGAGTAATGCTTTTTTTCTAGCTGGCGATCGCAAATTTTGGTTTAGTGTATGACCTATAAAGAAGTTAAAGCTAATTGACACTAAAAGCAATAGTAAATACTTGGGATTCCACCAAGCATAGAAAAATAAAGAAGCGATCACTAAGAAAGCGATCGCTAATTTATGATAACCATATTTACCAAAAGAGAAAAATATTACAAGAGTAATTGGTAAGAACAGAAATATAAACTCTGGTGAATTAAATAATATAGGCTAAATGCATTTTTTATATTTTTAATCAAGCAAACAACATTTTGATAGAAAGCTACCATAACAGTCAACTTTTTCCTAGTAAAATTACTTAATTTACTAAAACTTCATAAAAGATTCATGATAGCTTAACTTTTTTTGCTTTTTAAGTAAAAGCACTTCTCAGGAAGTAAAAGGTACGATGAATTGGGTTACAAGCCAAAAAATTATGGATGGGTTTTAACAGTGAACAGTAAACAGTTATCAGTAGTATTTAATCTTGGGTTAAAGTTCCCGACTTCTCACAACTGGTAGGTTTCAGTCAGAGTTAAATCCTCGACTGACACAGTGATAACTAATAACTGTATTTAACCCTCCATAATTTTTTATTATTTATGATGGTTTCCGATTTCCACACGATTGGGAGTCCAATCTTCTACCCGTCGTTTGTTTAATTTGACTACACCCAACCAGCGATAAAGCATATCGACAACAGAAGGAGAAATTTGTCCAATCGCAAACATCAGTTTTGTTAAGCTTTCGGTAATCAGATTTTCGTTGACAATTACCTCTGCTTTGTTGTGCTTAATCGCACAGATAACAGCATCCGTTACGCGTTTTGGTATAGAAACTCCTGCTAACTTGGGTGCAGGAATGCGACTATCAGCGGTCATGCCAATTTCTGAGATATATCCTGGACAAATTGCCGAGAAATGAATGCCAGTACCTGCAAATTCTTGACGCATAGCATCATTCCACATAATTAAACCTGCTTTACTTGCAGAATAAATACTATTGTAAGCAACTCCTTTTTTACCTGCTAAAGAAGCAATATTAATGATGCGACCGCTACCCCGTTCTATCATGTTTGGCAGTAATAAACGAGTTAATTCCATAGCGGATATGAGATTAGTAACTAATATTGACTCAATCTCTTTTGTAGAATAGTCTACAAAAGCTCGATGAATTTCTACGCCAGCATTGTTAATTAAGATGTCAACTGAGCCGACAGTTTCTTGAACTTGATGGGTTAGGTTTGACAACTCTGCTATGTTTTTCATATCAAAAGGAATACTAATTCCTTGCCCACCCAAAGCTTTAATTTCATCACATGTTGTATCTAGTCCTGCTTGAGAACGAGAAACACAGATTATAGTTGCTTGTTCTTTTGCCAAAGCGCGGGCAAAATACAATCCCAAACCGCGTGAAGCTCCGGTCAAAAGTACTGTTTTACCTTTAAGGTTTGTCATTTTAAATTAGGAATAGGGCATGGGAAGGAGGAATTGGGGCAGGGTGCGGGGCGCAGGGGGAATGGAGAGGACAAGGGGCAGGGGGCAGGGGGTAGGGCGCACACTTCGGCTACTTCGGCTACGCTCAGCACAAGTACGCTCAGTGATCGGGGGATGAAGAAAAATTACCTCTTTCTCCCGTAAAGCCTGTGGCATAGCTACGCTTAGCGCGTAGCGTCCCCCCTTGGGAGAAGTTGCTCCACTTGGTGAGGAAGTTCAAGTCTTGGACGGCACTTCCGCGGCTGCCGGGAAACCCTTTCAGCAGTCGCTCATGGGGGAAACCACGCCAGTTCCTTCAACGGGGGGAACCCCCGCAACGGACTGGCTCCCCAAGACCGCGCTGCTTCACCAACGGAGTGCCTCCGCTTCCCGTCGAGTTGAAACTTCCGTTCTCCGAAGGAGTTCTCGAAGAGTACCCAAAGGGGGAGACCCCAAGACCGCACTTCTCTCCTTGTCTCCCTGCTCCCTGCTCCCCTGCTTCTTTTCCTGCACATCTGCTTGTCTTTATGCGTTAACTTGGGGTTGTTCGAGTGCTAGTTTGTCTTTTAAAGATGCAAAATGTTTGCCGCCTAATTCAATTGCTGATTGTTCACAACCAGCTTTTAATCTTGTTAAGAGATACTCCAAATCAGGAGTGATGATATTAGTACCGTGGTCTGGTTCTATCAAACAGGCTAAATTAATATCTGTGCCATATTGATTGACCAAATTATAAATACCTAAAAAGTTAAATACCCCTGATTCATAAGTGCCACAAGGTACAGAAGGATTGTTGACTCCCATGAAGTATTCATGCTGTTGCAACCACTCAACAGAGGGGTATCCGTGGAAGTGAATCATCGGCATACCGTTGTTGATTAAGTTGGGTGCATACAAAGATGCGGACATGGCGATCGCTAGCATGACATAAACATCATAAGATGGTTTAATATCTGCTAATGTCGGATCAACTCCTTGTGGTAAATCGAGCAATAATCTATCAGTCAAACCAATTCTGAGAATGTCACTTTCTAAATTCAAATTGGTTTTATTAGAGCCAGAACGAGCGCTACAAATCCAAATATCAGGAATTTGCTTAAATTTATATTCTGCTCCTATTTTGGTTTTTAAATATCGTCTACCAACGTCATTTTGGCGGACTTCATTACTACTAAATCCAGTAACAGGCGCTAAGTTTTCCCATTCATATTCAGGAATATCAATGTCGCCAACGTATTGTGGTGGTTCTGCATAAGCGACAAAACCGTAAGAAACACCAGTTCTGCCATTAACAATTACATTGACAATATCTCTGTGGGATTGTCTTTTAATTACTTCACTCAGCTTAGAACCAGGAGGAAAAAGATTAGTATGCTCTAACTGAGTACTTAAGCTAACTAACTTTTGTGCGTAACTTGATGACAGGGGGTTATATTGACCTAATTTAAATTTGCTCAAGGGCAACGGTAAAATAGGAACATAAACTTTAGGAATGAGTGATTTTAAAACAAAACCATCAATCTCATCTCTAGCAAAGACTGAATCGGAAAGATTCATATTTAAAATCGAGAATTGAGAATCAGAAACTCCAATCACAATTTCCGAAAATGTTCTGACTAGAGTATTCAAACCCATCTTAATTTTTTGCTGATAAGGAGTTTGAAAATTGATAAAGTCCTGATCTAATTTGGTAAGAATAATGACCTGAGTATTGGTAGGGTCTTCAATATATTTGGCAGCGCATTCTTCCGCCCAGCCAATTAAACTTGCAATTCGAGAAACTGAAATTTTGCGCTCTTTTAAAATAAAGCGCGAATATAATTGATAAAGCTTCTCGGCCACAAATGTCTCAGAACGACTTCTGACAGAGGGTGGTCTATCAACATCAATTACAGCATTAATACCAGTTTTAACTACCCTGGTTTTAATACTTTGTTTGAGATTAATTAATGGTATCTTGAATTGATAACAAAACTCAGTTGTGGCTTGTTGCCAAGGTGTAACGTTCACTCCGTATTCTTGCAACTTTTGTTCTAAATCGGCCCGAAATTTGAGAATTTCTGCATTTTTATATCCCTTCGGCAAAGGTCTAAAAGTAACAGTTAGCCTTTGAGCCATGAGTTTAGGATCAATAATTGGTTCCTTACATTCTGGATTTAATTGATCACCAGTTTCACCAATTAATCGCCCAATAGTTTGCAAACTTAAACCTTGAGGTAATGGTACTGTAGGAAAGGTATTGGTAGTATTACGTCGGCGTAAAAATTCTAAAATCTCTGGCTTGCGTGCAGTAATTTCTGCATGGATATCTGGAGTTAATACACCCTTTGGTGAACGAATATTTAACTTTTCATTTTCCACCCAAATTTGTACACCTTGTTGGGTGAGACTTGCTAAAATTTCGGATGCATTCATAGTATTTTCCAAGTTTTCCAATCCAATTGTTTATCTAATGACCTCACCCAACTTTCCTACTCTTAATTTTTAAATCTCAAATACTTCCGAATCTGACGCTTGAGATTCTTCTGCTAAACGTTGGGAAAGTGATTCGATAGTCGGGTAATGCCATAAAAGTAGAGGAGATAACTGAAAGCCCAAAAATTTACCTGCTTTGGCAGCTAAAAGCATCCCCTGTGCAGAATCTAAACCATAACTATCAAGAGGCGCTCGAATATCTATTTCTGCTGCTTTAACTCCTAAAATCTCAGCTAGATGCCCTGTCAACCATGCTTGAATTTCTTCGGCGGTATGAGAATGTGGTGAACTCATTTGTCGTCCTTGAAAGTAGTTTTGTTGATTTCACTTCGTGTCTTTGTGTTTGATTAACCATAAAGACACTAAGACACAAAAAAATGCTAAACCTCAGTTATTGAAAAATGAACGGAAGGCTCTGGAATATACTGACTGTAGTAATCAGAAATTTGCATTCCTTGAATTTTCAAACTTTGAATCCGATATAAAAATGCTGCTCCAGTCATGATGTGATGAGCAACATCAACAACTCGACGATTGTTTGGTTCTGATAAATAAGAACCACGCACCCAATCATTAAAGCTGCCCATTGCTGGGCCGCACCAAATTTGATAATCGACTTCTCGACCTTTTTCTCCAGAACTAGACCAACGAGAAGATAATCCTAAATACCAACGGAAAATCAATGCCATTTTTAATTTAGGATTGTTGACAGCCTTACCTAATTTTTCAGGATTTTTCTGTGATAGATAAGTTGCTGTTCCTTCCCAAACTTCAGCAATTGTCTTACGGAAAATTTGTTTTTCTATTTTTTCTTTTTCTGGGAGAGGAATGCTGTCAATTGAGTCGTAGGTTCTGTATATTTCATACAGTTTTTGCGCCCGCATGGGAAACAAAGTACCTCGTTTGAGGACTTGAAGTTTTACCCCCATTTCAAACATATCTGCGGCTGGAGCCATGATGACATCAGCCATTTCTGCTTGGGCTAAAAGTTGCTTTGTATGTTTACAAGCTCCAGATTCAACACAAGATTGATTAATTGAGCCAGTCATCACATAAGCAGCACCCATCATAAAAGCTGCTAAGGCTGATTGTGGTGTAGCGATTCCCCCTGCTACGCCTATTCTAATGGGTTGTTCATAATTATATTGTGCTTGAACTTCATCGCGCAAAGCAATAATAGAAGGCAGCAAACAAACTAAAGGACGATTATCTGTATGTCCACCAGAATCAGCCTCAATAGTAATATCGTCAGCCATTGGTACTTTAGCCGCTAGCTTTGCTTGCAACTGAGTAATTAGTCCTTGTTCTACAAGCTCTTTGAGGAATTTCTCTGGTGCTGGTTGCAGAAATTTAGTTGCTACTTCTCGACGAGAAACTTTAGCAATGACTTTGTTTTTGATTTCAATTTGATTGGCATCATTTAAACTTAAGCCAGCAACACGATAATAAACAATGTTGGCCGTTAAGTCTAAAAATGCTGAAGCTTCTACAGTTCTGATTTGATATTTTAAGTATAAATCCACAGCCCGGCGTTCAATCGCCATATCATTAGGACTGTGAATTAAATTAAAAGCATAAGGGCCATGAGGTAAAGCTAATTGAATGCGATTAATTGCGGCTTCTATACGTTCTGGAGATAAACCGCCAGCCCCAAAAGAACTTAAAATCTTTTCTTTGCCTAAAGCAATCACCATTTCTTCGGAAGCAATACCGCCAGCCATTGCCCCAGTCATATAAGCATATTTGACACCATGAAAGGAGAGAAAGTTTGCATCTCCTAACTGTTGAATATTAATTGGGGCAGTGGAAGTTATTAGTTCTACTTGTGCTGTTGTATTATTTTCATTAGGGTATAAATAGCCTTCGTTCGTTACACCAATTTTTCCGGCAACTTTGACGATGTAACAAGGTTTTTCTAAGGCTAGTAATTTATCTTTAATGGTTGTTTGTTCAAAAGATACATCATCTAAAGATCCTTTCCAGCCCAAGTTTTGATTGTAGGCATAGGCGGAAAAATCAAGACCATGATCGTGTTTGTTTTGTAGTGTATCTACAGTGGTCACAGTAGCTATCCCTCGGATTAAAAGCAATGGATTATGGAAAAATGTAGACGCTCAAGCGGTGAAGCAGTTTAAAGTAGGTTGGGTGGAGCGATAGCGAAACCCAACAAAGTCTTGAGGATGTTGGGTTTTGTTCCTCAACCCAACCTACGCCAGCTATAAAACAGGACTACGGAAAAACGTAGACCGAAGGGCTTGCCGCAGGCTACCGCAAAGGACACAGCGAAAAGTTGTAAGGAGGAGCCACTGCTTTGGGCGGGTTCCCCGACTTGTAGCAAGTGGCGTTGGTTTCCCTCCGTGACAAACTTTTAAAGACAGAGTACGCAAAGTTAAGAGGGTTTTAGAGAGTTATTGCGTAAGTCCTAGAAAGGATGAAAGCTGAAGGATGAAGTTTTTTTAGTCTTCGTCCTTCACGCTGAAATTTTTAGGGTTCTTCATTCAATAAGTTTTCAGCGCACGCTAACTGTAGTTGAATGATTTCGCTCATTTGTTTACTAAAATCTTGTCTAGCTTGTAAAAAAGCATTATGGGATTTGGTTATCCGAGAATTGTTAGTAGTCAGCTTTTGATACTGAGATTGATTGACATCAAACATGCTGATTGTGTGACCAAATTCGTGATTTGTAGCAGGTGAAGATGAAGTTTTTTGTTGAGTGGTAGTTAACTCAGAAGATTGTAATTGTTCTGAAAATTGAAAACCGTGTTCAATGATATTTTTCATTGGGACTTCTGCTGGCTGATTTGGAGATGATGAAATGTTATGAAGATGACTGTCACTACTAGCAACTTGTTGGGAAAACGGTATGTTTTGATGCAGTCTTTGGGAGCGATCGCGCCGTAATTTTTCAGCTAGATTTTGGAAAAGTTTACGGTTTTCTTCACTTAAAATCGCCGCTGTAATTGAATTACCGCCCAATGTTACAGTTCTGAGGGTTGCTTTATTTTGATTGGTAGTTGCCAAGACGGGACTATAAATTGGCGATAAATCCACGGCAACTTGATGACTTACAAGTTTTGCCAAGGCTTTAATAATAGAAGTATGATCATCCATACCTCTACGATTAAGTGATACTGTCAGGTGTTCTTTATTTTCCAGAATTTTATCAATCCATCGAGAACAAACACTACCAGCACCAGCTTCAATAAATATTCTTGCCCCATCATCGTAGACACGATTAACTAAGCGGGGAAAATCAAGTTGTTGAGACAAACCTGTAGCAATACTCCGAGCCACAGTGCCATCATCAAGGGTAATAGGTTGATACTCAGCAGCAGAATAAAATACAACACCGGGAATTGTTTGTGATGGTAAAGTGTTGAGTTTTACCAATTCTTCGTACTCCGATCGCATGGCTTCGCAATGAATGACATGATCAAAAGGAGCCGGAAAGGCATTGCAACCTAAAGCTTTAATCACTCGCTGACAAGCTGTCGGTTCCCCAGCAATTAATACTTCTTCTGGTGTATTAATCTGAGTTAAATACACTTGCTGCTCGTTTTGAAGACAGGCAACCACTTGGGATGGACTAGCCATGAGTACATAGTTAGCCCAGAGGTTTTGTTCGGAAGCTGTAGATGTTTTTGGTAAGTTCCAATATTCACGCACGGCATTTTTTGGCCCTGATAGGCGATCGCCAAACAAAGCCGACGAGTTAAAGCTATTACTACCTTGATAAAAATTGCTCCAAACTCCTTGAGCAACCATCATGCTGGTTTCACCTAAGCTATAGCCAAACACATATTTGGGTTTGACTTGAAAATCATCCCGAATAATCGTAGTGATGATTCTGGTAAAAAACATTTCCGCTTCAAACATGGCCAGAGAATCATCTAGCAACCGCTTTTCGAGAGTTTCTAGTTGTCTCATGGATAACTTATTTAAGCTTCTGGGGAAAACTAGTCTCTCAACATCAGCCGCACGTTTGTAGATACTTCTCACCATTGAGTCGTCATGGACTCTGGGAAATAAGTGAAAGAAATTACGACCGATACCAATGTAAGAATTGACCGCAGCTGGATAAACGTAAGCGATCGCCCCTTTTTTACCTAGTGGGTTAGCTGTAAAGTAACTACCAACAGGTGTTTGCCAATCTGTACCTCGTTCAAAAGCACTATTGACACCTTTACGAGCAGATTCAATTTCTTTGAGTAATTCTTTTTGGTTACGTCCGGCGATCGCTAGAGTGTATTTAGACTCACGCTGAAAGTTAGCGAAAATCTGACTTGCAGTAGTGGACAAGTTAGAACTGTTTTCGATGCTTTCTTGGAGACTATTTAGAGCCTCTAATAAACTTGAGCGTCCATCACCTGCTATCGGCAGCAGATAAAAAGGCATTTGCTCTAGATACTTACTGCTGTACTCTTTTTGATCAGATTCTTCCGACAAGATCACATGAGCATGAGTGCCATCACACCCCATACCATTGACTGCTGCGACTCTCTTTGTGGAGTCTTTAGCCAAAAACCAAGGTCTAGACTCGGTAGCGACATAGAAAGGACTACCCTGCCATACTTCTGGGGTTTTGACACCAGACCAGTTAGGGGTAGCGGGAATGTATTTGTGATATAGACACAAAGCTGTTTTGATCAGACTGGCAATACCAGAGGCTACGTGAGTATGACCGATATTGGCCTTGACACTGCCAATTGCACAGTGCAGACCATTACCTACAGATGGGTAAGCTTGTACCAATCCGGTGATTTCGGCTGCGTCTTCTTGGGGAACACCACTACCGCAAACCTCTACATACTTAACTTCGGCAGGTTGAATCCCGGCTGTTTGGAAAGCTTGATTACAAACTTCAGGAGTAGTAGAAACTGACCCAAAGCTTACAGCATCAACAACTGCATAGATGCGATCGCCGTTGGCTTTAGCGATATCATGACGCTTGAGAACGACTGCACCAGCCCCTTCTCCTACTGTCCAACCGTTGGCTTTTTGGTCATAACTCAAGGTGTTAGCACCAGTGTTAATTTTTGACCATTGGTTTCGTAGTAAAACGCTTTCTACTCCACCAACCAAATCGACAGCACCAACAACGGCTGCATCTGCTTCGCCAGTATTTAAAAGCATTTGCGCTACTTCTAAGGCTTTGAAGGCTGAGGTTTCTACCGCCGTGATGGTAAATGCTGGCCCGCTAAAATTCCATAAAGAGGAAATCCGGCTGGCCATGATGTTGGCGATGTAACTGAGATATTCACCAATGTCTACTTGATGATGAATACTATCTTTGACGATGGTTTCTAGTTGGGCAATTTGCTCTGGAGGTAAAGTAATTTCCGCAGCATTTAAGCCGTCTTTAACTTGCCAAGATAAGTTCCATCGTTGTTGTAGCTGATGTACAGATAGTTCTGTCTCCGCAGCGATAATGACAGCGACGTTACCCCCTTCTGGTATGTTGGCATCTTTGAGGGCGCGATCGGCTACTTTCAGTAGTAGTAGTTGTTGGGGGTTGAGTTTTTCTACTTCGTTGGGTGGGATTTTGTAAGCTAAGGTATCAATATCAAATTCTTGGATGTAAGCTCCAATTGGGGCTTTGCCGTCTGCTAATCCGTATTCTTGGAGTAAGTCTTTTTGTTCTTCTATGCCGTACCATCTTTGAGCAGGTAGGGGGATGAAGTGCTGTTTGCCTTCGTAAATACTGCGTTCAAGGGTATCTAGGTCTTTGCATTCGCCAAAAAAGGCATCCATGCCGACGATGGCGATTTTATCGGTGGTGTTATTTTGGGGTTTTAACATTATGAACAAGGTGGGAGGGATGGATTTATCTCACGCATTCGCCGCTAGGCGTTCCGCTTGCGGTAGGCGCAAAGGCGCAAAGAAGAATTTATTTCATCCTTCGTTTTTGGTTTGTTCTATAATCAGGTGGGAGTTGGTTCCACCGAAGCCGAAGGCGCTTAAGGCGGCATATTTTTTAACGGAATTATTAGGCCAGGGGGTGGGAGTGGTGACTATTTTTTCGGGAGAAATAACGTTATTCTCGTCTTCTAAGGGTTCTGTGACGTTGATGGTTGGTGGAATTGTGTCATGAGACATGCTGAGTATGGCTTTAGTTAAGCTGACCATGCCGGCGGCAACTAGTAAGTGTCCGACGTTTGCTTTGGCTGAACCCATTAAAGGGGCTGCTTGGTGTTGACCAAAAAAGGTTTTTATGGAGTTTAATTCGGTGGTATCTCCTAGCAAAGTGCCGGTAGCGTGACACTCCATATAATCGATAGTTTGAGGAGAAAGTTGAGCTTCGGTGTAGGCTCTTTTAAAGGCTAAGGTTTGCCCTTTAGAATTAGGGCTAAGTAAGTGTTTACCTTTGCCATCGTTGGAAAGTCCGTTACCGCAAACGGTGGCTAAGATGCGATCGCCATCTCTGACGGCATCACTGTATCTTTTTAATACAACCATGCCAATGCCTTCGGCTGTCACTAATCCTCGTGATTTTCTATCTAAAGGACTGCTAATACCGTTGTCTGGATATCCTTGAATACCAGAAAATAACATCCGTAGAAATAGAGGATCTGTACAACTGATGGCTCCAGCTAACATCAAATCCGCTTTGCCGGAATTGAGGTAATGAGATGCCATTTTAATTGCATAAAATGACGAGGAACAAGCTGCATCTATACAAAAATGAGTACTAGATAATGAGAAAGCTTGAGCAATGAGGGCGGCTGGAAAACCACATATATTCGCATTGTGTAAGGCTGGTTTAGCTGTTGTTGGTAAGCCAGCTAAATGAAAATCTTGATCTTGTAAAAGTTCGGCGATCGCACCATTCATTGTTTGCTGATAAATGGGCGAAACTAATTGATTGGAAAATTTGGTAGGTAAAGATAATGCTCCTAAAATTACGCCGCATTTGGAGAGAATATTACTGTTATCTTGATAACCACTATCGATAATTGCTTGTTTGGCAGCATATAGTGACCATTTAAAGCTGTTATCTAATCCTTCTAGTAGTTTTTCTGGAAGATTATATTCGCTAGGATTAAATTTAAAGTCGCGAATAAATCCTCCCTTACGAAAGTAGAATTTTTCCGGTTGACCTTTGACTGAATCGTAAAATATTGTCGGGTTTACACCCATTTCGTCAACTGTTACAGATGATGTTGAGTCTTTCCCTTGGCTAATATTCTGCCAAAATTGCTCAGGATTGTTAGCGTCAGGAAAGAGGCATGATAATCCGATGATGGCTATTTTTTCCACTATTAATATCCTTGTTGGGTATTAGGCGATAGGAGAATTTTTAGGAAAGCCAGTAGGATTTACGCTCCCTAAATATTTCCAAACTTGAAAGGATTACGCTATTCCCCGAAGGTGATAGGATGATTGTCTCACGCAGAGGCGCAAAGGCGCAGAAAAAGAGAAGAAGGAGGAGATATAATACTAGTTTAGTATAGCAATCCTAAAGAGTTGGTGAATTTTTGACACTTTGATTTTTTCGTTGTGTCTTCTATGTCTCAACGAAGTTTATTAGTAGCGGCTCTGCTACTGAGATTTATCTACGCTATGCGGGTCAGTTGTTAGTTGTCATTTGGTTTAATACTCCAACCTAAGAGTGGGTGGTCTTAAAACATCTAGAACTTACGCAAAGAAATGGAAAAACGTAGACCGAAGGGCTTGCCGTAGGCTATCGCCAAGGACGCATAGACGCGTCAGCGGCTTCCCGCAGGGTAGAACACAAAGTTAAGAGGGTTTTAGAGAGATCTTGCGTAAGTCCTAACATCTTTAACTACTAACAACTGACCACTGACCACTGACCACTGACAAAAATCTAGCCCCTTTTTATAGAATTGCTATAGTAGTATTTACTTCGGTTTGTGTAAGTTCATTGGTGCAATGACTGCTTTTGCTCCTAAGATGCGTGAATATATTTTTCCTTGGCGATCGTGGAGGATAAAATTAGCTGTGGCGCTAGTGGCTGTTTTGCCTTCAATTTCGCAAGAAACATAAAAAGGTGCGTTACAGGGTACGGCTCTATACTGTTCGGAATGTGTTAACTGTCCTGGTAAACAAACTTCTTGATGATAGTGATTTAACCAAATCCATAAGGATTGTGTACTCAAGTCAGTTGTGTAAGGATTGTGCCATTGGACAGGAAATTGTCCTTGTTGTTGGGCTGTGATTTCTGGCCAACAACATTCGATAGTAATTTTTTGGGGACTAATATTTAAAACTCTGGTGATTTGTTGAAATGCTGGCCCATGAAATAAGGACGAATCTCCATTTTGATAAAAATCTTTACCAGTAGTGGTAATGGTGTGATCTTCAGTGAAATTTGCAGATTCATAAATGGGAGCATCTGGCATTTGTCGCACCAGTTTAATCAGCGATTTGTAATGAAAATGAGTTTTTCCGGTGGCATTTTTACTGAGGATAGTAGTTTGAAATTCTACAAATTCAGCATCAGTTTTGGCAACTTCTTGTAGTTCGAGAATGTGTTCACTGGGAGAGTTTTCGCCGAAAGTAATTCCCTTCAAAACTTTGAAATCTTTACAACGTAAATATCGATAACCTGGATAAAGTTCTTCACAAGCGTTAATCATCCAGGTCATGGCACAGGTTGCGGGTAAGACTGGAGTACCAGCGATCGCATGATCATGTAAAAAGGGATTAGCTTCTACTGTCATCCGCCGACGGATACGGTAGCTTTTTAGTTCTGGATCTAGGGGTGCTGGTGGTCGAATGCTGGGACTACCGATAACTACTTGTGTCGCTTCATGAAAGGCGGGATGCAGTTCGTTGACTAACATTTTTGTGCCAACTTCTACAGGAATAATCTCAATTCCTCGTTCCGCAAAGGCTTTTTTGAGTTCTGGTGTCACCATTCCACTATCCCAGCCTCCCCAATTAATCGCTACGACGTGACACTGAGGATAGTTTTGTTTGATTAAATGGGCTGATTTGTTGAGAATTTCGTTAGCGATCGCATAATCGGATTGCCCCATGTTACCGTAGAAGCCACTGACGGAAGAAAACAGTACTAGCTGTTGTAATTGACTGGGGTTGACGCAACTAAGTAGATTTTCTAGTCCCTGAACTTTGGCTGTATAAACTTTTTCAAAATCTTGGTCGGTTTTCTTTTCAATCAATTTATCGGCTAAATTTCCCGCACCGTGGATAATGCCTGTAATCGCTCCTGTACGTTCAACTGCTGCGGCTAATTTTGTTTGTAAGTCGGCGACATTTGTGACATCAACACTAATATATTCTGCCTGAGCGCCTGTTTGTTGAATAGCAGCTAGGGTTTTTTTAATTTCTCGGCTGGAAGCAATCTTATTGTATATTTTCTGTACACTCATCGGTGTAGGCTTTTCACCTTGAGCGAGTAGATTCTCCATGATGCGTTTTTTTAACGCCGATTCTTCCAAACAATCTTGAACAAAATCCGGCTCATTGTCCAAGACTTCAGAACGTCCGAGCAGAATAAATTTGCAAGGTTGATGCTGTGCCATTTCGATGGTGCATTGAGCAGTAATTCCTTTTGCACCACCGCTGACAAGAAAAACCGATGAAGGACGAACCTGGGTTGGTATAGTCATATTAATTTGATGGTGAAAGATCGGGTAAAGGGGGAAGTTCCGGTAGTGGAGGAAGTTCCGGTACAGTGGCAGGTTTAGGCTTAGGTTTAGGTGCAGTAGGAAGATCTGGTAAAGGAGGGAACTCCGGTAAATTTGGTTGCATACTCTTTTGTAGTGAAGGTGCAGAGTAGGATGTTTAGATGCAGGAGTTCCCTTTTTAAGACTTACGCAATAACTCTCTAAAACTCTCTTAAATTCTCTGCGAGACGCAGAGACTTTTATTTCTCAGGACTATTTCGTTCTTCTGTTACGTACTCAGATTTGAATGGAAACGAACCGCCAAGGACGCAAAGAACACAAAGGAAGAAAAGTTTCATAGAGTTTTTGCGTGAGTCCCGTTTATTTATCGAAGGAAGCAGTTAAGGTAACGCGTCCTTGTGAACCGTAAGCAACTTCGGAAATATACAGATTCGGGTCGTGTAGCTCGGCGATGATATGCTGTGCTGACTGTTGAGTATCTAAGGTAGGACTCAAGTCGATCGCGCGAGAAAAGACTTTTGGCCATTCCCATCTCAGGGTCTTGACTAATCCAAATAAACCACCCGCGATCGCCCCGAAGTTACTGTTATGCTCTAATCCAAAGGCTCCATCCAAACGAGTCACACTTAAGAAACAACTACGTTGGTAACGGACTGCTTCATTGAGGGATTTTTTCAAATGCTTGGCCATGAAGAAGACGTGTTTAACGATCGCTTTTTCTGGTTCTAGATAAGAAATTCCTTTGGTGTGACTCGTTGCAAATACAGGATGGATATGGATGAATGCGCCAATCGTGCCAATATTAGTAGCGATCGCACCTAATTTGTGTTGTAGTAGTTCTTCACTCATATCGGCTAATACTACGCGTTCTACTCCGGCGGGTAATGGCGATTGCTGAGGCACAAGGGATTGGGGGAAACTTAAAACTACTACCTTCCAGCCGCGATCAATTAAAGATTGAGCTACTTTAGAGGTGGTGAGGGAACCATCATCAGTGATTAAACCGATGTGTCCCTCTGGTAACGTGAAATCTAAGCTATCTGGTGGAGGTAGAAATTTCAGTTTGGCTGGACGACGGCTAACGTTATCGATTATCTGGACTGGCTGGTAGTCAAGCTTAGGCTGAGAGTTTTTTTTTTCGCCTCCAGCTAACTTCTGGAGATAATCAACAATTTGACCGATGGTGCGGAGTTCTCCTAGTTCTTCGATGTTAGGTTGGGGTAAGTTGGGGTACATTTCTTGCATTGCCCCTAAGATTTCCACCCGCTTGATGGAATCAATTCCTAAGTCTGCTTCCATATCCATTTCCAGTTCCAGCATTTCTACTGGGTAGCCTGTCTTATCACTGGTGATGGCTAAAAGAGTTTGACCTAAGTCTGCATACTCACTAGTATCTATGGTTTCTGGTTCTATGATGACTGGAGATTGAGGCAGTGTTTCCGTAGGGGGGGTAGAAATTAAAGATGGGATAGATGCTTCAACTACTTCAGGTGTTGGAGAAACTGCTACTTTTACAGAGCCGCTGTTACTAATAGTGGATTGCAGATATTCGACAACTTGACCGATGGTGCGCTTTTCAGACAATTCTTCTAGGTTGGGCTGAGGTAAATCAGGATACATTTCCTGTAGCGCTCCCAGGATTTCCACTCGTTTAATTGAGTCAATTCCTAAGTCTGCTTCCATGTCCATGTCTACTTCCAGCATCTCTACTGGGTAGCCAGTTTTATCGCTGGTGATGGCTAATAAATTTGCACTTAAGTTAGTGATATCAACCGTAGATACAGGTGCGGATGCGACTGTCTCTGGAACTGAGGAAACAATAGGTTCAGGCTGAGTTTCTATAACTGGTGCTGCAACTACAGGCTCTGGTTGAGTTTCTACAACTGGTACAGGAGGTGCGGCAATTACAGGCTCTGGCTGAATTTCCCAAGTTGCGGGGGTGGGAGTTACAGGCTGGGGTTGAATTTCCCAACTTACAGGTTCGTCAGCTACCTTTGAACCATTGTTGGTGACTGGTGTATCAGTGAAATTTACGAACTGTTGGCGATTGCTTGTTGTCTCGGCTGGTTGAGTAGTTACTTCACCAAAGAGGATCTGAGCATATTCTTGTTGAATTAGTTGGAAGAAGTTTTTGGCGTATTCTACTTGTTCCAAAAGATATTTTTCATGAATACGTAGGGTTTCACCTTGTTGGGCGTGAAACTGCATCATGCTACGTTCTACACTTTCCTTCACAACTAGCTTCAGTTGCGCCGTTGTTTCTACCGAAGATTTAGCGTTAGCTAACAAAGAATGCTGCTGCTGCATCAGTTGGAAAAACGTTTTAGTGTATTCCATCTGATGGTTGAGGTAAGTCCCGTGAACTTGTAAATTATCAGCTTGGTTTTGCTGAAACTGTGTCAGCAGATATTCTAGACTTTCTAGCATCCGCTGGTAATTTACAGGTTTTTCTGGTGTTGTTTGCATCTTTGACTCCTGGGCTAGTTGATGGGAAAGGGTCGCAGGATTCATATCAGGCTTTTGTAGAGTGGTAATACTAGGTGCGGAGGAGTTGGTGGCGTTAGCAGAAAGTTCGGTAACTATGGGTGTAGGAGTAGCACGCCTATAACCATTACTTTCTTTGCTCGACTGAGTAGGAGCAGCAGTTTCAGAAAATTCAGGGTTAGATGGTGCTGGAACATTCGCCGCAGGTAAACTAACTTGATGCCCGTTTTGCAAAGCTTCCGCAAAGGCATTTTTGCTTTTTTCGGAGCGATAGTTGATGCCGTTTAAGCGTACATTCAACGCTTTCTTTTTCTCGGTTGGAGGAAGTGCGGGTTGAGCTTGATAAGGATCGAGATTTTTCAAATCTAAACCCAATACACGCAACTGCACCACTGCTTCTTTGAGGGAGCGATCGCTGTTCTTTTGGGGGCTGGGGTTCAAGGCTACGGTAATATGGGGGCGATCGCTCAGGATATCTTTGACTAAGTTGGTAAGAATTTTCCGGGGGCCAAATTCGACGAAGCAAGTACCGCCAGCCGCATAAATGTTTTCAATTTCCTGTTTAAACAACACCGAGTTAGATAGGTGAGTTTCGAGGATTTTTTGCATCCCTTGGGGTTCTTGGGGATACGGCTTACCAGTAACGTTGCTGAAAACTGGAATTTGAGGATTATTAAACTTAACTGATTTAGTTGCGATCGCAAAGGATTTCTGAGCAAAGGCAATCAGCGGTGTGTGGAAAGCGGCGGAGACGGGTAATAATACAGCCGCGCATCCTTGATCGTGCAGAGTTTGACGAACTTTGGCAATTTCTGCGGTTGGCCCTGCCAAGACGAACTGCACGGGAGAATTGAAGTTAGCGATTTTAACTTGGGGATAATGCCGCAGGACTGCTTCTATTTTGCTGATATCTTCTTTGACAGCCAACATACTACCCGCATCGTGGTCGGGGTCTTTTGGGGCTGCCATTGCTTGACCTCTGGCTTTTACCAAGAATAAATAATCTTGGTCATTCAAAACACCCGCAGCCCATAATGCTGTAAGTTCACCAAAGCTGTGTCCAGCGACAAAGTCTGATTTGAATCCAGCTTGTTGCAATATCGAATAAAGTCCGGCGCTCAATATGCCAATGGCAGGTTGAGCATATTCGGTGCGTTGCAGAGCAGCAATTTGGGCATTTTTTTCTGCCTCATCAAACACAGGATTGGGAAAAACAATTTCTGAGAGTGGCCGTAAGTTATCTTTGATTAACAAGCTATCCATGTAGCCATGTAGGCGGCGCATCAGGGGAAAGTTCATCACCAATTCCCGCCCCATCTCCAAGTATTGCGAACCTTGCCCAGAGAATAAAGCTACAACTTTACCGCCCAATTCTATACCAGAGGAGCGATAATAAATTCCTTGGGGATGCTCCCAAGATACTGCTACACCTTTTTGTTTGAGCCAGTCAATACTAACTTGCATCAGTTTACAGGCTTCTTGCAGACTTTCGGCGACAAATCCTACTCTGGCTGCTACTAAGGGAATTTCTATTGATTGGCACTCTTGGATTAATTCTGCGTAATGCCTATCTCCATTTTCTGATTGCAACTTACCTAAACTTTCTTCGCATTTGCTCAATAGCTGGGCAGCATTAGGAGCAAATAACAGCACCTCGCGGAGGCTGTTATGTAAGCGGTAAGGACGGTTTTGTTCGGTTTCGTGTTCTTCTAAAATGACGTGATAGTTAGTACCGCCGAAGCCAAAAGAACTTACACCAGCACGTCTTGGTGTATCGCCTTCTGCCTTAATCCAAGGTCTGGTTTCGGTATTCAAATAAAATGCCGAGTTTTTAATATTAAGTTTGGGGTTTGGCTCGGTAATATTAATTGTGGCTGGTAAGATTTTGTGATGCAGTGCCAAAGCGGTTTTAATCAGACTTGCTGCACCCGCAGCCGCTTTTGTATGGCCAATTTGCGATTTGACGCTACCCAAAGCGATGTGTTGTTTTTTGGGGTCGTGTTCACCAAAGAAATCTTTTAAAGATCCAAATTCGGTGGGGTCGCCAGCCATCGTACCTGTACCGTGTGCTTCCATTAAACCAACGGTGGCGGGAGAAAAACCGGCATCATCATAAGCACGTTCTAAGGCTTTGACTTGACCTTCTTTGCGGGGAGCATAAATGCTCTTGTAGCGTCCATCGCTAGAAATACCGATACCTTTGATGACGGCGTAGATTTTATCTTGGTCGCGTTCTGCATCTTCTAGACGCTTCAACACAATCATGCCGATACCTTCACCTAGCATCATCCCATCAGACTTAGCATCGAAGGGTTTGACGCTTTCGCTAGGAGAAACTGCTGGGGTTTTACTGAAAGAGATATAAGCCATGATGGTATTGTCAGTATCTACACCACCAGTTAGCATCATATCGGAGCGATGTTCTATCAATTCGCTAATCGCCATTTTTAAAGCGCCGAAGGAACTCGCACAAGCAGCATCAACTACACAGTTCATCCCGCCAAAATTTAAGCGGTTGGCAATTCTACCAGCTACGACGTTAGCCAACATCCCCGGAAAAGCGTTTTCATCCCACTTGACGTAGGCGCTTTTGATTTTCTCAATAATTTTTTGGGTATCCTCTGCGGATAAGCCACTGCTTTTGAGGACTTTTTCCCAAATCGGATATTCTAAACGAGCTGAAAGTGGCATTCCCAATTGCTTGGCCATAGCCACGCCTAAAACTACCCCTGTAGTCTCGCGGCTAAATTCACGCGATTCACCATAGCCAGCATCTTCCATTGCTTCTTTCGCTACTACTAAACTTAATAGTTGCGATACATCTGTAACTTCTAAAATGCTGGGAGGAATACCAAACTCCATTGGGTTAAAGTCCACCTCTGGAATGAACCCGCCTCTTTTACAATAGGTTTTATCTTCTGGTGTTCTGGGATTTGGATCGTAGTAATCTGCTACGCTCCAATGTGTGTCAGGTACATCGGTAATACAATCGAGTTTGTTAACAATATTTTGCCAGTATTCCCGTAAGTTTCTTGCTTGGGGAAACAGCGAAGCCATACCCACAATCGCTATAGGATTTTGTTGTAGTTGTTTGTTAATTTTGTTGACTGACACTGGTTTTTCCACCTTCATTTTTTTTCCCTCGATAAACCTAATCAAATCTTTTTCACAACTGTTGATCTGAGCTTCTAATTCCGCCAAAGCAGTATCAATTGAATAAGCAGACATAGGACATAGACTATTCTTGAGTACTGTGGATAGTGAAGCTACAGTTATTGCTGTTGCTTACTAAAAATGAACTATCTCTTGTTGTAAGCAGCTAGTTATCTTATCTGCGATCGCTTCGGTGCGGGCGCGCCACAGGTAAGGCTTAATGCTAAAGGATCAAAAAAGACGATAACAAATAGATACAATCCCAGAGTAATAATCAAAGCAGAAGGATAAAAATTAATACTTCACACTTCATCCTTGATCCTTCAAACAGCGCTCGACTCTTGATAATAAAAAAAGCAGAAAGCATTCGTGTCAGCGTTGCCACAAGCTAGGAAGAAGAAGGTACAAACCTCATTGCTTATGGGTGAAAAATCTCCTGCTCCCTGCCCCTGGTCACTGAGCGTAGCCGAAGTGCTGCTCCCCTGCTTTTTCATATTGTGGCAGCAAGTCGATGACGTTGTTAAAACTGGTAAAATAGTCTTGGAGCGCGTTAGCTGCTTGACCAGTAAATTCAGTCCATTCGTAATGATAAACTTCTGGAGTAATTGTATCCTGCTGGAACAATGGAAACTTAGGAGTAGCTATTAAGACAGAAACGCTTTTTTCTCCCAAACTAGTTTGATTATCTAGCCGAACCGCAGCAACGTAGCTGGTGTTAATGACAACGTTCTGTATCTTGATAAATGCCATAGCTAGTTTCAACGTCCAGGATAATGTATTTTATGGAATTTGACCAAGAAGAGTTGACAAGTTCGTTACAGAAAAGACATCATTTTTACTTGTAATTAGTTCATGTTTGTGAACAAATACTCAATCATTTGTAAGGTGATGTCAAGGCGGTTTTGGTTAGTTTTTGCGTTTTTATGCTCAATCAAATAACTAATTTTCCTTGCCGCTTTAAAACGTTTGAATTAATAAAAAGATTAGCATACTTCATAGAAACTAAATCATTTATTTAAAGTAATTTTAGAAAAAAACTGACTACTTGCTAATGAAAAGCGTTAATAAAATATCAAGTACAAGTATAATTCATGACTCTAAACCAGTAATCAACTCGATATTTAACTAGGACTGTGAAGTCAATTATTCTTTGATTTATCAAGCATGACAAATATATTGTTAAGAACATAGCAATTAAATAAATACACATATTAGAGTTATTAACTATCAGTAGTGGTTTCTCAGCAGAACATCATAATTAAACAATCCTATTTGATGAATTTTAAATATAAAATGCTCACAAGAAACAAGTAGTTATTTATAAAGCAAATCTTAATTTGTAAAATAGTGCGTTATAAACAACATCTTTTTTATCGGGCTACGCCCCGCTTCGCTAACACGCAAAGGCGCAAAGGCGCAAAGGAAGAAAGGTATGAGCTAAAGAAATGAAAATTACATATTTGACAAGCAAGTTACAGATTTGCAAGTAATTTTATGAGTCATAAATTAAAGATAAATACTCATATTTGCAAATATAAGTAAGCAAAGTAAGGAGAAAATAATAAATAACAATATCCATGACCTAATGAATCTTCTGTGCTTGCTTTCCAGTCCATTTTTGCCACCGTAAAATACCACGACTCACCAATTCGGGATGAGTATCTCCCATAAAACAGATACGTCCCATCCTTTCGCAAGCAACGAGAATTTCGCCGTGTCCCATAAATGGAGCAATAACGAAATTATTTTGACTGGTGTATAAATTGATCAAGTAATTGACAATACCCTCCACTCCTTCAATATTAATTGGTGTCTGTGGTTTAGCTATTGATTGGTGAGAAAAAATGCCTACGTAAAGATTACCCAAAATTAATTCATATTGAAAGGGCATCTGACTACGTCTGTAAAATTCATAAATGTTACCCTCAGAACGCAGCACAGCCACAATCCGCGCTTCATCTATTAAGTAATTATGCTCCCAGTTATGAGAAAGAGTAGCGATAGCCAGCGCTGCATTTGAAGGTAGTAAGTTACGAAATTGTTGACTTGCAGTATCGCCACAATACACCAAATGTCTACCGAGTATCCATTCTTCGTCAACTTTAACTAAAGCGATCGCAGTTTGTTCACTTGGCTGAGTTTGGCTTTTTTTGATAACTAATTTAGCTTCTCGTTGCGCCAAAGCACTTTTATGTGCTAACGTCTGTAACTCTTTTTGCTGATTCTGCAATTCAGCAATTAGTTGAGTTTGTCGCTCGGCTTCTTGAACGTCTCCTTGGGCTTGGGCTAACTCTAAAGACTTTTTTGCTGCTTCTGCCAAGGTACGCTCTTTACTACCAGCCCTAGCTATCTTTAATAGTGCTGTAGGACTGTCAGCGATCGTAGTACCCTTAATTATTCGTTTCACTTCTGGGTGAATGCCTTTAGCAATCTGCTTTCCATGCTGAAAGGTGCGCTCAGAGTATCCTACTTCTTTGGCAAACTCTAAAGTTCGCTTGGGAGGTGGTGAAATCATTTCACCACCTTTAAGGGTATGCTGATTATCACCAACTTTCGCCCTCAGCCCCATACGATCTAGAATTTGGTCTCGTTCTAACCATAGTTCCGAACGCTCCAACGGTTCTAGCTCGTTGCGAATTAAATTTTCGTCAATCTCCGCTAAACGAGATTGGTCAGAATCTTGATAGTTAACAACATTACACTCTACCACCTCAAGCCCTAACAGCTTACAGGCAGTCAACCGATGTAGCCCGGCAATCAAATTGTATTTTTGATCTACTGTAATTGGATTTAATAAACCATTAGTTTTAATTGACTCTTTTAACTCTTTAACTTTTTCGCCCTTAACTGGACGGCGGTTAAGACCAACTTGAATCTTATCTATAGGCACTCTAGGCATAATTATTATTTTTCAAAGCAGTCACTCAAAACACTAACAAGACGATTAAGATACACCTAATATATGCTCAATATTATAATTTGGCTGACAAACCAATGAGAATGTCTTATGGTACACAACTATGATTACAGCAATTGTTTAATAATATCAAAACTACTTGTAACGCTTCTCGCTAGGGGCTAGGAACTAGGGGCTAGGAACTAGGGGCTAGGAACTAGGGGCTAGGAACTAGGGGCTAGGAATTAGGGGCTAGGAATTAGGGCCTAGGAACTAGGAAAAGCAGGGGAGCAGAGGAGAATAATAATATCTATAGCTCCATGCCCCATGCCCCACTTGCCCAATACCCAATTCTAGTTGACAAAATAAAAGTCTTTTGCCATACTTGATTGCAGGTTTATCCAAATTTTTCCCAGTCATTTTTATTAACGCTTCGTTCTTCTTGAGATTTGAGCTTTCTAGTTAGCGATATCGTATTTTACGCTACTTGATTCGATGTCTAATTAGGGTAAAACTGAGAAAGTTTGGAGTGAAGTCACCATTAATTTTGTCGCCAAATTATTAATTTACGTTAGACGTAAAGGCACACAACAATTCATACAAAATCAATTAAACCAGTGAACAGTAACTGATAACTGTTAAACCCAACTATGTCTTTCGACTGAAAATTGATAACAGTTAACTGATAACTGTTAACTGTTAAACAGACTTTTTACCTTGTTCTATTTCAACTCGTCAATTCAAAGTTGCACTTTAGCCATCAAGGCTATTCCTTGGTATAGCATAATTGGAATGAAAATATGGCACTAAATAAGGAACGCCAGTTCTTTACAAAACCCCTAGGTCGGTGGCAGATAATTTTGGCAGCTTCTATTACTTTAGCTACCGGACTTTTATATTTGTCTCTTTTTCCCCCAACCAAGTTCCGTCCTCAAGTTGAAACTCCCCCAGCCAAACCTATACCAGTTACTCCTGCTAAAGTTGCTGTGACAGCCTTGGGACGTTTGCAACCTGATGGCGAAGTTACTACTTTATCTGCTCCCAGTTCGACCAATGGTGTTCGAGTCGAAAGACTGATGGTGCAAGAAGGAGAACAAGTAAAAAAAGGGCAAGTATTAGCGTATTTAGAAGATTATGCTCGTTCTACAGCTGCCTTACAACAAGCTTTAGATAAACTGCAAATTGCGAAAGCGAAATTAGCACAGGTGAAATCAGGGGCAAAATCGGGAGATATTGATGCTCAAAAAGCTGCGATCGCAAGTTTAGAGTCTCAATATAAAGGAGACATTGCTACTCAAGAAGCTACAATCAACCGTCTTCAGGCTGAAGTAGAAAATGCTCAGACTGAAAACAATCGATATCAGCAATTATACAGGCAAGGTGCGATCGCGGCTTCTGTAGCAGATACTAAAGCTTTGCAATTGAAAACTGCACAACAGCAATTAACAGAAGCCAAAGCAGCTCTCAACCGGACTCAAAGCACCTACCAAGACCAAACCAAAGAAGCTCAAGCCAAACTTAACAGTGTTAAAGAAGTGCGTAGCGTCGATGTTGAACTTGCACAAGCCGATGTTAAGAGTGCTGTAACTTCTATTAAACAAGCAAAAGCCGACCAGGAATTAACGTACATTAAGTCTCCTATAGATGGCAAAGTCCTCAAAATCCACGCTAGAACCGGAGAAGTAATTGACAGTACTGGATTCGCTGAAATCGGCAAGATATCTCAAATGTACGTGGTTGCAGAAGTATATCAAACCGATGTACAGAAAGTGCGTGTAGGTCAAAAAGCCATCATTACTAGCAGTGCATTTCCTGGAAAACTGCATGGAACCGTGCGTCAGATTGGTTGGCAAGTTGACAAACAAAACATCTTTAGTCTTAACCCCAGATCAGACACAGACCGCAGAATAGTCGAGGTAAAAATATCCATCGATAATTCCGCAGATAGTCAACGGGTAGCTCGTTTAACGAATTTGCAGGTTGATGTTGCCATTCAACTATAGTCATTGGTCAGTAGTCAGTAGTCAGTAGTGAGAAGCTATAGACCTCTTACATAAATGTTTCTTGATCATATAGATCTTTAGGCATTTTTGCAGCGTAGGCGTAATTCAGCAACGCCTAAAAAACAACTGACAACTGACAACTGACAACTAACAACTGACAACTAACAAATAACAATTTAATCCATGAATTTCAAAATTCCTTTGGCATGGCTACAACTAGCCCAGCAAAAAATTCGCTTTTTAGTAGCTATAGCTGGGATTGGTTTTATTGTTCTTTTGATGTTTGTGCAACTTGGTTTTCAAGATGCTCTTTATTCTAGTGCAACAGCAGTGCATCAAAGTCTTAGAGGTGAATTATTTTTAGTCAGTTCTCAATATAAATCTTTGACATCAAGTCAAAGTTTTTCGCGGACTCGATTATATCAAGCTTTGGGGTTTGATGGCGTAGAGTCAGTTAGCCCCATGTATTTGCAATTTGCTAAGTTAAAAAATCCTGTCTCTGGAGAGAAATATTCAATCTATGTGATTGGGTTTGATCCGGGCAGACCTGTAATGAATATACCTGAAGTTGAGCAGAATTTAGACAAACTCAAAATACCCGATGTCATGCTTTTTGACCGGGATTCTCGCCCAGAATTTGGCCCAATTGCTGCCAATTTTAACAAAGGAGATACCGAGCAAACAATTGAAATATTTCCCTTTGATGCCCAAATTGGTTACAGAGTGCGAGTCGGTGGCTTATTTAGCTTAGGGCCTTCCTTTGGTGTAGATGGCAATTTAATTGTCAGTGATTCAACGTTTCTGAGAATTAACCCCAACACCCGTCCCGCAGAGAAGATAGATATAGGTGTCATCTCCTTAGAACCAGGTGTTGATCCAGAAAACATTCTCAAAAATTTGAAAGCGAGTTTACCTAATGATGTGCAAATTTTTACTCGCCAACAATTTATTAATTTTGAGAAAAATTATTGGTCTTTAAGGACACCGATTGGTTTTATTCTAAACCTCATGTTGACGATGGCTTCTGCTGTGGGTGTAGTTATTGTCTATCAAATTCTTTACAGCAATATTGCCACTCAATTTATTGCTTATGCAACGCTCAAAGCGATTGGATATCCCAATACCTATTTATTAAAGGTGGTCTTTCAACAAGCATTAATCTTGGCATTACTAAGTTATATACCGGGGTTTCTATTTTCTGTGATTTTATATGACTTTGCCAGTGAAGCCACTAAATTACCCATCATGATGACTTTTAATAATGCATTAATTGTCTTAGTGTCGGCAGTTTTAATGTGTATGACTTCTGGCGCACTTGCTATCAATAAACTACGTTCCGCAGATCCGGCTGATATTTTCTAAAGAATAAAGTTTTATTGTTCACTCTTCATTCTTCATTTTCTATGAACCTCCAAAATAAAACCCTCCTAATCACTGGAATTGATGAATTTATCGGCTTGCGTGCAGCCGAGTTAGCCATAGCGCAGGGCATGAAGGTTCGTGGACTACAAAGTTCTAACAACCACAAAAAAATCCAACATTTGGGTATTGAGGTAATTGTTGGCGATATCACCAATCCTACTACTGCCCAAAAGGCTTGTCAGGGAGTAGACATTGTTTTACATACAGCGCAAGTTACCCAAGAGGGTGGGTCACTGAAGCATTTTCGAGAAGTTAATGTTAAGGGCGCAGTCAATATGGCGAAAGCTGCCAAAAATGCAGGAGTCAAAACTTTTGTGCATCTCTCTAGTGTGATGGTTTATGGTTTTAACTATCCTGATGATGTTAGCGAATCTGGGCCACTTGCTAGTGATAATAACCCTTACTGTCAGACAAAAATTGAAGCCGAAACAGAACTTTTACCTCTAAATAATCCACCAGATTTTGGTGTGATTATTATTCGAGCCGGAGATGTTTACGGCCCTGGAAGTATGCCTTGGATAGTCAAACCAATTTTGATGATGCGCCAAAAATTATTTGCTTATGCTAATGAAGGCAAAGGAGTAATGAATCATGTCTATATAGATAATTTAATCGATGGAATTTTTCTCGCGATCGCTAAAGAAACATACGGAGAAATTTTTAATATTACCGATGGACAAAACACCTCTTGGAAAGAGTATTTCATGCGTTTAGCCGCAATGGAAAACTTACCTGCACCTATGTCTTTACCAAAAGATGAAATGAAGTTATTTTTGCGACTGCGCTATCAAGGACAAAAACTTTTTCGCCAAAAAGCCGATATCCTCCCTGAGTCTGTAGATTTTATGACTCGTCCTTATACTTATTCGATTGCTAAAGCCCAAAGCCTGTTGGATTATAAACCAAAAATTGATTTGGAAGAAGGAATGAGGCTGACAAAAGAATGGATGCAACAAACTGATATCCAAAAGTAAAGTATTGATAAAATTGTCTACAAATTTCCCCAAAAGTTGTTTCCTTCCTATGAGTAACAATCAGCCACGGTTGAGTATTGGGTTGCCTGTATACAATGGTGAAAAATTTCTCAAAGAAGCCATAGATTCACTGTTAGCTCAGACATTTGAAGATTTTGAGCTAGTTATTTCAGATAATGCCTCTACAGACAAAACTGAGGAGATTTGTAGAGCCTACGTTAACCAAGACAAACGTATACGTTATTACCGTAATGAAAAAAACCTTGGTTGCGCTCGTAACTTTAATCGAGTTTTTGAATTATCTTCAGGCGAGTACTTTAAATGGGCTGCTTATGATGATTTACATGCTCCAGAGTTTATTAGCAAATGTATTGAAGTACTTGACCAAGACCCTGGCATAATCTTGTGCTATTCCCAAATATATTTCATTGATGAACATGGAAAGTTTCTTCAAAACTATGATATCCAACTTCAGGTAGATTCCCCAAAACCACACGAGCGTTTTCATGAATTACTGGCTAAAAATCTTTGTTATCAATCTTATGGAGTAGTCCGTGCCAGCGCTTTGAAAAAGATACCACCGATGGGTAGTTATGCTCTTGCTGATGGAATTTTATTGTTGAGGCTTGGTATACTTGGTCGATTTTACGAAATTCCTGAATATCTATTTTTTGCCAGATATCATCCACAACAATCAATGAGCATGTTTATCTCCAATAATTACCTGTCATTTATTAACAAAAAACCCACAGAATCATTAAAAACACTTCCTGATTTTTATGCATATTCTATCTGGTTTGACTCAGCAAATGAAGGAAAAATTTTATTACCACATTGGAGAGTTTTATGGGAATATACAATCACAATATGGCTGTTTGAACTAAGTTTGTATGAGCGATTACGTTGTCATCTCAATCTATATATACAATTGAAAGGTACAGAGTACCTGTTAATGAAAGACTTGCTAAGAGTATTTAAAACACTTTGGCAACGTCGTTGGCAGATAGCATCAGTTAAATAAGGACATGTCCTTAAAACTGGGCAAACTAGTTTTTTTAAGATCAATCTTTTGTAAGATTGCCCTGATTCATTGGCTACTGAAAATTTGAAAGCCAATGCTAAGGAGTTGAGGTCAAGTTTTTACTAAAAGTTAGGTGCATCGCATATTTGTCAAATTGGTATTAAGTATCAATGCCAAAACAAAAATCACCTGTTGATAACTAATAAATCATGCTGAAAATAGCTCATTTTTCTCGTTTTCTATTGACTACTTTATTAAGTATCAGTTGTACTGGCATTGCACATGCCGAGCCTACCACAAAGCTAACTATTTTAGTGGGTGGTATACGTCACCAAAAAGGTGAGATTTGTTTGAGAGTATATTCTAGTGAAAAAGGCTTTCCGATGAGTGATACTAGTGAAGTCCAAAGTGGCTGCACTAAAATTACAGGTTCGTCTGTAAGAAAAGATTTCTATGGCTTGAAATCTGGTAATTATGCTGTGGCTGTAGTTGATGACCAAAACGGCAATAAGAAACTTGACACAGATTTCTTTGGTATTCCTACAGAAGGTTTTGGTATTTCCAATAATCCGACTGTATCAATCACAACGGGAACACCAAAGTTTAGCAAGTCGAGTTTTTCAATGACTAAAAGTACAACAGTTAACATTTTCATGAAATACTCACTCGACCCCTAAAAGATAGCAGGGGAGCAGGGAGCAGGGAGCAGGGAGCAGGGAGCAGGGGAGCAGCACTTCGACTACACTCAGTGATTGGGGCAGAGGGGCAGAGGAAGGAAGGCAGCAGGGAGCAGGGGGAAAGGAGAAAGATTAAAGATTAGGTACACATCTTTAAATTCAAGGCATTTTCTTAACTCACCGATTGCTGAGTTTCGACTACGCTCAACTGCCGCGTAGCCGAAGTGCTGCACCCCGCACCCCGAAGTTGCTCCACTTGGGGAGACACGCCAGTTCCTTCAAGTCGGGAAACCCGCCCAACGGACTGGCTCCCCAAGACCGCACTTCTCTTCTGCCCCAATTCCTCTTCTTCATTCCCCTCTGCACCCTGCACCCTGCCCCAATTCCTCTTTCTTATGCCCCATGCCCCATATCGGTTATCGGTATTACACAAAGCCAAATTTGCCGGAGACTATAGATTTCATGAAAGAGTTAGCGATATTTTTGTCTAAGTCTTTGCTGGGTTGGCTGGGTATTCAGGCGTGTATTACATTAGCTTTTTTATTGTATCTGCGATCGCGCCCCAAAAAGTCACTACCTGATGAGCAGTTACCTAAAACAGCAGTGGTTCTTTGCCTACGTGGAGCAGATCCATATCTATCCAACTGCTTGCAAGCACTCTTAAAGCAGAATTACCCACAATACGATTTAAAACTGATCATCGATAGCCAAGAAGATCCTGCTTGGCAAATTGCTAGCGATACCATCAATAAACTAGCAGTCACTAACGTCCAAATCAGTCATTTGAGAATTATCCGCCACAATTGCAGTCTCAAATGTAGTGCCTTAGTGCAAGCTATTTCAGACTTGGATGATACCTACAAGGTAGTTGCTTTA
Organism: Halotia branconii CENA392; assembly: GCF_029953635.1. NCBI lineage: Bacteria > Bacillati > Cyanobacteriota > Cyanophyceae > Nostocales > Nodulariaceae > Halotia > Halotia branconii. The sequence continues at coordinate 1,752,574 of NZ_CP124543.1, read as the reverse complement.
GTGGATGCCGATACTGTAGTCCATCCGAACTGGTTGCGTGAATTAGTTAGTCCTTTAACTAACCCCAAAGTCGGGGCGACAACAGGTAATCGTTGGTATGTACCAACAGGTAATTATTGGGGTTCTTTAGTACGGTACGCTGGTAATGTCTCTACTATTGTGCAGATGTATTTATTTGGTGTTCCTTGGGGCGGGACTTTAGCAATAAAAACAGAAGTACTGCACCAAACAGAATTACTAGATAAATGGGGGCAAGCCTTTGGCGAAGATATGATGATGCACAATGTTCTCAAAAAACATCAGATGCAGATCAAGTTTGTGCCTTCTCTAGTGATGTTGAATCGTGAAGAATGTGATTTACTGGGCTTACTAGACTATCTCAAGCGCCTTGTACTTTATTCTCGGTTGTATCATCCCCGTTGGTTAGCTTTAGTAAGTGAAGCTGTTTCTAGCATCCTGTTTCCTACTATGGCTATATTGGTGTTTCTAATATCGTTAGGGGATGCCCAATGGGAAGCGGCTGGTCTATTACTTGCCTCCTACAGCATTTATACTCTAGGATTACTTGTACTAATGCTGATGGTAGAACAAGGAGTACAACGAGTAGTTTCTGCCCAAGGTCAGCCAGTCACTAAATTGTCAGTTGCAACGGTAGTGAAAATGTTGCTAGCAATTCCCCTAACACAGTGGGTATATGGCTTAGCAATGCTATCGTCTATTTGGATCTCTACAGTTAAATGGCGCGGCATAATCTATCGCATTCAAGGACCCTGGAATATCCGACTGGTTGAATACCATCCTTATGATTTGTTGGATCAACCTGTTGATAGCAAAGTTTCTCTTTGATCTCAATAAGTACTTCGTTAACTATGAACTACATCCCAAGTTTTGGCGTTGTATAAATGCGGGATGAACACAGATGTTTGACCAAGACTCAAGATTGATTTTCCACGCCTTTGCGCCTACTTTCCGGGTTCCGCCTTAGTGGTATGCGCGAAACACAACTCATCCCATCAATCGACAACGCCCAAGTTTTGATCATGTTGGGTTGCGCTACGCTTAACCCAACCTACTGTTTTCTTAACTACAGTATTAAGCATTCTACAACTATATCCAGTAATTATATTATTTGATGGCTAATAAGTTCAGATTAGCCAGAACCTCAGCTTCGATCAAAATACAGTTTAGTTATAAAGATGTATTTGGATTATAGCAAGGGTTTAAAGAAATATTTAAAGGGGAATTGCGGCTAAATAGTTTGATGTTTTGCAAGTTTTGGAATCAAGATGAGAAACATACACTCGCTAATCTAGAGTTGAAATCATTGGTCAATGCGTAAGTCCTAAATCTAGCCTTGTCAAGATAAGTAAAGTCCCAAAAAACTTACTTAGTTTTGGACTTTTCATCTTGGTGTCTTTGTGTCTTAGTGGTTAAAAAGCTAATTTTTCTCTAAGACACTAAGAAAAACCTTGACAAAGATAGTCCTAAATCCAACTGTATTATTGGGAATAGCTGGGTATATTTTCCATCACCAGCAGTTCATAATTGATACAGAAATCAGGATTTTCATGAAAGATTTGCTGCGTAAGTCCTAAATTGCCAACCAGCATTTTCATGAAAGATTTCCTCAAATTATGAAAAAACAATCACTTCGCATTGCAATTATGACAGGAGTGTATGCTCCGTTTTTATCAGGGGTAGGAGTTGCAGTACATCAACGAGTCCGCTGGTTGTTACAGCAAGGACATGAAGTATTTCTCATCCATCCAGAAATTAACGCCAAATTTCCTCAAGAAGTGCGCGATCGCCGTGTACCTGGACTGGCAGAATTAAAGTTATATCCCAACTTTTCTGCCTATGCATATCCCACAAAACCTCTGCTTTTTTACAAGTCTCTCCCCGAACCATTACACCATCGGCATTGGGATGATACAGAATTACTGTTAGATTTTCAGCCTGATGTTGTGGTAGTAGAAGAAGCACCTGCAATGAGAGGTTTCTACTCACTTTTCCTCCAGGGTTATGGTCGTCCTGTGGGAGCTGAATATGGTAAGCGCACAGGTACACCCATTATCTCTGTTTTCCATACTGATATCGTTGCTTATATTCGATATTACTTGGGAGATTACTTGTTTGGCTTTCTTCGCCCCATTTTGCCAATTTTTATCAAGCAGTTTAGTGAGTCTTACGACGCTAATTTCTTTTCTTCTAAAGAACAGCTTGCTAAATATACAAGTCTGAAATCTCAACGCAGTGAATACGTTCCTTATCAAGGTATTGATTGCGATAAATTTCATCCGCAAAATATCTGTTATGACCCGATTCCCGATGACCATCGACCGACTATTTTATTTGTCGGACGTGTGACTGCGGAAAAAAATGTTGACCAACTTCTAGATGCATACCCGTTAATTGCTGCCAAAATTCCTGACGTGCATTTAGTCATTGTTGGTAGTGGACCTTTAGATGAAGAAATTCGGCGGCGCGCCCAACAATTTGCATCCGGTGTGACGATTTGGGGTGAGTCCCACGGTACAGAATTACTGGGTTGGTTTGCACGAGCCGATGTATTTGTTAACCCCTCTGTTACAGAAAACTTCTGCACCACAAATAACGAAGCTTTAGCTTCTGGAACTCCTGTAGTGGCGGTGATTGCCCCCTCGACTTCTGAACAAGTATTTCCTGGTCGTAATGGCTTTTTAGCTAAACCCAATAACCCCACAGATTTTGCTCAAAAGGTAATTGAAATTCTAGAAAATCCCGACCTTAAAGCAGATTTAACTCGTCATGCTCGTCCATCTATTCTAGAATTTGACTGGTCGGCATGTATGACCAAGTTTGAAGACAAACTCTACCAACTGATAGATGCATCTGAATCGATAGATGTAACAGTAGGGTTAACAAGAAGTATGTAAAAGGCAGGGTGTGGGTATTTTGTTCTTCTAAATACCCCACACCTGCTTTTAAGAGTGTAATAAATAACACTTTAGTTACAATTATTTACTATCACTCTTTTTTTGGAGATTTTATTTTTCGGGAAATCCCTAAAATAGTGAAAAAAGATTAGATTAGACAAATGAGGTACATCCGTACTAAACGGTTTTCATTATCTGTATTTTTATAACGTAATGTCCATTGTCTAGTTGTACTAGGATAACTAGCTATCAGAGTAAGTCCATCGTTTCCTACTAAGTTACCAGATGTCTGAAACCCACCTCCTACAACATAACCAGAAGGACAAGTGTAAGTTTGATAATAATATGATCCTGGTGCAGCATTAAGGTAAGGAGTGGTGTAATACTTAATATCTGTGACTGAACCTGTACTTGCTCCTGGAGAATACACTTCAGTAACCTGGGCTGATGCACCTGATGCAAGTAAAACATTGGATGCCAATACACTAAAGAAAGTGGTTGCGATAGATAAAAGATTGAATTTCATTTTCTATTCCTCAGCTTACGTTTCAATTGAGTTGCAAAGTGACTTTTTATTTGTCGCTGCGTCAAATTAATGTCATTGAGGGTGTAAAGTTTGCACTCAAAGAGCATTAAGCATAAGAAGTAGCACCGAGAATTTATAAGCTATATCAACACGGCTTTGTTGCAAGCCTAAAGTGGATAAGCCTTAACTCGACGACACAAATTTGTCTCAACGTCGTTTAATTGGTCACTGTACATTTGCTTCACAAATTGGTATTACTTAGGGTTACAAAAACTACACTTACATGTCTTGCACATTCTTATCGTTTTTGCCTAATCTTGCTATCGATTGGTTAAGGTTTTCGGTGTAACCCCAGTTAGGCGTTTGAAATGACGATTGAGATGACTTTGATGAGAAAAGCCACAGGCTAAAGCAATATCGGCAATACTCATCTCACCTTGCAATAATAATTGCTTTGCCCGTTCTACTCGTTGTTGAATCACATATTGATGTAAGGTAAGACCTGTAGATTGCTTGAATAATCGGCAAAAGTAATAGCAGCTAATACCAACATAATTAGCGATCGCATTAAGAGAAATTTCTTGTGCTAAATGATCATGAATATAGTCAACTACTTGTTTTAGCTTTTGCAGAGGTAAACCTCCTGCATACTCCTGTATAGAAGATTTTTGAGTTGAGTAGTTTTGCAAAAGATGGACAGCCAAAAAAGTTGCGGCTGATTCAGCATACATACAACTATCTAAGCCATTGGTTTTAAGTTGTGCTTTCAGTCCTAATCCAATTTGGTAAATAAGTGCATCTTGAGTGATCAGGTGCGGTAATATTTCATACTCATCTGTGTCCAATAATTCTATAGAATTACGAGTTAATAATTCATGCTCTAAACTGAGCCAAAGAATATTAGCATCTTTATCCCAATAGATGCTTTGGGAAGTATGCATTGGACAAAGCGCCACAGCACCTGTAAACATTATTCCTGTTTGCAGATGCCTATCCAAAGTTCGTTCTACCTTAAAACTCTGACCAAGATTAATTGTAATGACAAATTGTTTAAGAGAATACTCAGGAGTCTCCCCAAATGGTAACTGAAGGTGTTCCAAACCAATTCCTTTCCAAGTTGTCCAACTGCTCGAAAGTAAAGATGGATAAGGAAAAAGCTGTGAAATTGCTTTATAGTGTTGTTGAAAACTCATTAAATAATCTCCAGACGGAAGAATTGTGTCATGAGGAAATACAACTACTATTTAGATAATTTCGTAAAGATTTGATGAACTTATCTTATTTAGAGACAGAAGAGACCCTTGACTGTTTTATTGGTATATAACCATTAATTTGAAGGCTAAAAAAAGCAGGGGGCAGGGGGCAGGGAGAGAAAGAGTTTAAGCCTTATTTACTTTTATTTACATAGTTTAATTTTATTTCACCGACTTACTTAGTATTTATTTTGGTAGCTTTTCAATTTGCTGATTAAAATATGACTCTTCAAGCTTCAATTGTTTTGCTAATTCTAATCCTTTTTTAAATGCAGTTTGGGCTTGAGGATAATCTTTGCGTTCTACATATATTTGCCCAATTTGATCGTAAGCTTGCATTACCCCGTAAAAATTGACAGCTCGCTCTTGTGTTTCTACAAGAATTTGGCTAGTTTGTAAAGCTTCTTCTGTTTGTCCTTGAGAACGATATAGCGCGATTAACTTTTGCAAAGCTTCGCCAGCACGAGCGTACTGCTGTAATTGCCATGAGGTATTATAAGCTTCTTGATAATTATTGAAAGCTTCTCGCAGTAAATTAGGATTTGTCTTTCCTAATGATTGATAACTTGAGCCGATCGCTAGTTTTAATTCGGGTATTTCAGTAAGATTATTTTCATTTGTGTAAATTGCTGCAAGCTTATTTAATATATTTATTCTTTGCTGCGGTTGCTTTGACTGTTCGTAAATATAAGCTAGCTGTTGTAAGTATGCTAGCTGATTTAAGCGATCGCCTGAATCTAAACTTAACAATTCCTCGTAGACAGTGGCAGCTTGGGGATAATCAAACCAAGCTAAATGTAGTTCTCCAATTGTCTTGAGAGTTTGTACTACTGCGGCTGTATCTTGTTGCTGACGTTCTACTGCTAAAACTTGGTTATAAACCTCCAAAGCAGGTTGAGGCGATCGCACTTTTTGGTAAGCTTCACCTAGCGATCGCAAAAGTGGGATATCAACAGCTTTTTGAGATTGTGTCTGTTTTTGAATCGCTTGCAATCGCTGAGTAATATATTGTACCTCTTGGCGATCGCTTTCATTCCAGGCGATCGCACCAACCCGCGACAATGCTTGTACTTCTGCCAAAGAACCTAAAAAGCGTCGCAAGCGTAGTTCCCGGTTCCAAATTTCAAACGCTGCTACCTTATTTCCTGCTTGCAATTTTGCCGCCGCGTCTTGATTTAATAAATCTAGCGCTACCGCCAATCTTTGCTGTTCCTGGAGAGTTAACGGCTGTTTATTCGTTAAATTTGGCAGCAGTGGATCAGGTGTAGTAATTTCTAAGGGGCTAGGAGGAAATTTATCAGCTTGTTGAGGATCTTGATCTTTAGTCTCTGCCAGTGTCAAGGAACCGCTAAACAGGATAACCGCAGTGATAGTAAGACTTAAGCGCCGTAGCATAGGTATTTTGCCTAAAATAACTCGCATGGGAAATTGGTCATTAGTAATTACTTATAGCAATCCTATTTGATTTATGAAAACCTAGTAGTACACCAAGTCATCTTTGCATAATGAACGGCAGGGGTGGCAGGGGTGGTAAAAGCCTGATTGAATAACAATTCTTGCTCCCCCTGCTCCTTCTCTCCCCCTGCTCCCCCTGCTCGACCTACATGGCAATTTTGGGTTGGTAAACTACTAGAGGTTCGGTTTAATTTTTGGGCTGAAGCAGTAAGTAGTATAACTGTCCATTGCTGACTGTAACACCAGCGCGATCGCCTGCCAATTTACCAGTACCTAAAAAGTAATCTACCCTACCGGCACCTTGAATAGCGCCTCCTGTATCTTGATCAAGTACATAACGACTAACGATGCGATGTTCTAGCTGATTATTCGTCTTGGCAAAGGGAATAGCAGCTCGAATCAACGCTAAAGCGCCAGGAGGCATCAAAGATTTATCTGTAGCAATAGAACGCTCTGCTGTAAGTGGTACATTAATTGAACCTTGTGCTGGCTCACCGTGGTTTTCTTGAAAAAACACAAAACTAGGATCGCGGGGGATATAAATATTTAATGCTTGGGGATGCTTGTGAAAATAGTCAAGGATAATAGGCATAGTCATACCTTCTAGGGGTAATTTGCCATCATTTGCCAATTCTCGACCAATACTTTTGTAGTTATAGGCGGTATCACCAGCGTAGCCGATTGTGGTTTGGTTGCCGTCAGTTAATTGTAATCGAGCAGAACCTTGTATTTGTGCTAAATATGGTTCTAGGCGATCGCGAAACCAAAACAACTCTAATCCTCGTAATTTACCTTTTGTACCTTGCAAACCGTCTGCTCCTTCTAAATCCAGACGTGTAGGATGAGGTCGATTCCATGATTTTAAATCGGGAGGTAATCGATAAACGGGATAGCGGTATTCGCTTGTAGGAAAGCGGCTAGCAAAATAAAGAGGTTCGTAATAAGCGGTGAACAAAACCCCACCTTTTTGGTCTTTACCAACTGATTGGTAAAAAACAAATTCTTTTTCTATGGCTGCATGTAGTTCTGTGGCAGAATTAGTTGTTAGGATTAATTCGCGAAATCTTTTTAAACTATTAATGACGCGATCGCGTGTAATATCAGCCACCTGATACTTTTGATAAGCTTTAGTAGCTTTATCTGTTTGTAAATATTGCAGACTACGATCAATTGCAACAATTAAGCTTTTTTTAGAAAGTTTTTCTTCATAAATAACTTCATCTAAACAAGATAGATCATCTTGACAACAAGTAATTGGTAATCTCTGGATAAGTAATTGATTTGGGATGTTTATTTGATCGGCAACTGGTACATCCCACTTTTTGACTCGACATTCTGGTGGACTAAGTGCTAGATGTCCTAAAGGTTGGATACGGATGAGAAAAACTGATAAAATTACAGTTAGACTAATACTGATAAATACAAGTTTTTTAGTCATGGAAAAAATCTTGAATTTTTATCCTTTAATGCTTAATCGAGCTATTCATTCATATTATGATAAGTAGCAACCGCAGATGGCGATATCCGGTTTAAATAGCGGAATATCCAATATTTAAAAATAGTATCTAAAATTACTGGGAAGGTGGCAATAAATAAGAAGATAAAATCTCTATTTGCTGGTAAACCCCAATGGCGTGATACTCCTTCTAGTATGACTTCCCAGCCGTGAGGAGAGTGAAATCCCACAAATATATCAGTAAATAAAATGATAATAAAAGCTTTGGCACTGTCACTCAGACCGTAAACAACATGATCAAAGAAATCTTTTACTACTGCTATAGAAGGTTTGCTAGCAAGTAATAACCAAATGAAAGCCCCAACAGAAAAAATATCTGAAAAAACATTTTTAATTGCATTGGCACTTTCAACACGGAATTGTTTAGCAATTTCATCAGCCTTTTCTTTCATTTGATTTTCCAGATCTTCAGAAGATAAAGGTGGAGCATCACTAATCAAATTTTCAAATTTCATTCTTTCTTCAAATCTTTGTAGTTCTACCAATGCTTCTTCTTCCATCTCTGTATTGAGGAAAATTTGCACTGTTTCAGAACTTCTAAAGTTTTCAACTAGTGGACCTACTAATAAAACTTTAGATATTTGATGAGTTAAAAGCGGTATAATAATTAGTAATAAAAGAAATCTAATAGATATTATTGTTCTTTTTTGAGTTTGACGAAAGTTTTGAACAACGTCTTGTTCGGAATTAGGATCTAATTCAACTTGCAAACGACTGATAGTACTTAAAATTGATCGAGGTAATATACCTGTTGTGTTAGTTTTCCCTCGCTTTTTGGGAATATTTTCTTGATTCGTGTTTGATAGTTTCGGTTGTAATGGTTGAGCAATTATCGGTTCAGCTTTAACCATTTGAGGTTGATTAACTTCAACTGGAGCAATTATTGCATAATTCAAATTAGTGTATTTATTTGTAATTTCATCGATGAATTGTAATTTTTCTAAAATTAAAGCAGGGCTGGGATATTCTATACCAGTTTTCTGAGCAGCTTTTTGATGAGATTCATTTGAGAACCAACGGCTAGCTCTAAATTCTGTCAATCGCATCCGCACAATTTTTAATTGTTTTTTCAACTCTGATTCAAAATAATCCATCACACTGTGGCTATAGATGGCTGAGTTGAAGTCTATTTTATTACCATTGAAATGCTCGTCTTCTATTGCCTTAATCTGTAATGCAGCATTGTAAGCTTCTTCTAGGGAACGCTCTGGAGTTTTTAAGTACCAGCGATAAGCAGATAATAAGAAAAGATAAATTTTTTGGCTAAAAACAGAGGTTTTCATTGTGGGCAGTCATCCAGCATTTGTGGTAATTCTTAACCTTAAGTTAACGCACAAGGTACACTAGCAAATCTACAAGGAGAAGATTTGTGGTTTTTGATTCTGTTTGGATTCTTGGCACTAGCCGCAGTGGTAAGACTACTCGCTTAGTAGAGCATTTTTGTAGCTGGTTACAAAATGAAAATCATGCTTTAGAAACATTTTATACTAAAAACCGCAAAGAAAAAGCAGACAACCATACGCTAAAACCCTTGTATCTTCCGAAAGTAGAACCAGGAGTATTAGTTTTAGCTGCCAATGATGCAAATCGTCGGATATTAGGAGATAAAATTGTTACAGCTACTTTAGGAAAATATCCGGTTCGTGCAAAGACACCCCTGGGGTTTTTTCAAGATGAAGTTATTTTATTTTGGCCTTTATTAATTCAATCGTTGAATCTAAAAGCACAATTTCCAGTCAGATTACGTCCAGAAACAGAGCAGGAATTAGCAACAAAACTCTGGCGTTCTCAATTAGACGAAGAAATTTTACGCCGTGCAGGAGTAAATGAGTACCGTTTGGTCAGACGTATCTTGGACTTATTGCAATTAGCGGCGTATAGCAACACTCCTTGCGAAGATATTGCTGAGATTTTGCAAAAAGGTCTACAGGAAAACGCCATAGATTTAGAGCCGGAATTTTTAGCATCTTTACTACTAAATTGGCGCAATTGGTGCTTAGAAAGAGGATTACTGACTTATGGTATTATTACCGAACTTTATAGTCAGAACTTGTTAAGCGATCGCCATTATCAACAGCATCTAACTCAACGCTATCAGGCAATATTAGCAGATGATATCGATGATTATCCAGGGGTAGCGCGGGAATTGTTCGATTTTCTCTTAGATCAAGGGGCGGTAGGAGCGTTTAGCTATAATCTCGATGGTGCGGTGCGCCTGGGATTGGGAGCAGACCCCAAATATTTAGAAGGGTTAGCCAATCGTTGTCAGGTAGAAAGCTTGAGTGAGCCGCCCCTGGAATCTTTAGCACCGAGATTAGCTACATCAATGGTGGAAATAGTCACAGAATCGATGGTGATGCTAAGTTTACCAGAGATGGTACAGTCAATACAAACTACCTCCCGCGCTCAATTATTGCGTCAAACAGCAGAAGTAATTGCTCATGCGATCAAATCAGGACAAGTAGAAGCAGACGAAGTGGCGATTATTGCCCCAGGTTTAGATGCGATCGCTCGTTATACCATAGTAGAAATCCTGGTTAAGCAAAACATTCTTGTCGAATCACTCAACGACCAACGTCCCTTAATTAGTTCACCTGTGATTCGGGCATTGCTGACTATTTTGGCACTAGTGTATCCCGGTTTGGGACGCTTAGTAGACCGAGATGCCGTGGCAGAAATGCTTGTAATATTGAGTAAAAAATCAGATACTTCCATAGAACCCAGTAATCAAAATACTTCACAGCCATCGACTGATATTGACCCAGTACGGGCAGGATTAATTGCCGATTACTGCTTCGTACCTCATCCTGAACATCCCAACTTGCTGCCCGTAACAGCATTTGAGCGCTGGGATAGAATTGGCTATGCAGCCACAACCGCGTATAGTGAGATCTTAGAGTGGTTAGAGAAACAGCGATCGCAACAAGAATTACGTTTGATTCCTAGTCCCATTTCTCTTTTAGATAGGGCAATTCAGCGCTTTTTATGGAATGGTAGTAATCTTCCCTACGACCAATTAGCAGCACTGCGAGAATTGTTAGAAACAGCCCAACACTATTGGGAAATTGACACTAGATTAAGACAAACATCTCCCAAACAAGTAGGAACAGAAATCAACACTACCATTGCTGAATTTATTCAACTATTGCGACGTGGCACTATCACCGCCAACCCATACCCACTAAGTCCCATTGGTCCAGCTAAAAAGGCTATCACCTTAGCGACTATCTTTCAATATCGCTCTAGTAGAAAATCTCATCGCTGGCATTTTTGGCTGGATGCTGGTTCCCCTTTATGGGCAAAAGGTGGTGCAGCTACTTTATTTGGTGCGCCATTCTTCCTCCAAGACAGATTAGGCGAACCTTGGACAGCCGAAGATGAAAAATTGGCTGAGGAAGAAAGATTGCGAAGAATTTTAGTAGACTTGCTTTCGCGTGTATCAGAGCAAGTATATTTGTGTCACAGTGATTTGGCCGTCAACGGACAAGAGCAGCTAGGGCCGTTGTTACCTTTAGTACATGCTTGTGTGCCGTATTCTTGAGTCATATCATGTTCGCTATCAAAAGTTGAAAACAGAGAGATTTAATCTTGCGCTAGGGACTTCCAACTAAAAAAATATCTTATCGCTTTGGTGAGCAGGGGGAGCAGGGGAAGCAGGGGAAGCAGGGGAGGAGGAATTTTACAATCGTTTTCGCTCTCACAATTGAATAATTTAATTTCTGCAAGTCCCCCAACAATACCCAACTTAGAAAATGTATTTGTCCCACTCAAAATAGCCACTAAAAGCTACAGTCAAGTTCCCACAGGAGTACCTTATCAGTTACTGTTAACTGTTCACTGTGCTAAGACTTTGGTTTATAAGTCGAAGCAACATGCAACTCTTTCAACTGCTTCGCATCTACACTTGAAGGTGCATCTGTCAGCAAACAACGGGCTTGTTGTGTCTTCGGAAAAGCAATAACATCTCGAATGGATTCTTCTCTAGCTAACAACATCACCAAACGATCTAAACCGTAGGCGATGCCCCCATGAGGAGGTGTACCATATTCAAATGCTTCTAAAAGAAAACCAAATTTGCTTTGTGCTTCTTCGGGAGACAACCCTATGGCTTCAAACACCTGTTCTTGAATTTCCCGCTGATAAATCCGCAGACTACCGCCACCAACTTCAAAACCATTAAAAACTAAGTCGTAAGCTTGGGCGCGTGCAGACTTCAAATCGTGTAAATCATCAGGATGAGGTGCAGTGAAGGGGTGATGTAATGCTTCGAGGCGTTTTTCGTCAGCATTCCACTCGAACATGGGGAAATCTGTAATCCACAGCAAGTTAATTTTTTCTGGATCAATTAACCCAAACTCTCTAGCTACCACTTGCCGTAGTCTGTCTAAAGTTTTATTCACAGTTGCAGCATCACCTGCGCCAAATAATAGTAAATGCCCTGGTTTTGCACCTGTGCGGCTGAAAATTTCTTGTTTTTGGGCTGCGCTGAGGTTATCTTTAATTGCGCCAATGGTATCAATTTCACCATCTTCTCTGACGCGAATAAAAGCTAAACCTTTAGCACCTGCTTCACTGGCTTCTTTAAATAAGTCACCGCCTGGTTTGATACGAACATTAGAAATTGCCTCATTGCCGTTGGGAATTGGCAAAATTTTGACGATTCCACCATTAGCCACAGCATCTCGAAAGACTTTGAAGCCAGAGTCTTTTAAAATATCTGAAACATTAACTAGTTCTAAACCGTAGCGAGTATCAGGTTTATCGCTACCGTAGCGTTCCATTGCATCGGCGTAAGTAAGACAGGGAAAGGGATGATTTAACTCAACGCCTTTAACGGTTTTGAAGATATGAGCAACTAACTTTTCATTTAATTCAATAATTTCTGCTTGAGACATGAAACTCATTTCCATGTCTAACTGAGTAAATTCTGGTTGTCTATCGGCGCGTAAATCTTCATCGCGGAAACAACGGGCAATTTGATAATAGCGATCGCACCCAGATACCATTAAGATCTGTTTAAACAGCTGGGGTGATTGTGGTAGTGCAAACCATTCACCAGCGTTAACACGACTAGGGAGAATATAATCTCTAGCACCTTCTGGGGTAGAACGGGTAAGTATGGGGGTTTCGACTTCAATGAAACCTTCTAAGTCTTCTAAATAGCGACGCATAGCTTTGACGACTTGATGGCGCAGTTGCATATTATTTGCCATGCGTTCACGTCGCAAATCTAAATAACGATATTTCAATCGCAAGTCTTCCCTGACATTTTCGGTGTCGGCGGTGGAAACTTGAAAAGGTAACTGTTTACGAACGCCATTGAGCAAGACAATTTTATCGGCGTAGATTTCCACTTCGCCTGTAGGGATGCGGGAGTTGAGAGATTCTTCAGGACGTTGCGTTACCCTACCAGTGATTTTAACAACGTATTCATTGCGTAGGGCATTTGCTTGTTCGTAAGAGTCTGGGGTGCGTTGGGGATCGCTGACAATTTGGAGGATGCCAGAGCGATCGCGTAAATCTAAGAATATCACGCCCCCATGATCGCGGCGACGGTCTACCCAACCGTACAAAGTAACAGTGTCTCCAATATGTGATTTTCGGAGTTCGCCGCAATAGTGAGTTCGCATAGGTGTTAGTTGTGTTCTTCCGGGCTAGATTGGCAAAGAAATGTCAAAGCTTTCCCATTATCCAGCATCAATAGTAATTGTAGTAGTTCCGGTTCCAGAAAAAATGCAATAATTTTACAAGGTTTTTTATTGACGCTACGTGGGTTAGTTGTTAGTTGTCAGTGGTCAGTGGTTAGCTTTGTTTTTCTAGTACTCTGCCAAGGGAACTTTACTGGGTTAATTGGAAAAAGTTCAGTTCTTTTCTCCCCCTGCCTCCCCTGCCTTCCCTGCCTTCCCTGCCTCTCCTGCCTCCCCTGCTTGCCTCCACCCGTCATTTTTGGGTTGACAGACCACTAGGCGGACTACGGCGTTATAGTCTGGCACACCTTCAAGCGATCGCTTAGTTTTATCTAGGAGGATATTTCCTTCTGGCCAATGCACTTGCAAGTTGCCTGACTGAATCGGGGCAACATACACTTGTCCTGATAACTCGCCTAATTCATTTTTCAGCACAACGCGATCGCCATTTTTTAAACCCAATTTAGCAGCATCCCCAGCATTAATGAATACAGCCTCTCGTACTGCTCCAGTAATTGCGTCCTTACGCTCTTGCACCATACTATTAAACTGCTTGCCCCGGCGTGTTGCTAATAAAAAACAGCCCTCTGGTAATTCTTTTTGGCGTAGTGACAAAACCCCAAAGTGAGCTTTGCTGTCGGGTGTGGGAAAGTTCCAGCCAAAGCATAAATGTGAGCCGCCATACTGAAATTGATCTCCTGCCACTTGCAAATGTTGTATCCCAGCGTATTGGGGAATGACTTGGGCAATTTCTTGGCGCATTGCGGCTGTATCGGCAAAACTCAGCTTCTCTGCTAAATCTGGTCGCACTCGCCTAGCCAATTCTAAAAACACCTCCCACTCTGGAAGCGCCTCACCAATGCGTGGCCCAGGAATTTCGGGGCTGAAAATTACTCGGCGTTCGGTATTGGTTTCTGTAACTCCTCCTGGTATTTCGTAGCGAGTAGTAGCGGGTAACAATACTACTACCTCAGCTGGTTCCACTAGCATCTGGCTGGAGAGAACAATATCTATATGGACTCGCAATGGTATTTTCTTCAGCGCGTCTTCTACATAATCTGGTTCTGGGAGTACTTCTAAGAAATTTCCCCCCACAGAACACAACACATCTAATTGCCCTTGATGTGCTGCATCAATCATTTCTGGAGCAATTAAACCTTTAGTTGCAGGTACTTCAAAACCCCAAAGCTGACTTAAAGAATTAGCATTTTCTGGGGTGATAGGTTTACCACCAGGAAATACTGTGGCATAACAGCCCATTTCTGCACCACCTTGTACTCCAGAATGACCGCGAATTGGCATTAAACCGCAGCCTTCCCGACCGACAAAACCTTTGGTTAAAGCTAAATTGATAATACTTCGCACGTTATCTTCGCCGTACTCGTGCTGAGTAATACCCATACTCCATACAAATACAGCAGTTTTAGCTTCTTTAACCATTTTGGCAAAAGCGTGCATCTCATAACGAGAAGCGCCAGAAAGGCGCTCTAATTCTTCCCAAGATTGGCTTTCTAAAAATGCCTTAAGTTCCTCGAAACCAGTAGTATAGTGATCAATAAATGACTGGTCTACCCAGCCGTAAGCAATCATATTTTTAATAGTGCCATGCAAAAATGCCATGTCTCCCCCGGCATTCACCAAGAAGAAATCTTCAGCAAATTTAGTTCCAAAAATGGCACTTTCGACAATTGAAGGAATCCAGTACCGTTCCATTCCTGGCTCGCGGTAGGTGTTAATGACGACAATTTTAGTACCTGCTTTTTTAGCGTAATGTAAATACTTAACGGTGACGGGTTGATTGTTGGCGACGTTAGAACCAATGAAAACTAATAAATCCGTACCGATCCAGTCTTTATAAGAACAAGTAGTAGCTCCTGCACCAAGAGCCGCCTTCAATCCTGCCGTACTGGGAGAATGACAAATTCGGGCAGCATTATCAATATTGTTGCATCCCATAGCCCGCACAGCTTTTTGGGTAGCGTAATAAGTTTCGTTAACAGTGCCACGACTAGTAATGTAAAAACTGAGACGATCTGGTGTGGTAGCTTGGATGCGATCGCTAATTACTTCTAAAGCTTGATCCCAACTGATGCGGCGAAAGCCTTTTTCACCTCGTTCTCGGATCATGGGGTAAGGAAGTCTTCCCAAATCACGTAATTGAGCGCTTTTTTGCTGTTGTAATTGGGAAACATTCGCCAACAGTACCGGGTCAAAAGCTGGCATCGTATTCATCCGCAATAACCGCAGCCGGACATTACACAAATGAATACCATCTAATGTCCAATCTTTCATGCCTGTTGTTCCGAGGGCGCAACCATCGCAAACCCCTTGGTTCAGGATATTCCAAGTGTATGGTAGCTGGTCACGAGACAGCCAAATTGCCCGAAATACTTCCCAGTAGTTATTCGGGTACTGTTCGCCAATGCCGAAAGGCTTCCAACTAGCCCAATGCTGAGGTGTCCAATATTTCTTGGGTTTAGGCAACATAAAGACGTTGATAACTCAATCAAACTCCCACTTTAAGGCTACCGTTTTGAGTAGAAAATGAGCAGAAAAAATTAAAAGTCTGGACACTCAGCATTGACTATCTCTAAATAGCGATAGTACATAAACACTATATACACATTGGGAATAGGGAATAATTTTCTTCTCTGCACCCCTGCTTTCCTTCTTTTCTAATCCCTTGCGATCTTAATAAGAGGTTTTTAACCAGACGCTATATAATCACCTGCTATAAATTTCGTCATTACCTCAATTCCTGTTGGCTGAGAATAATTATCGTAAAATTACATCTTTGTTGGTGTGACAGAACACTAGTACGTAACAACGTCAAAAAGTTCAAAATAAAAGTACTTTGACTCCAAGGCAACAATATTAATTGTTCTTGTATCATCCTAATCTCCACTCTTTTTGCTTTTAGGTGAAGGGTCATTTTTTTGCGAAATAGGCAAATCCATATTATTTTTGGCTAACCAGTCTTCAATAAGTTCAGCTGTAACGTCAGACATATTGAGTCCCTTAAAAAAGCAAATTGTTTTAAACCTGTCTTTTGTTTCAGGCGACAGGTAAACCCTGATTGAAGCTTCTCCTTGTGCCACACTATACCCCAACTAATGAACCTATTCACTAGTTTATTGGTGCAATGGTTAATAGAGAAAAATTATACATTGGTTGACTAATGCACTAGTGCATTGGTATAGTATCACCTATACCCGAAGAAAGACACGCAACAAAGGCAATAGACGCTAGAAAGTGTCAGTGGGGGCAAACAAATACCTAATCGGCTATTTGAGCTATTTTTTAGCTTAAATTAGCTTTATTGTCATGAAATCAATATTTTGATGTCAGCATGGAGCCAGATAATTATTTGCAAAAAAAACTACAAACTATACTTCCAAAACAGATAGTGAATAAATAGCCTGTACGCATTATTCACTATCTGTTTGAGCTTCTTTTATCCTGCAATTGTCCAAAAAACATTTTTTTAACTAAACATATCTATGTATCTGTCATGGTTGGTGATTTTTTAACCAAGGGTAATAAAAAAAGCTTTAAAGTTGCGTAAACCTTGTTTATTACTTACATTCACCGTCAAATATTAAGAACGTAAAAACCGAGTCAGAGAGTTTTGTTGGGTGCATCCCAGTTTTTATTTGACAACAAGAGAATAAGTGTCATTGCGAGGAGGAACGACGAAGCAATCGCATTGACTTGTTTGTAGTCAGAGATTTTGCGATTGCTTCACTCCACTCCGTTACGTTCGCAATGACGTTCAAAAAAGTGGGATGCTCCTGTTTTGTTTAGTATCAAAAACTACTTTAGTAAACTAATTTGTTGAGGATGAGGAGCTTTAGGTGTGCTAAAAAACTTCTGGTATGCTTGTGAATTTAGCTTTGCTGTTACTAATAAGCCCAAGCAAATTGTGTTGTTAAATCAGAGATTTGTTCTTTATCGCAATTCTCAAGGGCAAGTTATAGCGCTGAAAGACCAATGTTCTCATCGTGGTGCTGCATTTTCTATGGGCTGGCTAGAAGGTGACTGTATTCGTTGTCCTTATCATGGATGGAAATTTCAAGCTGATGGACAATGTATTGAAATTCCTTCTAATGCAACTGGAACACCAATTCCTAAAAGAGCTAATGTAGAGAGTTATCCAGTGCAGGAAAAATATGGCTTTGTCTGGCTATTTTATGGGGATTTATCATCTCAAGAATGCCCACCAATTCCTCCTTTGCCAGAATATGAAGATCCAACGATGCATCCTATTTACTTAGAATATGAGATGCAAACTCACTATACTCGTGTTATAGAAAACGCTCTTGATCCGGCTCATTTACATGCAGTTCATGCTAATTCTTTTGGGGCAGGATTCGCACAAGATCCCAGAGTAGAAGACTATGTAATTCAAGATGAAAATTGGGGTATCAGTGCCAAAATTACCTATAAAAATTACACTAAGCCCAAAAATGGAGTATTTAAATCTTTCTTTCGTCCAGCCCGTACACAATTGAATGCAACAACTAGTTTCTATTTGCCTAACATAACCAAAATTGAAAGTGATTTTGGTCGTGGCAAGATGATTAATTACGCTGTCCATATACCTGTTAATCCCAACACAACTATTAGTAAGCGGATTCAATTTCGTAATTTTTTCACTTACTCCTGGGCAGATAGTTTATTTGTGAGATTTCATCATCAAGTTGGTTGGGAAGATAGAATTGTCACCGAGTCTCAATATCCCAAATTTATCCCAGACACTTTATCAGATGAAATTCATGTTCCGGCTGATGCTTTGACTATTGCTTATCGTCAGCTTCGCCAAAAATATCTGGCTATGGGTTGGGGTTTGAAGTTTAATAAAAGTGAATCAAACAATATTAATTGTGACCAAATACGACCTGTTTGCGCTTCGTTAGTTAACTAAGTCGTATTTACAGAGATATATTTTGTATTTGAGGCAGATACCTTGAAAAACTTCTGGTATGCTTGTGAATTTAGCTTTGCTGTCACTCATCAGCCCAAGCAAATTGTAATGTTAAATCAGAGATTTGTTCTCTATCGCAACACTCAAGGACAAATCGTAGCTTTAAAAGATCAGTGTCCACATCGTGGTGCTGCTTTATCTCTCGGCTGGGTTAAAGATGATTGTATCCATTGTCCTTATCATGGCTGGAAGTTTCAAGCTGATGGGCAATGTATTGAAATTCCTTCTAATGCAGCTGGAACATCAATTCCCAAAAAAGCTAATGTAGAAAGTTACCCAGTCCAAGAAAAATATGGTTTTGTCTGGATATTTTACGGAGATTTACCAGCAGAACAACGCCCTGCCTTGCCAATATTTCCAGAATACATGGTTTCGACTATGCGTCCTGTTTACGATCAGGGTATAGATAATGCTAACTATGCCCGTCTTATGGAAGCTAATCTTGATTTTACCCATGTAATCGCGGTTCATAGAAAATCATTTGGTCAACGAGTTCCTATTAATAAAACTATTAAGTATAATGTGGAAAAATATGATTGGGGTGCAGTTGCCAAAGTTAAATATGAATCATTAGGAAAATCAAAAAGCGTTTTAAACTTTTTACTTGGTGGGCGACCAGAATTAAAAACAAGATTGAGTTTATATCTACCTAATGTTACCTTAGCAGAAATCAGTATAGGTAGAGATGAAAGCTTTGATATCAAGTTTGGTATTTTAGTTGCTCATCTGCCAATTGATGACAATACAACTGTTGTCAAACGTGTGTTATATCGCAACATTTTCCCCTTACCTTGGTTAGATGGTTTTTTTAGAAAGCTTGACCATAAACTCGCCCAAGAAGATACAGTAGTAGTCGCAACTTTAAACTCTCAACCAATGCCCAAAATATCAGCAGAACTTCATGTAGCTGCTGATGCTTTAGATATTACTTTTCGTCAGTTACTTCAAAAGCATTTGGCACAATCTTCGCCATTGCAGCCCAATTTTGTCAATGAACCCTCGAAAACTCTGTAAGTAGGGTAATACCCTACTGGAATGATTGCAAGTGTTCCCTAAGCTATCAATATCTCAAAGCAACAATGTAGTTGCTACAGGATAAGACTGAATTAAGAAGTGAGGAGATAGTTATGACAGATTTGCTAGAGAAATCAGTGCTACAACAACCAAAAATGCGTGGGGTAATCGACAAGACTTTCAGACAGATGTTTGAAAATACTTGCCAAGCTCTTGAGGTGTTAGAGGGTAAGGATTTAGAAGAAAAATCTTGGAACCGCGATCGCCATAATATCTGGACGGTTGGTGAAAGTAAAGAAGGCGCTGTATATATTGATCGCGCTCTGCACAATGGCAATGTCTTAGAAAAAATAGGAGCCAACTATGTCGCAATAGAAGGTGAATTACCTCCTGGGATGTCTTTTCAGCAATCAGGGGCTTTGGACACGAAAAAAGCAGATTTAATAACTACTAACAAAGGGAACCGCTTCTTCGCTACAGGTTCTAGCTTTGTGATCCATCCCCGTAACCCGATGGCTCCTACTGCCCATGTCAACTACCGCTATTTTCAGATCAATCATGATACCCAACCCATTTATTGGTGGTTTGGCGGCGGTGCAGATCTTACACCAGCTTACTTTTTTGAAGAAGATGCAGTGCATTTTCATCAGGTACATAAACAAGTTTGTGATCAGTATGATTTTTCTTATTACCCCCGCTTTAAAAAATCGTGTGACGAGTACTTCCACATCCCACATCGTGGTGAAAGCCGAGGTATTGGTGGAATTTTCTTTGATCATCTAAATCAAGGTAATCCCCAAGAACTTTTGGCGCTTGTAAGTCATTGTGCTAATTCTTTCCTTCCTGCTTATATGCCAATTGTCGAAAGACGCAAAGATATGAACTTTACAGAACAAAATAAATACTGGCAACGTCTTGTGCGTGGGCGTTATGTAGAGTTTATCTTGTCATGCGATCGCGGTCTACGTTTTGGTCTGGCAAGCGGCATGGTTAAGCAACAAAGTGTATTTAATTGTATGCCTCCTGCTGCTAGTTGGGAATATGATGATCAACCTGTCCCAGGTAGTAAAGAAGCAATGCTAAAAGAAGTACTAAAAAATCCTAGAGAGTGGCTATAAATCGTCTGTATTTGATGTTTTTTATAACAGATAATTTTTGGTGATATGAGGAAGAAAAAATTGCTGAAAGTCAGGCAATCCAAAGCCACAAGTATGTTGATAAATCGAACTGAAACATACAAACATCCGTTACATGAAATAGCAAATAGCTTTGCCAATAATAAGATAAGACGGCAAAAATATGTAACAGGTGAACTCGAAATAGATCTTGTATTACTTTGTCTAAACTCTTGTAAATACATACTTGTTTGGATAATTTGTCTTTGCTTGTATTCCAGTATATAAAGACGAATTTTAAAACTATAGCAATCCTATTTGATTTGTGAAAAACATAGATAAAGAAACTAACCGCCCTACCCTGCGGGAACGCCAAGGACGCAAAGTGAAGAAATAAGAAATAAGAAAGAGATAGATAATTTTCGCAAATGATTTAGGACTGCTATATTAGTTGGTTTTAATGAGTGTACAACCAAAAGAATGAAAGTAGAAACTGATTTAGTAACGGGCAATCTCCGGATGGAAGATATCATCAATATTGATGAATCGAAAGCCATAAAACTGTTTAGAAACAGATTTAAAAGATACAAAAATTTAGTAGAACAGCTAGGTGAAGCTGCTGCTTTTGAACAGATGATGAAAAAATATCCTCAACAACAAAAAGCGCTGATGGGTACTTTCATAGATAAAAACACTTTAGCTCAAGGTTTCAAAAAAGCGTCTCCTTTATTGGGACTGATGGGCTTTGTCATGGAAGTAGTAGATATTTCTCAAAATGGAACTGATGCAGCATTAGAAATTCAGAGAGTTTGCCCAGTATTATCTATAGCTCAAGAATACGGTTTTAATAGTCCGTGTCGTGTTTTTTGTGAAATGGAACAAGAAGCAACTAGAAGAGCTTTTCCGGGGATAAAGGCTGAAATTTTGAGTAAACAATCAGAAGGAGACTGTGTTTGTGTATTTAAGTATGAAAGACCTACAAATCAGGTGATAGCATCAAATAGCCAAATAAAACATGTTAATTCTCATTTAATAAATCGCTTTGTAGAGGTTATTAGATTGATTCCTAGTTTTATTAATATTGGTATAAAGATGCTAAAAATGCGTTTATTACATTAATAAAACTTATGTACATTCTACCAACTCTTGGCGTTCTTGGCATCTTGGCGGTTCGATAAATTAAGCTTTTTGGTCATTTTTGCGTAAGTCCTGATTAAGTTAAAAGTTTATAGTCAATTAGCTTAATATTCTCCATAAAACGTTGCGCGAAGAGACAGGACTAAAGTCCTTACTACAAGCTGTTTTCGCTTTTTAAAATTGTTTAACATAGTTTAATTTAGATGAACAGTATTTTTTCAGATTTAAAACACATCATTGAAGGTGAAGTTAGTAATACAAAAGCAGAGTTAGAAGCACTTTCTCATGACTTTGGTGGAATTATTCAAAAACAACCTCAAATAATTGTTCGTCCTCAAAATTGTCATGATGTTGCTAAAGCTATTAAATACGCCGCCAAGCAAGGATTAACTATTTCTTCAAGAGCAGCAGGACATACATTAAGTGGTCAATCTTTAAACCAAGATGGCATTCTCTTAGATATGAGTAATCTTAATCAAATTCATGAGTTTCACTCAAATAAACTTTGGTTTAAAGCCGATGCTGGTGTTACTTGGAAGCAAGTTATTGATACTTCACTACTGTATGGTGTGATTCCTCCTGTTCTCACAAATAACTTTGAAGTTACTTTGGGGGGAACCCTCTCAGCAGGTGGTTTGGGATTGAGTTCTTTTCGTCACGGTTCTCAAGCTGATAATTGTCTAGGTTTGGAAGTTGTAACCGGAACAGGAGATATAGTCTGGTGTACGCCAGAAAAAAATAGTGAACTTTTTAATCATGTTCTTTGTGGTTATGGTCAATTTGGCATCATTACTCAAGTACAAAATCGATTAAGAAAATATCGTCCTTTGACTCGTAGTTATTTTCTTTGTTATGACGATTTAGATATCCTTTTGAATGATCAGCGTTTACTAACATCAGAAGAACGTATTGATGGTTTAGTATCTTTATTTTCTCCCTGTTTATTAGGAGTATCGAGAGCAAATGGAAATAAAATTAAACCTCTAATTCAGTGGTTTTATCGGATGCAAATTACTTTAGAAGTAGATTCTATTGATGATATCAATGAGATAGAATTGCTCTCTAGTTTGAATTTTTATCGCCACATTCACACTGAAGATCTGACTTTTAATAAATTTATCCAACCAATAGCACAAGTATCTCATCCTGTAGATACTGCTAATTCCTGGATAGATGTGATTTTGCCGAGTTCAATAGCAAAAAAATATATAGATACTGCTCTCCAACACTTACCTTCTTTCATTGATTTTCGGACTGTACCCGTAGGTTCATTTTGCTTACTTACTCGCAATATGAAAATGCCTATGTTCCCTTTACCTCAAGAAGATTTAGTTATTGGATTAGGGCTATATCCGACTATCCCTAAATCTCAAATTCAACATGTTATAGAACAGTTAAATTTTTTGACCGACCTTGGTTTGCAGATGGGTGGTAAAAGATATATGGCTACCTGGGCAAACTTTGATTTACCACGATGGCGACTGCAATATGGTGATTATTGGTCTAAAGTTAACGAGATTAAGCGTAAATATGACCCTCATAAGATATTAAATCCTGGTTTTTTTAAGTATGAAGAGGTTGAGCAAAAACATGAATCTCATGCATTATTATAGTCACCCTGGATTTAATCATATTTCGAGTAGTCAGGTTACTGTTTACTGTTATGCCATATCTAAGAAAAATCCAGGTTGGTCTATTGCTGCCACGTACAATTTAGATAGAAAAATCCTCGCAACAACACGCCAATACCTGGGAGATGTACCAAAGAACATTGCTGAATATCACAGTATTATTTTGGGATTGAAAAAATCCCAAGAATTGAACTTTCGTAATGTGATGCTTTGTAGTAATAATCTGCGAGTTATCAATCAATTGCAAGGATTTGGTGAGGTTGACGATTTAGCTTTAATGCCACTTTATCATCAAGTAATTCTTCTCCTCAGTCGCTTTCAGTTTTATAAGTTGGAGTATAGATCATGGTCTGAAATGAAAGTGATGTTTAGCACTATTTTGGACATGACTGAAAAATAATAAATGTATGAAAATCTCACTCACACATAAGCACAAAAACGTCGAGATGTTGCAAGAGTCTGAAGAAATTAGTGAAGCGTTTCTATTTTCACCTAAATTTCGTTGGTTAGTTGCTTTGGGTCTTATTTGTATAGTGGGGATAGGAATAGGAGTTTTATATTTAGCTCGTTTATCGGCTACAACTAAAAAGTCGGTAGCAATTACACAAGTTAAACAACCGATCATTTCCAAAGTAAATGCGTTAGGAAGATTAGAACCAGCAGGTGAAGTGATTAAGGTTTCTGCTCCTACGAATCCCAGTATTGGTAGTGGTAGCCGTGTCGTGAAATTATTAGTAGATCAAGGTGATCAGGTACGAGCAGGACAAGTGATTGCTATTTTAGATAATTACGATCGCCTACAAGCTAACTTAATAGAAGCACAAAAGCAAGTTCAAGTCGCCCAATATCGTTTGGCTCAAGTTAAAGCAGGGGCAAAACCAGCAGAATTAGCGGCTATTCAAGCAAATGTGCAAAACTTACAAGCCCAACTAGATGGTGAAATCCAAACCCAAGAAGCCACCATTGCTCGTACGAAAGCAGAGTTACAGAATGCAGACATCGAATTTCGGCGCAATCAAGCACTTTATCATGAAGGAGCGATCGCAGCTGCAACATTAGATAGTCGCAGATTAGCTCTAACAACCGCCCAAGAACAACTAAACAGCGCTAAAGCCAACTTAGAGCGCACTAAACGCACCTTAACAGCCCAAATTCAAGAAGCCAAAGCCACCTGGGAAAAAACAGCCCAGGTACGTCCTACAGACGTAGCAACAGCCCAGGCAGAAATAGATAGTGCCATTGCTACAGTTAGTAAAATGCGATCTGAATTGAAATTAGCTTATGTCCGAGCGCCACAAGCTGGCCAAATTCTGCGGATTCAAACTCATCCCGGAGAAACAGTCGGCGATCAAGGAGTGGTAGAACTTGGGCAAACTAATCAAATGTATGCGATCGCAGAGATTTACGAAAGTGATATTACCAAGATTCGCCCTGGTCAAACTACCAGTATTACCAGCCCCAGCAATGCTTTTGGTGGTAAATTAAGCGGCACTGTTGATCAAATTGGCTTAACAGTAGCAAAAAAAGACGTACTAGACAGCGATCCCACAGCTGCAACAGATGCCAGAGTAATTGAAGTCAAAATTCGTTTAGATAAAGCTGCCAGTCAAAAAGTAGCTCACTTAACCAACCTTCAAGTCAACGTCGAGATTAATACTAATGGGAATGGGGCATAGGGAAGAAAAGGCAGAGGGGCAGGGCGCGGGGTGCAAGGGGGAGTTTGAAACTACTTCCCATTTATTCATTTGTGGTTAACACTCTTTCCTCTTCTCCCTGCCCCCCTGCTTTCCCTAGCCCCTAGTCTCTTTTCCTGACTTCTTACTATATGTTTAAACACAAAATTCCATTAGCTTGGTTGCAATTAAAAAAGCAAAGGGGGCGTTTTATTGTTGCTCTTTGCGGAATTACTTTTGCTAACTTTCTCATGTTAATGCAGTTGGGCTTTCAGTCTGCTTTATATGACAGCAATACACGCTTTCATCTGCTTTTACAAACAGACTTAGTAATAATTAGTCGTCAAGCACAAAACTTAGGACTTCTCAGTAGTTTTCCTCGGCGGCGTTTATTTCAAGCTGCAAATTTATCCCAAGTTGAATCAGTCAATCCCCTATATATCCGCTTAGGTGTTTGGAAAAGTCTAGAGACTAAGCTGGATGAATCTATTTTGGTGATTGGTTTTAATCCAGAACAACCTGCATTTAACTTGCCAGAAGTCAATAGAAATTTAGATTTAATTAAATATCCAGATACATTGTTATTTGATCGTAATGCCAACGGAAAATACCAACAAGCGATCGCCTCTATAACTCAAGGTCAATCTGTCACAACAGAAATGCAAGGACATAAAGTCACAATTAAAGGTTTATACGAAGTTGGCGCATCTTTTGTAGCTAATGCGAGTGTGATTACCAGTGACCAAAACTTTTTACGAATTTTTTCATCACAGTCAGCAGGTAAAGTCAACCTTGGTTTAATTAAGCTAAAACCTCACAGTGATGCCAATATCGTAGTTAAAGCATTGCAGTCTTACCTTACAGATGATGTGAAAGTTCTTACCCGTCAAGAATTTATTGATTTTGAAAAGAAATATTGGCAAGAAAGTGGTGCAATTGGATTTATTTTTTCTTTAGGTGTCACAATCGGTTTTTTAGTTGGTGTAATTATTGTTTATCAAATTATTTATAGTGATGTGATGGATCACATTGCTGAATACGCCACATTAAAAGCAATGGGATTTCGTAATAGATACTTATTATCTGTTGTATTTCAAGAAGCATTAATTATAGCAGTGCTTGGTTATATTCCTGGCTGTTTAATTTCCTTTGGCATGTATACAGTAACTCGGAATGCTACAAAATTACCATTATTTATGACTACCGAGCGCGTTATTCAAGTTTTAATATTGACGATTATTATGTGCCTAATTTCTGGAGCGATCGCCATGCGAAAGTTGAACACAGCAGACCCAGCAGATATTTTTTAAATTTGGCATCCCTTCGACTTACTTCGACTACGCTCAGCACAAGTCAGGGCATGGGGCATGGGGCATTTTACTCTGTTTACTCTGCGCCTCTGCGGTTTATTTACTAATTTTTTTAATAATTAGATAGCACTATTATATGCAAATAATCAATCGACGAAATTTAAATCAATTGATAACTGATGAACCTGTCATTTTCATCCGCAATATTAATCATTACTTTGGTAAAGGCAGCATACGTAAAAAAGTTTTACATAACATCAATTTAGATATTTATCCAGGCGAAATAGTAATTATGACTGGCCCTTCTGGGT
The DNA here is from genome assembly GCF_029953635.1 of Halotia branconii CENA392. Lineage (NCBI taxonomy): Bacteria > Bacillati > Cyanobacteriota > Cyanophyceae > Nostocales > Nodulariaceae > Halotia > Halotia branconii. Next base: position 1,726,047 of record NZ_CP124543.1, on the reverse strand, counting down.
CAGGAAAAACTACCCTATTATCATTAATTGGGGCATTGCGCTCTTGTCAACCAGGTAGCGGCAGCTTAAAAGTTATTGGTCAAGAACTCTGCAATGCTAAACCAAATCAACTAATCGCAACGCGACGACAGATTGGCTACATTTTCCAAGGGCATAATCTTTTAGATAGCTTAACAGCACGGCAAAATGTCGAGTTGTCTTTGGAACTACATAATCACTCGTCTGGGAAAGCAAGACAGGCAAAAGCAAGACGAATGCTGCAAGCAGTAGGATTAGGAAATCAAATTAACTCTTATCCAGAAAATTTATCTGGAGGTCAAAAACAAAGAGTTGCGATCGCCCGTGCCTTAGTAGCAAATCCTAAAATTATTCTTGCTGATGAACCGACAGCTTCACTTGATAAGAAATCAGGGCGAGATGTAGTAGAACTAATGCAAAATCTCGCCCAAGAACAAGGCTGTACTATTTTACTTGTGACTCATGACAATCGCATTCTAGATATTGCCCTTCGGGTTATTTATATGGAAGATGGTTATTTAGTAGTTGATTGAAGTTAGAAGTTGAGAATAAGAAAGTAAAGGAAAATCATCATCTCTATTTTTTGATTTGAAGTCAATTATTTAGGATAAACTTCAGTCATAACAGTCATCGCTGATTAATGCTAAAAATTTTAGTGACAGGTGCAACTGGAAATGTCGGTAAAGAAGTTATTCGCTTACTACAATCCTACGATTGTCATATCTGTGCCGCAGTTAGAAATCCCAACAGTGCTAAACAGATATTAGGCAGTAATATCCCAAGTGTCTCCTTCGATTTTACCAATCCCGACACCTTTGCAAATGCTTTTGTTCAAGTCAATAAGCTTTTTTTAGTACGTCCACCTGCCCTTGCCAATATTCGCAAACAAATTGCCCCAGTCCTTAATGCTGCAAAACTTGCTGGCGTTGAGCATATCATATTTTTATCAATACAAGGAGCCGAACGTAACCGTTTTTTGCCCCACTCTAAAATTGAACGCTATATCGAACAATTGGGTATTCCTGCCACCTTTTTAAGGGCTAGCTTTTTCATGCAAAATTTCAATACCACCCACCTCCAAGACATTAAAACTCGTGGTGAATTACTAATGCCAGCAGGTAATGGTAAAACAAGTTTCATTGATGTGCGGGATGTTGCTGCTGTTGCAGTTCGTACTTTAATGGAAGATGGGCATCAAGCAAAAGCTTATGAGCTTACAGGTGGAGAAGCTTTAACCTATTACGAAGTTGCAGACATCTTCACATCGGTTTTAGGTAAACTAGTACGCTATAGTCCCTCTTTATTCAAGTTTGTGCAACAAATGCACTCATCGGGATTACCCATGAACTTTGTTTTAATAATGGTAGGAATTTACACTACCACCCGTTTAGGATTGGCAGGCAACATTACATCTGATGTAGAACAATTGCTCAATCGTTCACCGTTGAATATACGGCAGTATGTCGAGAATTATCAACAGTTTTGGTTATAACAGTGTTTACTTAATTTCCCTAGCATAGCGTCCCATAACTTCTGCTTTATCCAATACATGGTTATCTATGGCTGCTAGTAGCTGTTGTTTGTTTGCTTCTGCTGGCAAATCGAGCATTTGATCTAACGCATAGATTTTGAAAAAGTAGCGATGGGTCTCATTTTTTGGTGGGCAAGGTCCTCCAAAGCCCACCTTGCCAAAACTATTTTCTCCTTGCAATACGCCGTCAGGAAGTTGAGACTGCTTAGGAACATCTTCTGGTAATTCGCGAGTATCCGCTGGAATATTGTAAATAACCCAATGAGTAAACGTTTCGTCGGGTGCATCAGGGTCATCAACAATCAAGGCAAAACTCTTTGTTTGTTGAGGTGGTGCTTCCCAATGTATAGGAGGAGAAATATCATCTCCATCACAAGTGTATTTAAAGGGAATAGTGTTGCCGATAAAAAAAGCTGAGCTTCTAATTTCCATAGTTTTGTTAGGAATATTTCTACAAAAAGCTTGAGAGTTTTTTGATGAACGATTTGGCTAAAGTTTAGATGTATGGCAATGGAAGCAAAGGTTAGGACATTTTAAAAGCGTGAAGTCAAGATATAGTCATGTTTTTACCTCCTGCCCTCTGCCTCCTGTTATATTTAGCGAGTGCCAGAACCAGAAGAAACTAAGCGCGATAATAGCTCTAACATTTCTCGATTGAATGCGGGTATATCATCTGGCTGGCGACTTGTTACCCAGTTGCCATCTACCACAACTTCTTGATCTACCCAATTGCCGCCTGCGTTACGAATATCGTCTTGAATAGTATAGTAACTAGTCAGCGTTCGTCCACGCACTAAATCAGCGGAAACTAACTCCCACGGAGCATGACAAATTGCAGCAATTGGTTTGTTTGCCTCTTGTATTTGACGCAGGAAAGATTGGACTGCTGACTCCATGCGGAGGGTATCTGCGTTCAGAGCGCCTCCTGGTAATAGTACAGCATCATACTCATCGGGTTTAGCTTGATCAAGCACTCGGTCAACATTAACCATAATGGTTTTGTCATGATGTCGAAATGCTTGAATTTGACCTGACTTGGCTGACAAAATTTCTACTGTTGCACCAGCTTCTTTCAAAGCACGCACTGGCTCAACAAGTTCTGATTCTTCAAAACCATCGGTTGCAATAACCGCTACACGTAAATTTGATAGCTCACGCATGATACACCTGGAGTTTGTTGCAAATAGGGTTCTTAATGCTACTTGATCGTAGAAAAATACTTTATTAGTCACCTCTAGCGCAGGGGTGTTTGTAGCGATCGCTTATTTCTATTAAACGACTGATTAAGTATCATGCATGGTGGAGAAGTCAGTATGGCAAGCTGTCGGTATGCGGCTATTAAGCTTTAAATAATTTTATAAATCTGGCATCTATCTACACATATAATAATCCGGTTTGATTTCTAAATTGTTGCTAAATTTTAAAGAATTGGTATAAGTCCTAATACCATTTCACGAAATTACTGATACAAATTACTTTTCTTACTTCCCCTGCCTCCCCTGCTTGCCCAAATGTATCAACTTTAAAGTAAAACGGTATAAGGTGATAGGATTTTGATTGTATTACAACAACCTAAAACCTGCGGTATGACACTGGCACTAGGTATGATTGAAGTCTATGGCATTCCCGCAGCAATAGAAGCAGGGGATGCTATGTGTAAAGCTGCTCGTGTCACTTTGGTTGGTTATGAAAATACTGATTTGGGACGAATTACTGTCTTAATTCGGGGAAATGTGGGTGAGGTGAATGTGGCTGTAAGTGCAGGATTGGCAGCAGTAAAGCAAGTTAACGGAGGCGAGATACTGAGCAATCATGTTATTCCTCGTCCCCATGAAAATTTAGAATATGTTTTACCGATTCATCGCAGTGCCAATGTGGAGCAATTTGCGGCAGATATCCGGTTTCCTCCACCTTTATCAGCGTAAAAATTCGATATGACATTTTTCACTTCCCGTATGCAGGCGGTACAGTCGCCAATTATTCCTATAATTGGGGAATTAATTAAAAACTCTCCTGGAACTATATCTTTAGGACAGGGTGTAGTTTCGTATAATCCACCACCAGAAGCAATAGAACTTTTACCCAAATTTCTCGCCGAACCCACGAATAATTTATATCAACCAGTGGAGGGTATTCCTCCTTTATTAGCAGCACTGACAGCAAAATTGTCAACTTTTAACGGTATTGAAATCAACAGCGAAAACTGTATTGTTGTCACCGCAGGTAGCAATATGGGGTTTATGAACGCCATTCTAGCTATAACTTCCCCAGACGATGAAATTATTCTCAATACACCTTATTATTTCAATCATGAAATGGCGATCGCAATGGCGGGTTGTCAAGCTGTATTAGTAGAGACAGACGAAAATTACCAATTACGTCTAGAAGCGATCGCTCAAGCAATTACACCCAAAACACGAGCGATCGTCACCATTTCTCCTAATAATCCCACAGGAGTTGTTTATTCTCAAGCCGCATTACACCAAGTAAATCAAATTTGTGGCGAACTTGGCATTTACCACATTAGCGATGAAGCATACGAATATTTTACTTATAACCAAGTCAAACACGTTTCTCCTGGCGCATTTGCTAGCAGTAGTAAGTATACAATTTCCCTCTACAGCCTTTCTAAAGCTTATGGTTTTGCTAGTTGGCGTATTGGCTATATGGTGATTCCTCAACACCTGCTGGTGGCTGTCAAAAAAGTCCAAGATACAATTTTGATTTGTCCGCCAGTAATTTCTCAGTATGCGGCTTTAGGGGCATTGCAAGCAAAAGATGACTATTTAAAAGAAAATATTGGTGCGATCGCTGAAGTCCGGCAACTAGTAATAGCAGATTTGCATAGATTAAAAAGCTTATGTAGTATTACTCCTGCCGATGGTGCTTTCTATTTTTTCCTAAAAGTTCACACTCAAATGGATGCTTTGGAATTAGTCAAAAGATTAATTCAAGAATATAAAGTAGCAGTGATTCCCGGTACAACCTTTGGCATCAACAACGGATGTTATCTTAGAGTTGCTTATGGTGCATTGCAAAAACACACTGCCAAAGAAGGTATGAATAGATTAGTACAAGGTTTGCAAACTATATTGAATAGTATTAAAGAAAATATTGATTATAAGTAGTCGTGCAAAATTAAATTCATTTGTGGAGAGAGGGAACTATTGACAGAGAAACAATCTGTGTAATTAACAGAACTGACGCACAGGCAACGGAAAATCTAACCGCAGAGGACGCTGAGAACACAGAGAAATAGGACTTTCAAAGAGTTATTGCGTAAGTCCTAATTAATTCTGCTTAGGTATTTACTAATATTCAGCTTTGAGACTGAATTAAATTATCGGCGTACCCAGCCGTTAATAGTAAAACGACTATCGGCAAAAGCTTTAGAGGGACAAATCACAGGTAAAACTTCATGCATATATCGGCTGATGAAAAACACAATACTGTTATTTAGTGGTTCTAATTTTTTATAAGATTCTGCATTTACATAAAAATTATTTTCAATTTTACTGTCATAAATTATTAGTTCACCTCCAGAAAAAGCCTTTGGTTGTTTATTAAAATAATAAACATAGGTTAATTCTCTGGTAGCCGTTTCTGGACTGCCATTATCATTATGCATTTTGTAATAGTTACCATCATTATGTGCTGTTAATTGACATTCGATTTGAGATATTACAAATGAAGGTAATCCTAACTTACTTATTACATCACCCATTATTTCCTGAATCCGCTTTACAATCAGTTCAGTAAATTCGGGAAAAGAATAAAGAACCATTGAACGGCGATAATCCTGATCTTTAGTGGAAGTACTAGTAGCTACAAAATCTGATTCTTTGTCTAGAACATAGTTGATTAATTGCTCGTATTCTTGGGGCGGTAAGAAATTCTCGATTTGTATATAATGAGAATTTAAAATATCAAGAGATGGTGGCTTTACTTCTTCTATTTGCTGTATCCACACAGGAGGTTCTGTCACTACACCTACAAGGCGATCGCTTGAAAAACACAAAGCAGAATGACCTGCATCTATGGGAATTTGAAATAAATTATGCTCAGCAGCTTCTTTATTATAGGCACGAGCTACAACTGTTGTTAAAAGACTATGCAGTAAAGGTGCATCCGATTTTAAATAAACGGTGTATTCATAACCTCCGGCTAAAAGAAGCTGAACTTTGACATCTTTCGACTCAAGTTGCTGTGAAGCTAGTTGCATATATTTTCCGTTATATGATGTTGATAACAGAGAAAAACTTAAAAATTTTTTCAGATTAATACAGTATTTCTAAAGTTAATTAATAACAAGCTCAGAATTTCAATCTCATCTACTATTAGACTTGATTCAAAAAAAATATAATTACTGTATTAATTAAAAATAGAGAAGTATCATTAGTAAATTGTTTTAACACATCTTTTTCAGTATTGTCATTCAGCAAATTCCACATAAAATAGCTTTTGGGTGAGGGGGAAAGGGTAGAGAAAAACCTTTAACCGTATCCGAATGGCACTAAGAAAAGCAGGGAAAGCTGGGGAGGCAAAGAATAATTACTAGTAATTTTTGTGACTGCAACATCATTGAATACACTTGTTTTTTGTCTCCCCCTGCACCCCCTGCTTCCTCAGCTCCCTCTGCTTGCCTTAATAAATAATTAAACTTAGTGCCATTCAACCGTATCCTTAGGGAACGCTTACGGCGAAGCCTTTTCCCCACTTCTACAAGAAGTATTATCTATTTGCAGGAGGCTCTGGGCGATTATTAGGAGGATTATCAGGTACACCCAGTGCATCTTTTAATTGTTGTTCAGTCACGCCCAACTTCGTTGCTGCTGCTTCAAAATCTGGACGAGGCGGACGTTGACTTCTATCACCTTGAGTAGGAGGATTAGCAGGTACTCCTAGTGCATCTTTTAATTGTTGTTCAGTTACACCCAACTTCGCTGCTGCTGCCTTAAAATCAGGACGAAGCGGACGCTGATGATTGCGATCGCCTGGAGGATTAGCAGGTACTCCTAAGGCATCTTTTAATTGTTGTTCAGTCACACCCAACTTCGCTGCTGCTGCTTTAAAATCCGGACGAGGCGGACGCTGACTTCTGTCACCTTGAGTAGGAGGATTAGCAGGTACACCTAGTGCATCTTTTAATTGTTGTTCAGTTACACCCAACTTCGCTGCTGCTGCTTTAAAATCAGGATGGTGTGGTCGTCGTTGTCCGTCTGGTCGCTGATTGGGCTGTTGTGAAGCTTGGGCAAGCCGAGCAGATGGATTAGCGGCATTTACCTGATTCACCGAAATCAAACCAAATGTACCAGCCAGAACGGAAATTGCTGTTACGACTACTGCTTTATTAATATTCATGGTCATCCTCAGAAAGATAAGTTGTTGATATTTCTGATTTAACCGACTCAAAATTACAGTTTGCCTTGCTTGTGAATTACAGTTTTGTAACTTTTGTGCCTAGTGGTCTATCCCATCCATTGAAAGCGGCGAGAAACTCCATCCCTTCATGGATAGTCGAGGTTGCTCCTCCTGTTGCTTGGGGCATAGAGCGTTAGTAAATTCTTCCCCATGCCCAATACTTCGACTTCGCTCAGTACAAGTACCCAATGCCCCATTCCCTTGTAGATTATAAAAACACTTCATACATCTGGGAATACTAAATCTGTAAATCATCAAGATTAGACGGTATGGTTAGCACTCTTATCAGTCTTCCTGGATATCGTATCAGTGAAGAAATCTACAATGGTTCGAGAACTCAGGTTTATCGAGGGTATCGGGATACTGACTTTTTCAAAGTAGTGATTAAACTACTAAAAAATCCTTATCCTAGCTTTAGTGAATTAGTACAATTTCGTAATCAATACACTATTGCCAAAAATCTTAACTCACCTTTAATCGTCCAAACTTATAGTCTCGAACCGCTTCAAAATGGCTATGCGTTGGTGATGGAAGATTTTGGGGGAATTTCTCTGAAAGATTATTTTACCAACAAAAATAATATAGCGTCTCTAGATGAGTTTTTACAAATTGCGATCGCTCTCTGCGACACCTTAGATATACTCTACCGCAATCGCATTATTCATAAAGATATTAAACCTGCCAATATTTTAATTAATCCCGAAACCAAACAAGTTAAATTAATTGACTTTAGTATTGCATCTTTGCTGCCAAGAGAAACTCAAATCTTAATCAATCCCAATGTTTTAGAAGGGACGTTAGCCTATATTTCACCAGAGCAAACTGGCAGAATGAATCGAGGAATAGACTATCGCACAGATTTCTATTCTTTGGGTGTAACTTTTTACGAATTACTCACAGGAGAGTTACCTTTTCAATCAAACGATCCGATGGAGATGGTGCATTGTCACATCGCTAAGGAACTACCAAGGGGGTTCGGAAAGGGGGCAGGGGGCAGGGGGCAGGGGGAAGAAATTCCGCAGGTGATTTCGGATATCGTCATGAAATTGATGGCAAAAAATGCTGAAGATAGATATCAAAGTGCATTGGGGCTGAAATTTGATTTAGAGAATTGTTTAACTCAACTGCGTTTAACTGGCATAATTGAAAGTTTTGCAATTGCACAGAGGGATGTGTGCGATCGCTTCATCATCCCCGATAAACTTTATGGACGAGAAACCGAAGTAGAAACTCTACTCCAAGCATTTGAACGTGTCAGTCAAGGCGCGACAGAAATAATGCTGGTAGCAGGTTTTTCAGGTGTTGGGAAAACAGCGGTTGTCAACGAAGTTCATAAACCAATTGTGCGGCAACACGGTTATTTTATTAAAGGTAAATACGACCAATTTCAAAGAAATATCCCCTTTAGTGCTTTTGTGCAAGCATTCCGGGATTTAATGGGACAATTATTAACTCTCAGCGATGTCCAGATTCAGCAATGGAAAAACAAAATATTATTAGCACTGGGAGAAAATGCCCAGGTAATTATTGAAGTTATCCCCGAATTATCAAGAATTATTGGCGAACAATCATCTGCGCCAGAATTATCAGAAATTGCCGCCCAAAATAGATTTAATTTATTATTTCAAAAGTTTACTAAAGTTTTTACTAGCGCCGAACATCCGTTAGTGATGTTTTTAGACGATTTGCAATGGGCAGATTCGGCATCACTAAATTTAATGCAGCTATTAATGACTGATACAAGTCATCTTTTATTAATTGGTGCATATCGCGATAACGAAGTTAATCCAGCACATCCATTAATATTGACTTTGAGCGATATTCAAAAAACCCAAGCAGCGATTAATACGATTACTTTAGCACCTCTAAATCACGCTCAAGTGAATCAGTTAGTTGCTAACACGCTCAAATGTACAGAAAATTTAGCCTTGCCTCTTGCTAAATTGATATATCAAAAAACTCAAGGTAATCCGTTTTTTGCGACGCAGTTTCTCAAAGCGCTACATCAAGAGCAACTGATTGAATTTAACTTTAAGTCAGGGTTTTGGCAATGCGATATTGCACGAGTAACTCAGCAAGCAGTTACAGATGATGTTGTTGAATTTATGGCATTGCAATTACGAAAACTGCCGCCATCTACTCAACACATATTACAGTTAGCTGCTTGTATTGGTAGTCAATTTGATTTAGCAACTTTGGCAATTGTTTCGCAACACTCAGAGATAGAAATAGCTGGTGAATTGTGGAAAGCGTTGCAAGAAGGGTTGATTTTACCGATTAGTGAAGTTTATAAGTTTTATGTCGGGCAAGAAAGTCAAATAGTTACTCCAGAAATTCCAGAGACTGTGACATACAAGTTTTTGCACGATCGCGTTCAGCAAGCAGCGTATTCTCTAATTCCAGAAGCCGAAAAGCAAATTACTCACCTCCAGATTGGACGTTTGCTGCAAAAAGCAACCAGTGTCAACGAACTGGATAAACAGATTTTTGCGATCGCTAATCATCTCAACAAGGGGATATCTCTGATTGAGGATGAAACAGAACAACAAGAACTCGTACAGTTAAATTTGATGGCTGGACAGAAAGCTAAGGGTGCAACGGCTTATGGGGCAGCTTTAGACTATTTCAACACGGGCATTTCTTTATTGAAGGGCGATTGCTGGCAGAACCACTATACCCTCGCCCTCGTTCTCTATGAAGGTGCAGCTAATTGTGCTTTTTTGTACGCTAACTTTGAACAAATGGAGCAGTTCGCTGAGATTGTACTCGCTCATGCCCGTTCTTGGCTTGATCGAATTAACGTTTACGACACGAAGATTCGAGCTTATATGGCGCAAAACCAACTTTTAGAAGCCCTGGAACTGGCGCGAAAAGTCCTCGAACCTCTGGGGGTACATTTGCCAGAGCAGCCCACCCCAGCCGACATTGGACAAGCACTCCAGCATACCCAAATTCAACTAAGCGATCGCGCGATAGAATCTTTGTTGCATTTACCCCCAATGACTGCGCCGGACAAAAAAGCAGCAATGATGATTCTGTCTACCATCATGTCGCCTGCCTATCAAGCTGCTCCCAACCTCATGCCTCTAGTAGTCTTCGCGCAGTTCGATCTATCGGTGCAGTACGGAAATTCATCAGAATCGATTCATGCCTACGGTTTGTATGGGTTAATGTTGATTGCCATATTGGGTAATATTGAAGCGGGCTATTGCTTTGGACAGCTGGAGATGAAACTCCTGCAATACCTCCAGTCACCCAAGCATATAGCCGCAGCCCTGTTTGACTTTAATTGCTTCTTCAAACATTGGAAAGAACCTGCAAAAACTTCTCTAGCAGGTCTACTGCAAGCATACACCAGTGCATTAGAAGTTGGTGATTTCAATCTGGCAGCACTCAGCCTGCTCGTGTACGACCATAATACTTATTTTACTGGTGGCGAACTGTCTGACCTCAAGCAAATACTAGAAGATCATCGCCGCGTGATGCAGCAACTACGCCAGCATACTTATCTCCACACCCAAAGTCTTTACCATCAGGTAGTCGTGAATTTATTAGGAGAGTCAACCCAGCCAGAGGTGTTAATTGGTGAATACTGCGACGAGCGAGAAATGATTCAGCTTTACCAAAAAACGGGTGAAGTAACGGCACTGCACCAAGTTTATTTAAATAAGCTGATACTTTGCTATTTGTTTCAACACTACGAACAAGCGTTGGAAAACGCCAATCTAGCAGCCCCGTATTTGCGCGGCATGGCAGGATTGATGAGCGTTCCGCTTTTTTACTTCTACGATGCCTTAGTACAATTAGCGCTTTATGCAAATGCCAGCGAAACCGAACAGTCAAGTATTCTAGAGCGGGTTGCTGCTAACCTAGAAAAACTTAACGGGTGGACAGCTTATGCATCGAGCAATCAAGCTCACCGTTGCACCTTGATTGTTGCAGAACGTTGTCGAGTCTTGGAAGATAGAGCCAAAGCGATAGAAAACTATGATCGCGCGATCGCTCTTGCCAAGAAACACGAATATATTAATGAAGAAGCTCTCGCCAACGAACTCGCCACCAAATTTTATCTCGAATGGGGCAAAGAACGCATTGCCAAAGATTATTTAATTGCCGCCTACTATGCTTATTCCCGGTGGGGAGCAAAAGCCAAAGTTACCGATTTAGAACAACGCTATCCCCGATTACTGCAACTTATTCTGCAACAGCAACGACTCAACCCCAACCCTCAAGAAACTCTTACTCATGGGAGTCTCTTATCTACCTGTAACAATAGCACCGACAGCACCAATATTTCCGACGTTTTAGATTTTACCTCTGCCCTGAAAGCGGCTCAAGCTATTTCCAGTACTTTGGAATTAAATACACTCATCGCCAGTCTCACCCGGATTATCTTAGAAAACTCTGGCGCGAGAAAAGCTGTATTGCTACTTCCCCAAGAACAAGGGCAGTCCGTTCAAGTTGAGAAATCAACTCATGGACTTGCCTGCCCGTTAAAGCAAGTGTCCGGCGATATTTGGCAAGTACGAGCAATTACTTTTATCCAGCACGAGGAAATTGAAACAAGTCTCCGAGCGCAACCATTAGATAATTGTCCAGATATTCCCGTAAATATTATCAATTACGTCAAAAATACTCAAAATTCAGTTGTCATAGATAATTGCAAAACAGATATTCCCGGTTTAATTGGCCAATATATGTTGTTACACCAACCCCAAAGTGTATTTTGTACTCCGATTATTAATCAAGGTCATTTTCTGGGGATTCTCTATTTAGAAAATAAAATGATTCCAGGGGTATTTAACAGCGATCGCTCCGCCAACGCCAAGGGCGATCGCCTGAGCGTAATTAACTTACTGTCTTCTCAAGCAGCGATATCTTTAGAAAATGCTCAACTTTATCAACAAACCGGGCAAGCATTACAAGATTTACAACAAGCACAATTACAAATTGTCCAAAGCGAAAAAATGTCGGCATTGGGGAACTTAGTAGCAGGGGTAGCCCATGAAATGAATAATCCTTTGGGTTTTATTTATGCTAGTCTGCAACAAGCAAAACCCAGCCTGATGGATATTATCGAACATTTAAAACTTTATCAAGAAAATTTTCCCAATCCAGGCAATCAAATTATCAACCACGCCCAAGAAATCGACTTGGATTATAGCTTAGAAGATTTACCCAAGATGATTGATTCCATGAATATGGCGTGTGACAGATTAACAAATATTAGCACCAGTTTACGAACTTTCTCCCGCGCTGATAAAGATTACAAAGTGCCATTTAATATTCATGAAGGTATCGATAGTACTATTTTAATTCTCAAACATCGCCTGAAAGCAAATGCACAACGCCCAGCAATTGAAGTGATAACTAATTATGGGGAATTACCCCAAGTTAAATGTTTTCCTGGGCAGTTAAATCAGGTATTTATGAATATTCTTGCTAATGCCATTGATGCCTTAGATGAATCAAATATAGGTCGAAGTTTACCGGAAATTAAAGCTAATCCCAATCAAATTACAATTAAAACCTTCCAAGAGAATGAAGGTGTGAAAATTGCTATTACTGATAATGGAAAGGGAATGAGTGAAGAAGTACAACAAAAAATATTTGACCACTTGTTTACAACCAAAGCTGTTGGTAAAGGGACGGGATTGGGATTAGCCATAGCCAGACAAATTGTTGAAGAAACTCATGCTGGTAAATTGAGTTGCAATTCAGTTTTGGGTGAAGGGACAGAATTTTTGATTGAGATTCCTGTATAAAAGACTTCTTGCATAAATATTTTTTTGTCTCACGCAAAGGCGCAAAGGCGCAAAGAAAAGAGCGCAAGTAACGACTTTTGCAAGAGGTCTAAAGTTTGTCTTTTGGAACAAACTGGAAGAATGAACAGGGAGATTGACTATCGCAATGATTTTTATGTTTTAGCGCCTATTTGCCCAGCTAGGTAGAGGCAATGCTGGCGCTTCTTAAAGCCTCCGTCGCAAGATCGATCATCATAAAAAATATATACACTTCTATAGATAAGCCGATGATCCCACCTCAACTAATTGCAACTCTCGATAAACTTCCTCCAAATCTCCAAGTCGAAATTCTTCACTATGCCGAATACCTTGCAGCTAAATATGCTGAGACATCACCCTCCGAAACGCCGCCCCAAAAATATCGCCAAGCGGGAACCATGAAAGGTATGTTTACTATGGCTGCTGACTTTGACGCACCCTTAGAAGACCTCAAAGACTGCATGTAGCTATGACGTTTGCAATAACTGTAAATATTTTTGTTCAATTTAACAATGCAGAGCGATACATTAACAATGCGGGGTGATGCATTAACAATGCAGAGCGATACATTAACAATGCGGGGCGATGCATTAACATTGCGGGGCAATACATTAACAATGCGGGGTGATGCATTAACAATGCGGGGCAATACATTAACAGTGCAGGACGATACATTAACAATGCAAGGCGATGTATTAATAGTCAATACAGTTCAGATAAGCCTGTTTTTATTTCTCCTGTTCCCTTGCCTTCACGTAGGACTAATCAGGCTAAATAGAGAAATATTGGAATTAACAAACTTAAGCGTGTAGTAAAATTTGCTCAACCCCGTCAAACTACACATGGCTTTAGACTTCTCCGGTCAAAATCTCCGAGGACGCAACTTCAAGGGTAGACAAGACTTTGTAGGTGCAAACTTTAGCTATGCCGATATTCGAGGGGCAAACTTTAGCGGTGCTAACCTCACAGATGCAAACTTCAGTTACTCTCAAGCTGGATTACAAAAACGTTGGGTAATTAGTTTAGTTCTTGTTTCGTTTTTATTGTCGGAACTATCAGGATATTTATCGGCTTTTAATGGTTTCTTAGTGTCGCAGGTATTTAGCTCATCTCTAGAAAACCAAATTCCAGGCTGGGTTGCTTTAATCGTCTTGATTGCCTTCTACTTCATCACCACTCGTCAGGGATTAACAGCTGGTTTAGTCGCTGTTGCCGTCGCCGTCGCCGTTGCCGTCGCCGTTGCCGTCGTCGGAGCCATCGCCGTTGCCGTCGCTGTCGCCGTCGCAGGAGCCATTGCCATCGCCATCGCCGTTGCCGTCGCAGGAGCCATCGCTATCGCTATCGCCTTCGCTGTCGCAGGAGCCTTTGCTTTCGCCGGAGCCTTTGCCTTTGCCGGAGCTGTCGCAGGAGCCTTTGCCTTCGCTGTCGCCTTTGCCTTTGCTGGAGCCTTTACCGGAGCCTTTGCTTTCTCTGTCGCCTTCACCTTCGCCATCACCGGAGCCTTTGCCGGAGCCTTTGCCGGAATGTTATTGAGCATTTACATCGCTTGGCAAGCGATGAAAGGAAACGAAAAATATTCCCTAATTCGTGATGTCGCTATTGCATTCGCCGCTACAGGTGGTACAAGCTTTCGTAACGCTAACTTGACCAATGCCGACTTCACCCAAGCTAAACTCAAAAGTACAGATTTCCGCAACGCCACCCTTACCCTTACCTATTGGCATCAAGTCAAAATGCTTGACCGCGTTCGCTCTGGTTCAACTTATCTGCAAAACTCACAAGTACGTAAACTGCTAGTTACCGGACAAGGACAAGATAAAAACTTTGATCGCCAAAATCTACGGGGTATCAACTTACAATCAGCTAACCTAGCAGATGCCAGCTTTATCGGTGCTGACCTCAGCGAAGCTAATTTGCAAGATGCTGATTTATCCAGAGCGAAACTCAAACAAACCCAACTTGACGCAACCGATTTCACAGGCGCAACCCTCACAGGTGCATTCATTGAAGATTGGGGCATTACCAATGAAACTAAACTGCATGGCGTGAGGTGTGAATATATCTTCATGCGCTTACCCACTAAAACCAACCCCGACCCCCTCCGCAAACCAGATAATCACCAAGAAGTATTTCAAGACGGCGACTTTGCAGAATTTATCAAGCCAATTTTTGACACCCTCGACCTTTATCACAATCAAGGCGTTGACCCCCGCGCTGTTGCTATTGCCTTCAAAAACCTTGTTGAAAATCATCCCGAAGCTGAGTTAGAAATCGTCGCAATGGAGAAACGCGGCGATGATAACTTGTTACTCCGCGCCACAACTGCGGCAGGAATTAATAAATCACAATTGAGCGCAGAATATTTTGATGATTATAATCAACTCAAAGCTTTATCTCAAAGTCAGCAATTACTACTTATAGAAAAAGACGATCGCATTCGTAGTTTAGAAATTATGCTCACAACTGCACTCCAGCAGTCCAAATATCATATAGCAGGAGATAATAAAGTGTCTGATATTAGCGGCATTAATATTCAAAATAGCAGTAATGTTAGCGGTGTTGCGGGTGGTGGTTCTGTTGCCAATCTGGGAACAATTAGCGGCAATGTGAATATTGCGATTAATGAGTTACCTGATTCCTCAGATGGTGACAAGCCAGGAATTAAAGAATTACTGACACAGTTACAAGCGACAATTTCTCAGTCATCAGAATTATCTGATGAAGACAAAGCCGATGCTTTAGAACAAGTGCAAACTCTAGCCGAAGCTGGTAAAAATCCGCAACAAGAACCCACTAAGCAAAAGACAGCAAAAAAAGCCATCACGATGTTGAAAGGTTTATTTTCTGGCTTACCTACTGTCGCTAAATTGGTAGAAGAAGCGAATAAATTATTACCAATAATTTCTCAACTATTCGGTTTGGGATAAGTAAGTCGGCGAGAAAAAACCAAACTATGTTAAGCAATATAAAAGAATTAAAATTCAGTTCGTAGTAAGGGCTGAAGCCCTTCTTTGAGGACTAAAGTCCTCACTACAAACCTTTAATTATTTACGCCGTTCTACTTAATTTTAGAAAATAAAGGCGTGAAAATTACCATTTGCCCCCTGCTTCCCCTGCTCCCCCTGCCTCCTCTGCCCCGGTCACTGAGTTTCGACTACGCTCAACTGCCGCGTAGTCGAAGTGCTGCCCCCTGCTTGCCCAAATGTATCAACTTTAAAGTGAAACGGTATCAAGCCCAATATTTAAGGTCGCTGCATAACCTTGTCCGTTCTGGGTAAGCTTGAGCAACATTTGTTCGCCACCATCTTGAAAAATTCCGTCATCAGCATTCTTTTGTGTGCGCTGTCCCTTACTGGCGTAGGGTGCTTGGGTGTACACGCGATCGCTGATTGCATCATCAAAATATAGCTGTGACGTAAATTCGTAATCTTGTTGTGATGTACCATTTGTGCGGACTTTAAAATGGATATGCACAGTTCTACCTTGATACCAACCAGGATAAATGGTTGTGAATTGCACATTTCCCTTCGCGTCGGTTACTTGATAGCCGCGTAGAAACTTTTTACCGACAGTGCTAAAACTGCGGTCTGTCACATCCGAATAGACACCCAACGCGTCACAGTGCCAAACATCCACAATCGCACCCACTAAAGGTGTGCAACCATTACTACCAACTTGAGAAACGTTCAGCGTCAGTTGTAGTGGTACGCCTTCTTTCACCGAACCATCCGTTGGATCAGTACGGATATCGGAACGGTTGAGCTTTTCGTCTACAAAATATGGCCCTTCAGTTTGTTCTGGACTGACAACACAGGCAGGTGTAGATGATGATGCTAGGACAGTTGCACCAGATGGGGCTTGTGTAGAACCAGACTTTCTGGGTATGCATCCCACTACAAGTATTGCAGTTCCGGCTGCCCTAAATAAAGCGAGTGCTTCTCTTCGGCTCAAAATCCTACTTAATGGGCGATTTTTGTTTTTCATGATGTCTATTGTAAGTATTCATAATTTGTTCTCGGACGGGGATTTAATCCCCACCAAGCCCTTCCATTCATAGATGGGGTCTTCTCCCCTGCTCCCCGCTCCCTGCCCCTCTGCCTCTTCTTTGACCTCAAAAATTATTGTGTTTACATTTTTGATTAAGCCACCCCAAAATGACAGCTGACCTAGTTTCTCAATTACACTTTTGTAATTTCAGCTTAAGAGTAATCAATTTAAAATAAAGCAATAAATAAAGTAATAAATACTTGTGAACGTTCTATTTGTTGAAGATGAAGCAAAAATTGCTAACTTCGTCCGGGCTGGGCTGAAGGAGCAGGGATTTGTCGTAGACTACTGTGACAATGGTGATGAAGGATATCTGCGAGCATTGGATAACGAATATGATGCGATTATTCTGGATATTATGGTTCCGGGAAAAGATGGATTATCGATTCTCAAACAACTGCGGCGAGAAGGTCGTAATGCTCCAGTAATTTTGTTGACGGCTCGTAATGAACTTGATGATCGCCTGGAAGGTTTAAACTTAGGAGCCGATGATTACATTGCCAAGCCGTTTTTTGTAGAAGAGTTAGCGGCTCGGATTCATGCGGTTGTGCGTCGGAGTGTGGGAGAACGCCAAAATCTCTTAGCGGTTGGGCCAATCAAACTTGATCGCATCGCGCGAGAAGTTACTTGCAATCAAAAGGCAATTGAACTTACCAGCCGCGAGTTTAATTTGTTGGAATATCTGATGCGCTCTCCCGGACGAGTTTTTACCCGTACCCAAATCCTAGAACATATTTGGGGTTACGACTTTAACCCCAACACCAATGTTGTGGATGTATGTATCCAGCGCATCCGTAAAAAAATTGACCCCATCAATGAAGTCAGTTGGATTGAAAGTATTCGCGGTGTTGGCTATCGGTTTCGCAAACCAGAATCTCAATTGTGAAACAACTGCGATCGTTTCGACTCCGAATTGCTCTATTGTCTGCGGCTCTGGCTGGCAGTACATTAGTTGGGTTTGGTGCAGTCTCCTGGTTTCAGATTTACAATGCCAAGATTAGCCGCCTTGATGCAGAACTATTAAATCAGTTAATGCGCGCTAGTCGCCCACCAGAAAGAAAGCGATCTTTACGAGAGGCTGCGCTAACGCCTCTGCGCCCAGAATTATTACCCGGCTTCGGAACCAATACCAAAACCCCTATCGCCTTGTTAGTGCTTGATGCCGACGGTAAGACAGTTGATAAATTTAACTCTTTACCTGCGGATAGTGAGGTGAACCGCCTATTACTTCAGCGTCTTCAATTAACACCCATACCACCACCCCCAACTAGAGAACGACCAAATCCATCCTTAGATATACCGCCCTTTCGCCCACTTGCTCCGCAATTGGTGACTTTACAAACAACAAAAACAACTTGGCGAATTGGAACCGTTAAATTTCCTAATAGTCAGGTTGCTCTGGCTGTGAGCCTGCAATTGGTCAATCAAGAGATGGCTAGCATTCGCAATATCTTCTTTGTTTCCATTCCGATAGCGTTGCTACTCGTTGCGGTGGGAGCATGGTTAATTTCTGCTGGGGCTTTGCGTCCTATCGCTCAATTAACGGGTGTAATTCAACAGGTGACAGTTAAAGGGCTAGATCAGCGGATTCCCATTGGTACAACTGATGTTGAGTTTGTCGAATTGATTCAGGTGTTTAACCAAATGCTGTCACGCCTGGAACGCAGTTTTACTCAAGCTTCCCGTTTTAGTGCTGACGCAGCCCACGAACTAAAAACCCCGCTGACTATTCTGCAAGGCGAACTAGAAAGAACTTTGCAACAAGTTGACTCAGGAAGTGAAGTGCAACAGCGCTTAAGCAATCTTTTGGATGAAGTACGCCGCCTGAGTGGAATTATACGGAAACTCTTGCTGCTATCTCTAGCAGATGCAGGACAAATGAGCTTGTATTTAGTTGAAGTGGATATTTCTCAGTTGCTGATGGAGATGGTTGAGGATGTGGAACTGTTGGCTCCTCACTTAAGTTTGCAAACTGACATTCCTGCTGGACTAAAGGTACAAGGCGATCGCGATTTACTCATGCAAGTTCTGCAAAATCTGTTGAGTAATGCCATCAAATACAATCTTACCAACGGCTGGATCAAGATTTACGTAAAGAAAATGCACACAAATATCCAGATTACGATCGCCAATGCATCAAAAAACATTCCCCAAAGCGATCGCGATCGCCTGTTTGACCGCTTCTATCGCGGCGATCCGGCGCGTACTCGACAAGTTGAAGGAATTGGACTAGGACTGAGTTTAGCTCGTGAAATTGCCCGCGCCCATCGGGGCGATCTTACCCTAAATTCCATATCTGACGAGCAAACCGCATTTACCTTGACATTGCCGATGACCTAATACCGTTAAATTGATACAAGTAGATAGCAGGGGAGCAGGGAGCATACTTCGACTTACTTCGGCTTCGCTCAGTACAAGACGCTCAGTAACCAGGGCTAGCGTGTACACACAAGTCTTTTAGAGTTGCTGTGTAACGTCAGGTGGGTTAATTTTTGCAGGCCAGTACAATCGCATTGTTAGTCGAGACATTGGCATTGTCAGCCGATACAATCGCATTGTTAGTCGAGACATTGGCATTGTCAGCCGATACAATCGCATTGTCAGTCGAGACATTGGCATTGTCAGCCGATACAATCGCATTGTTAGTCGAGACATTGGCACTGTCAGCCGATACAATCGCATTGTTAGTCAATGGGGCAGTTTTAGATGACTTGTGTGTACACCGTAGGTAACCAGGGGGAAAGAATTAAAGACCAATCATTTGTTTCAAATATTTAGTGAAATGGTGTAAACCCTAGTTGTTTCAACAGGCTCTTATCGCATAGTCACAAATTCTTCAGCAGAAGTAGGATGTATCCCTACTGTGGCATCAAAGTTAGCTTTGGTTGCGCCCATTTTAACAGCGATCGCTACACCTTGAATAATCTCTGCGGCACTTGTGCCTACCATGTGCGCTCCTAACACCTTATCGGTAGTTTGATCGACTACCAATTTCATCATGGTTTTTTCGTCTTTACCAGCTAAGGTGTAATACATTGGTCGGAAGCGACTTTTATAAATCTTCACCGCATCACCGTATTGTTCTCTGGCTTCTGCCTCAGTTAGTCCGACAGTTGCCGCTTCTGGGGTTGTAAAGATAGCTGTAGGGACATTTTCATAACTCATGATCCGAGACTTACCACCAAATAAGGTGTCTGCTAAAGCCCGACCTTCATTAATTGCTACTGGAGTTAGATTAATGTTATTTGTACAATCTCCAACTGCATAGATATTTTCTTCAGTTGTTTGACTGTATTTATCAACTACAATTGCTCCATCGTGACGCTTGACTTTGGTATTTTCTAAACCTAATTCGTGAGTGTTTGGTTTGCGACCAACCGCGGCTAAACTGACTGCATCAGTCACAACTGTTTCTTCAAATTCGTCGGATTCCTCAGATTTAGCATTCCCGCGGACTGTAACTTTAATTCCTTCTGAATCTTTTTCGATCGCAATCAGTTCGCTGTTGTGGACAATCTTGATTCCATGATGAGCCATTCCTTCTTGAATTTCAGTCCGCAAATCATCATCGAAGCCACGCAAAATTTTGTCACTCCGAATTATTTGGGTAACTTCAGTTCCCATGCCATTTAAGATGCAGGCAAATTCTGAACCAATATAACCTCCTCCCAAAATTACCATGCGTTTGGGCTGTTGTTTGAGGTGAAAAATATCATCGGAAGTAATGGCGTGTTCAATTCCCAAAATATTGGGTCTAATGGGATGACCACCAACGGCAATCAAAATTTTATCTGCGGTTACTTGGCGTTCGCCAACTACAATTGTATGAGCATCCACAAATTTGCCGTGTCCCTCTAAAAGTTCCACCTTAGAGTTATCCAGCATTTTTTGATAAATCCCATTCAGGCGAATCACCTCATTGTTGACTGCCGTAATCATCTTTTCCCAATCCATAGTACTTTTGACTGGACTCCAGCCATAGCCTTGGGCATCTTCAAATAAATCAGGAAAATGAGAGGCGTAAACCATTAACTTTTTAGGAACACAGCCACGATTAACGCAGGTTCCGCCTAGTCTGTCAAACTCAGCAATCCCTACCTTAGCACCATATTCTGCGGCTCGTCTGGCAGTCGCAATACCACCGGAACCTGCACCAATTACAAATAGGTCGAAATCGTAACTCATGTATCCACCAGGGTTGAGATTTTTTGTAGAGATGCGACATTGCCACACCTCTACATATTATTGATATCGTGTAAAGTATTTAAATTCTGTCAAAGTTTAAACAGCAACGGCGGTCTTAGCTTCTTTGAGGTAAGCCAGCATAGTGTCTGCATCTGAGACTTCAAACGGATCTGTGGCGCAACTATCTTCAAAACCCGGCTCAACGAACATTTTTTCGATGTTACCGTCGTTAACTACCATTGAATAACGCCAAGAGCGCATTCCAAAGCCTAAGTTATGTTTATCAACTAACATCCCCATTTTACGGGTAAACTCACCATTGCCATCAGGAAGCAAGAAAACATTCTTCGCATTTTGTTGTTTACCCCACTGATACATGACGAAGGCATCATTCACAGATACACAGATTACTCGATCCACCCCTAAAGCTTGAAAATCTGCGTAGAGTTCTTCATAACGGGGAAGGTGTGAGGTGGAACAAGTAGGAGTAAAAGCTCCAGGTAGTGAAAATACAACAACACGCTTACCACCGAAAATTTCTTGAGTGGTGAGATCTTGCCAACGGAAAGGATTTGATCCACCAATGGACTCATCACGAACGCGGGTTTTAAATACAACGTTAGGAACTTTTGTGATCATAGCTATATTGAACCTCTCAATTAATGGGTGTGTTAGCTTGTGGTTGCGTTTTACAGCTTGTAAATCAGAATAATTCTGATTTAATAAATATTCAATAGTTATAAATACTTAAGCATATTTTTAAGTTAAACATAATATTAATTTATTACTAATATGAATTATAATTAGGTAATATATCATCAAATGCAGCAGCAAGTATGCAGCAACAAGCAAGCGCAATTGTTCAAACCTTAAAGTCTAGGGGTTTGAGAGTGACCCCTCAGCGATTTGCGGTCTATGCAAATTTGTTATCTCGTGCCGACCATCCTACAGTTGAGCAAATCCTCACCGAACTCAATAAAGATTTTCCCGTCTCATCGCAGGCGACGATTTATAGTTCTTTGCAGGCATTGCGAGAAGTAGGTCTGGTGCGGGAGGTGTTGCTAGAGCAAGGGGTTTCTCGTTATGATGCCAAAGTGGAGCCTCATCATCACTTTTGTTGTCGCCAATGTGGTGCTATTGAAGACATCGCCTGGAATAATTTTCAGTGTATAGAAATGAAAAATCTCCGCCCTGGTTTGCGTGGTGAGACTTATGAAGTCACAGTTCAGGGTTTGTGCGATCGCTGTATAGTTGATTAATTCCTGATTACGATAGATGAATTAATATCAACTTTAAAATCAAACTAAAGTATGATGATTGTTGACAATTTGCGTTTTCCTGTGACGCTTTTTGCAGCCCTAGGCTGTGGGTTGGTGGCTGGCATCTTCTTTGCCTTTTCGACTTTCGTGATGAATGCCCTTGCACGATTAGAACCGAAAGAGGGTATTACTGCGATGCAATCCATTAATATCACAGCGATTAATCCGTTGTTTATGGTGGCGCTGTTTGGAACGGCTACAGCTTGCATTTTGCTAGGAATTGACTCGATATTAAAGTGGCATCAACCTAGTGCTACCTACTTACTTATCGGCAGCTTGCTTTATTTAATTGGCACTATTTTAGTGACGATCGCGTTTAATGTACCACTGAACGATGCACTAGCGATCGCTAAACCAGATAGCGTTGAAGGTGCTAACCTGTGGGCTAGATACCTCACCAATTGGACATTTTGGAACCATGTCCGCACAGTAGCAGCACTGGCAGCAGCAACGGCATTTACAATCGCCCTCTGTAATCAAACACTCAGCAGACAATAATCATATCGTGTTCGGGTAAAGACTTATCCATTAAGACCGCAGGGGGCAGGGGGCAGGGAGCAGGGAGCAGGGAGCAGGGAGCAGGGAGCAGGGAGCAGGGAGCAGGGAGCAGGGGGCAGGGGGAAAGAGGGTTTCATGCTTTTTACATAGGTGCGGGAATTATAACTAATTACGCGGACATGATATTAAAAACATCTTTATTACACTACTGACAACTGACAACTGACCACTGACCACTGACCACTAACAAAACTCTATCCCCTTGTGGATGAAGTTTTTATCGCCTTTTTTGATTGAGTGCCTTTTGCAAAGTCAGCAATAATTCATTAATAGTGTAGGGTTTTGATAAAAAAGTAGTTACACCAATGTCGGTCAATACTTTTAGTTTATTGCTGGACATTAGTCCACTAGTAGCAATAATTTTGACTTGGGGGTTAATTTTTTTCAAAGTGCGGATCGCAGTAAAACCGTCTAATGTCGGTAACATGATATCTATGAGTACAGCACTGATTTTATCTGCATGTTGGGCATATTGGGCGATCGCCTCAATACCATCATTCGCAATCAGAGTTTGATATTGGTGAGTTTGTAAGGATGTTTTGGTGATATCTAGAATTGCAGACTCATCATCTACAACTAAAATCAGTTTCCCATCTCCTAAAAGTGGTTTAGCTACTTCTGTGCTGAATGTTTCTGTTCCTTTAACGGCTGGTAAGTACACTTTAAAATAAGTTCCAGTTCCTACCTCACTATAAACATTTACAAAACCACCGTGGCTTTTAACAATACCCAGTACAGTGGAAAGCCCTAAACCTGTACCTTGTCCCACATCTTTTGTGGTGAAGAATGGCTCAAAAATTCTATCTAAAACTTCAGCAGGAATCCCAATTCCCGTATCTGCAACAGTAATCACTGTGTATGATCCTATCTTTGCTTCCAGGTTCATGCGAACATAATTTTCGTCAATAAAAAGATTTTCCCCAGAGATGGTTAAAATACCACCATTAGGCATAGCATCACGGGCATTAACGCACAAATTCATCAACACTTGATGGAGTTGAGTAGTATCTCCAGAAACTAGCCACAAATCTTGCGGAACATTGATAGAAATTTCGATAGATTTGGGAAACGTTTCTTTGAGAATTTTGGCTACTTCTGTAATTAAATGTCTGATTTGCAAGGTGATGTGCTTACCTTCTACACCCCTTGCAAACGATAAAACCTGCTTGACTAAATCTGACCCACGTTTGGCATTAATTTCCAAAATCTCCAAAAGATGTCGAGTTCGTTCATCTGCATCGGGGAATTTTAATGGTAGAAGTTGCGCCCCGGCTAAAATCGGTGTCAGGATATTGTTAAGGTCGTGAGCAATACCACTAGCTAGGGTACCAATACTTTCCAAGCGTTGGGCACGAAACAATTGTGCTTCTAGTTGTTTCTTTTCAGTAATGTCTGTATCTACAGAAAGAATTGATTTAGGTTTCTCCCAAGCATCGCTTACCAAACTCCAACGGCTAGCAACTAATATTTCTCTACCTGTTTTGGTAACTTTTGTTAACTCGCCTTGCCACTTGCCTTTGGTAATCACATTTAATAAAGCGGCATCAAATTCTGGAGAAGGTTCATTAAGTAAAACCTCGCTGGCATTTTTACCATAAACCTCGTAAGCCTTCCAGCCATAGAGATTTTCTGCACCTTTGTTCCAAAAGATAATTTTATTTTCTAAATCACGCAAACAAATAGCATCAGTGGTGACATCTAATAGTGCTGCTTGTTGGCGGATTTTTTCTTCAGCTAATAGGCGATCGCGCTGTGCATTTTGACGTTCACTAATATCAATGCTGGCACAGGTGATGCCGATAATTTCTTGTGATTCATTGCGTAATGGTTCGACGGTCAAATCATAATATTTAATTCCTTGGGGAGTAGTTATAGATATTTCCTCTCTGGTACTAATACCATTGATCAGCACACTATGTTTAATGGCAGTTAGACGCTCAGCATCTTTAGCTGGAATCAAATCGAAATCATGTTTACCTAACATTTCTTCGACTGTCCATCCAGAAATGGGATTATAAACCCAGGTATAATTTAAATCTTTGTCTTGGTTGAAAACAAAAATGGGGGAGTTTTTTAGAGCAACCCGAAAGCGTTCTTCACTTTGTCGCAGTGCATCTTCTACCCGCTGACGCTCGATAGCATAACGCATAGAACGCACTAACAAGTCGCCTGTAACTTTTCCCTTAACTAAATAATCTTGCGCTCCTTGTTGCATTGCCCGGAGTGCTAAGGTTTCATCATCTAAACCTGTTAGTACAATAATGGGAGTTGCTTTCGCCTGGCGAGTCGCCTGGAGAAAAGTTTCTATTCCCTGGCTATCAGGTAAAGAAAGGTCTAACAGCATCACATCAAAACTCTTGCTAACTAAGCACTCAAGGGCTTCAGACAGTCGCTCGACTGGCTGCAACTCCACCCTCACAGTAGTTACTTCTTTTAATAACTCTTGCAATAAAAAAACATCACCAGGGTTATCTTCAACTAATAAAACTTTAATAATTTCACCTGCCATTGCCATTACTCCGGTGGCAGTTTTACAATCGCAAACCAAAAATCTTCTATGGACTGTACAATTTTAACGAATTGATCGAAGTCAACGGGTTTGGTTATATAACAGTTAGCAGAAAGGTTATAAGCTTTGAGTATGTCTTCTTCGGCCTGGGAAGTTGTTAAAACAACTACAGGGATTCGCTTGAGAGTAGCATCAGTTTTGATTTCTGCTAGTACTTCTCGTCCATCTTTTCTAGGTAGATTTAAATCGAGTAGCACAATATCCGGATGTGGAACTTTAGCATATTTTTCTTGTTTTCGCAAAAATGCCATTGCCTCCACTCCATCTTCAACCACATTCAGATTAACCGAGATTTTGCTATCTTCCAGAGCAATCCGCGTGAGTTGGGCATCGCCAGGATTATCTTCTACTAACAAAACCTCAATAGGCATAATTGCTGATGTATTATTCACTATTGTTAACCGGACTGGATATTTTTAATTCGTAATTAGCTTTTTGGGAGAATTTTAGGCATTTTTTATGGTGAGTCCAGCATACTGTTTCGCGGGTCTGGCTTACCTGCTTGGAAGTTTCTAATTACAAATCCCTTGTAAAGTAGTTTGACCTGCTTGATCTGAAATAGTGAAGTAAAAAGTTGAGCCTTGACCCTGTTTCGACTCGACCCAGATACGACCGCCGTGGCGTTCTACAATTTTCTTACAAATTGCCAAGCCAATTCCAGTGCCTGAGTACTTACTTCTACCGTGTAAACGTTGAAAAATCACAAAAATACGTTCTGCATATTGGCTTTCTATACCAATTCCATTATCGCTCACTGAGAACAACCATTCATTGAAAGCGGTGGGAAACTCCATTCCTTCATGGATGGTCGAGGTTGCTCCTCCCGCCGCTTGGGACATAGGGCATAGGGGAGTCAGTGCCGTGGGCGGGTTTTCCGACGTAAGGCAACTGGCATCATTGGTAAATTCTTCCCCATGCCCCATTCCCTGTTGCCTATGCCCGAAAACTTTATCTCCTTGTGGGTAAAGTTTTTTATTTTCTTGCTCTTCTTCTTTTATTTTTCTTATTGCTTTAATATGAATTTGTGGTGGCAATTCTTGACGAAATTTAATTGCATTACTGATGAGATTTTGAAATACCTGTGTCAGTTGGGTAGGATCGGCCATGACTACAGGTAAAGGATCGTGGGTGATGATTGCTTCACTCTGTTCAATAGCAAATTTCAGATTAGCGATCGCCCGTTCAAAAACCGCTGTACAATCGACTTGCTCGAAGGGTTGTCCACGGGTACTAACACGGGAATAATTCAACAAATCGTTAATTAGAGACTGCATCCGCCGCGCCCCGTCCACAGCGTAGCTGATAAACTGTTCTGCATTTTTGTCTAGCTGACTTTTGTATTTGCGCTCTAATAGCTGCAAATAACTAGTTACCATTCGCAACGGCTCTTGCAAATCATGGGAAGCGACATAAGCAAATTGTTCCAATTCGGCATTAGACCGAGCTAGTTCTTGGCGTTGACAAGTTTCTCGTTCTAATAATTGTGCTTGAGATAAAGCAATACCAATTTGGTTTGCTAGCTGTTGCAATAGTTCTAGTTCAAAGTTGCTCCAATGCCGGGGTGATGCACATTGATGGGCAATTAGCAAGCCCCAAATACCTTCCCCTACAAGAATTGGTACTACTAAATTAGCCTTGACACCAAACTGCTGAAGAAATTCTCGATGACAGTCTTGGATATCAGCTTGTTTAATATCTACAATGGCACTGACTCTTCCTTGACGGTATTTTTTTATATAATCTTGCCGAAAACAGGGGTCGAGAATATTTTGTCCTAGAACTACAGGCCAACTAGGTAGCACTGCCTCTTGTACGACTGTTCCTGAACCATCAGCTTGGAGTCGAAAAATTAAAACTCGGTCAGCTTGAAGTAGTTCTTGTACCTCTGTGACTGTGGTTTGCAGAACTTCTTCGAGTTGTAAAGATTCACGAATTTTCAGAGTAATTTCTGCGAATAATTGCGATCGCAGGTTTTGCCGTTTTAATTCCTCTTCTGCACTCTTGCGATCGGTGATATCCATTGTTACACCAATCATGCGGGTAGGATTACCATCAGGGGAATAAATTCCTCGGCCTCTAGCTAATATCCAATGAATACTACCATCAGACCAGATACTGCGGTATTCTGCTTCATAATCACACTTATTCTTAAGAGCTTGTTTAACTGAATCTTGCATGTAGGAGCGATCGTCAGGATAAATACATGCCAGTAAATCATTATATGAATATGCCGCTTCTAAAGACAAGCCAAAGTTTTCTTTGCACTGATTAGATATAGATAACTCTCCTGTTTGTAAAGCTAGTTGCCAAGAGCCAAGTTTAGCAGCCTGAAAAGCTAACTTTAATTGTTGTTCGCTTTCTTTTAAAGCAATTTCTACTTGTCTACGCTCAGTAATGTCTCGGGTAAAACACCGCGTATGAATAAATTTACCATCTTCCCAAAATACGTTCGAGTTAATCGAAACATAGCGAATTGAGCCATCCTTACATCGCAGCCGAGCCTCATAATTTTGTAATATCTCATTTCTGTTCAACCTTTGCAGAATATCATCGATCACATCTGGATCAACATGAAACTCAGTAATTGAATGCCCGATATACTCAGAAGGTGTGTAGCCTAAAAGATCTAATTCTGCTTTGTTTGCCCAAGCAATTGTGCCATCTGCTTGTACCCAGTGCATTCCTACAGTAGCATTGTCTACAAAGTCTCTTAGTTCTTGCTGACTGCGTTGTAGCAGTGCTTCTGTTTGTTTTTGTTCCGCAGAAACATGACATACTTCAGCTAAATTTCGCCTTAGCTCTAGTTGACTAATAACCTGACGGCTCAAAGCTAGCAGTGCATCTATTTGTTTTTGGTTTAATTCTCGCGGAATATGGTCAATTACGCAGAGAGTTCCTAACATATCTCCTTGAGGAGTGATTAATGGTACTCCGGCATAAAATCGTATATACGGATAGTCAGTTACTGCTGGATTTATGGCTAACTTTTTGTCAGCCCACGTATCTGGAACTATAACGATATCTCTTCGCTCTTGGCAAAGGTAAGATAAACCTACACTACGGGGCATTTCTGGGACATCCAGCCCTATTTTTGCCTTAAACCACTGACGATTTTCATCAAGAAAATTTACCAAGGCTATGGGTGTACCGCAAATAAAGGCAGCTAACTGGGCAATATCGTCATAAGCTTTTTCGGGTTCAGTATCAAGTATCTGATACTGGCGCAAAGCTGCAAGTCTCACCTCTTCGTTATTAAATTCAAATTCCATTAATTTATTTGTATTAAAAAGTTGTTAAAAAAATTTAGTAAGTATTTTGGATGATTAATCTAATTAAAGATTAATTATCTTGTTATTTATAGATTTAAAAAAAAATTGAAATTTTATTAAGCAAGTACCGAATTTTTGCTATAAGGACAATTATAGTGTAAACAAATTAATTAGCTCCTTTGAATCAAAAAGTTGTTTACTATTATTTCAGACAAGAATCATGGCAGACCCATGATTCTTGAGATATTTTTAACAAGGTTAAATCGGTATTAAAACTGTTTTTCGCAGTTTCTCTATTAAATCGCTGAGATTACCCATATTCAGGCGATAACTGAGAGGATGGGCAATTAATCGTGCTGTACTTTCATACAAAGTTGTAATCTCAATTAAGCCATTTTCGCGCAAAGTTCGCCCTGTAGAAACCAAATCCACGATCGCCTCTGACATTCCTGTAATCGGCCCTAGTTCTACTGAACCATACAACGGAACTATTTCTACAGGTAAATCTAGACTGTGAAAATATTCACGAGCGCAATTGACATATTTAGAGGCTACTCTACCATGAGCTGGCAAATCTAAAGGCGATTTATAAGCACTAGATGCTTTGACTGCTACTGACATGCGACAGTACCCAAATTGCAAATCAACTAAATGTGCAACTTGCGGCTTTTTCTCTCGCAGTACATCGTAACCGATAATACCCAGTTGTGCCTGACCGTATTCTACATACACAGGTACATCTTGTCCTCGTACCAGTAAGCCTTTAGCTTGCCCACTAGCATCAGTAATTTGCAGTTGGCGATTTGTTGAATCTAAAAAAGCACTAAAATCCAATCCTACAGATTGCAGTAGGCGGATGCTATTTTTAAGTAGTTCCCCTTTTGGTAACGCAACAGTTAGCATTATTTTTCTTGGTATCCTTAGCTATGGACACTTTGCTCAATCGGAAAAACCCATAAATGCAAGTGTCTTTGTCTTAGCAGTTCATTTATATTGAGAATATCTCGATTGCTTACCACAAGCAGCATGAGAATTTTATTAGTTGATGATGAAGTTGAATTAACTAACCCTTTGAGTCGTGTGTTAACTCGTGAGGGTTACATTGTAGATGCCGCTTATGATGGTACAAGTGGCAGTGAGCTTGTCCAAGTAGGCAGTTATGACCTACTAATTCTAGATTGGATGCTACCAGGAAAAACAGGATTGGAAATTTGCCAAGAATTACGTCGCCAAGGTAAAGCTACTCCTGTGTTGTTTCTCACAGCTAAAGATACTTTAGATGACCGTGTAGAAGGTTTAGATGCTGGTGCAGATGACTATTTAGTTAAACCTTTTGAACTGCGAGAGTTACTAGCTAGAGTCCGTGCGTTATTACGGCGTTCTGGTGTGGAGGTATACAGTACTCCAACAGGACATTTAACTGTAGCTGACTTAGAACTTGATTACGAAAACCAAATAGCTTATCGCCAAGGACGGATCATTGAACTATCTCAAAAGGAAAGCCAGTTATTACAATATTTTATGGAACACACTGGACAGCTTTTGACTCACGCCCAAATTATGCAAAATCTGTGGCATGATGGCGAGCAACCAAGTAGCAATGTAATAGCAGCATTAATTCGCCTACTACGTCGCAAGATTGAGGTAGGTAGTGAAACTCCACTGATTCACACAGTCTATGGTAAAGGCTATCGCTTCGGCACTGCTTCAGTAGAGTTAGTTTGAACTCTTCTTTAATTACTCAGCACTACCAAATTTCGTAGGCAGTTCAACTCTTGATAGCATTGTTGGACGCGATCGCTTTTTTCTGGTTATTTTCTCACTAAATACACGGTTATTGATGATGCGATCGCCAGATTTAAAATTTAGTTTAAGATTTGTAAATATTAATAGACTCTCTAGTTAACTAGAGAGATTAGGATAAAACTTAAGACGACTTCCAGCAGGAATAAATGTCTGCGATGGCGTATAAGTCTTCTCAGCCACAGATTCCCAAATTTGCTGGAGTTATTATCAAATCGCCAACTGCTGACATTTATCGGACGTAAATCTATGACACTCCAACTCACAGTTCCCAACATGGCTTGTTCTGCTTGTGCCAACAACATTACTAATGCAGTGAAGACAATTGATGCTAGTGCGATCATTCAAGCTGATCCGACAACCAAGCTTGTAAGTGTAGATACTCAAGCTTCAGCAACAGCAATCAAGGATGCATTAGCTGCTGCTGGTTATCCAGCAACTTAATTTTTAAGCTCATCCCACCCCTGGAAGGGGCGGGATTTCGTGTCAGTGATCAGTTGTCAGTTGTCAGCGATGCACTGACTTGTACTGAGTTTAGCCTGAGCGTTGGTTGCTGAGTTTCGACTACGCGGCAGTTGAAGCAAGCCAAAGGGCGCAGTCGTAAAGCCTACGGCATAAGCTACGCTTAGCGCGCAGTGTCTTTGACAGGAGAAGGGCGTAGTTTAAGTTTACGAGCTTTTAACTATTTTTCTTATTCTCAGGACTTACGCACAGGTAACGGAAAATCTAACCGCAGAGAAGCCAGTGCGTTGGGCGGGTTCCCTGACTTGTAGCAACTGGCGCGACACAGAGAAGCCAGTGCGTTGGGCGGGTTCCCCGACTTGTAGCAACTGGCGCGACGCAGAGGAATAGGAGTTTCAGAGAGTTATTGCGTAAGTCCTGATTCTTTCTTTTGCCTTTTTACTTTTTACTTTTGCCTTATTTGGTAAATTGATTTCTTTTCTCAATCAGTTACAGGGGTTCACCGATGATGGATAATCTCACACTTAAACTTCGAGGGATGAGTTGCGCCTCTTGCGCTAACAATATTGAACAAGCAATTAACTCGGTTCCAGGAGTAATTGAATCCAATGTTAACTTCGGAGCAGAGCAAGCCACCATCAGTTACGATCAACAGCGAACTAACTTAACAAAAATTCAAGCCGCCATTGATGCTGCGGGATACTCATCTTCTGTACTCCAAGAAGAAATGCGATCGGGGGAAGATGATGTTGAACAGGCGAGTAGGCTAGCAGAACAGCGTCAACTTACCCTAAAAGTTGTAGTAGGGGCTGTAATTAGTGTTGTGCTGATGCTAGGGTCACTACCGATGATGACTGGTCTGAGTTTGCCTCTAATTCCAGCTTTTTTGCATAATCCTTGGGTGCAGTTAGTGTTGACAACACCTGTGCAATTTTGGTGTGGTGGTGCTTTTTACCAAAATGGCTGGAAAGCTTTTAAACGTCGTGCGGCGACGATGGATACATTAATTGCTTTAGGTACAGGTGCAGCTTATCTATATTCGTTGTTTGTGACTATTTTCCCTGGATTCTTTATTGCTCAAGGCTTGCAGCCTCATGTGTATTATGAAATTGCCGCAACTGTAGTTACTTTAATTTTACTAGGGCGATTATTAGAAAATCGTGCTAAAGGACAAACTTCTGAAGCCATCCGTAAACTCATTGGACTACAAGCTAGAGATGCTAGAGTCATCCGCGATGGTGTGGAAATGGATATTCCCATTGCCGAAGTTCAAGTCAACGATGTGATTTTGGTTCGTCCTGGTGAAAAAATTCCTGTAGATGGCAAAGTGACTACAGGCACTTCGACAGTCGATGAAGCGATGGTAACAGGTGAAAGTTTAGCAGTTAAGAAGCAGCCAGGAGACGAAGTTATTGGGGCAACGATTAACAAAACTGGCAGTTTTCAGTTTCGAGTAACACGAGTCGGCAAGGATACATTTCTCTCGCAAATCGTCAAACTGGTGCAACAAGCACAAGGTTCTAAAGCACCAATTCAGCGGTTGGCAGATCAAGTAACAGGATGGTTTGTACCAGTTGTTATTGCCATTGCGATCGCTACTTTTGTCATTTGGTTTAATTTCATGGGTAACTTTACCCTCGCCACAATTACAACAGTGGGTGTCTTAATTATTGCTTGTCCTTGTGCTTTGGGTTTAGCTACTCCGACTTCTGTGATGGTGGGAACTGGTAAAGGTGCAGAAAATGGCATTTTAATTAAAGGCGCTCAAAGTTTAGAACAAGCGCACAAAATTCAGACTATAGTGCTGGATAAAACCGGAACCTTGACTCAAGGCAAACCCACAGTTACCGATTTTGTAGCTGTTAATGGTACAGCCAATGAAATGCAGCTTTTACAGTTGGCTGCTTCAGTGGAACGCAATTCTGAGCATCCTCTAGCAGAGGCGGTTGTGAAGTATGCTCAGTCTCAAGAAGCGAATTTAACCCAAGCAAAGAACTTTGAGGCTAACGCTGGTAGCGGTGTCCAAGGCGTAGTTACAGATCGACTTGTGCAAATTGGCACACAACGCTGGATGAATGAGTTGGGAATTAATACCGATGCAATCCAGCAATACAAAGACACTTGGGAAGCCGCTGGTAAAACAGTGATTTTGATTGCCGTCGATAAAGAAATCGAAGGAGTCATGGGTATTGCCGATGCGCTCAAACCTTCCTCAGCCACAGCAGTAAAAGCTTTGCAGAAGTTAGGTTTAGAAGTAGTAATGCTGACTGGTGATAACCGTCAAACTGCGGAAGCGATCGCTCAACAAGTTGGCATTGAGCGAGTTTTTCCAGAAGTTCGACCAGATCAAAAAGCAGCAATGATTCAATCTCTCCAGCAAGAAGGATTAAAGAAATCTCTTGTGGCGATGGTGGGTGATGGGATTAATGATGCCCCAGCACTAGCCCAGGCAGATGTGGGGATTGCTATTGGCACAGGCACAGATGTAGCGATCGCAGCTAGCGACATCACCTTGATTTCTGGAGACTTGCAAGGAATTATCACCGCAATTCAACTCAGCCGTGCCACTATCCGTAATATCCAGCAAAATCTCTTTTTTGCTTTTATTTACAACATCATCGGCATTCCTGTAGCAGCGGGCATTCTTTTCCCGATTTTTGGTTGGTTACTCAATCCGATTATTGCTGGGGCGGCGATGGCTTTATCTTCAGTCTCCGTTGTGACTAATGCTCTAAGATTACGTAATTTTCAACCAAAGATCACCTCATAATTGCAGAGGAGTTTAGGCAATGTTCAACAAAAAAACGCTTTGGGGAAGCCTGGCTGGTTTAGGGCTACTTTTAGGAACTACATCGAGTACAGCATTAGCAGCAACACCCCCTTCATCAGCATCAACTAGCCAATTTCGCCGGATTGAGCAACCTTTGGCGTTAAAAGTTGGTGTGGCGATCGGTGGTTTAGCATTAATTGGCATGGAACTTTGGTGGTTTCTTTTGAGTAAATCGCCAGCACAACAAGCACAAGCAAATCAGGGTATTCAAGAATTGACAATTACAGTAGACGGAGGTTATCAGCCAGCCCGTGTAGTTGTCAAAGCAGGTCAACCTGTGCGCCTCAATTTTTGGCGACGTGATCCCAGCAGTTGTCTAGAAAAAGTTTTGCTACCTGATTTTCAAATTGCTTCTGATTTAGCTCTCAATAATGTTACTCCAATTGAATTTACACCATTAAAATCAGGAGAATATCAATTTACCTGTGGCATGAATATGTTTCGAGGAATCGTGGAAGTAAAAGATTAAATCTCTTGCACAAATGTCAAAAAAACAAAAATAGCAAGTCCGTGAGCGTAATTACGAATTACGAATTAGTATTTGGCTGGATAATCGGACAAATTGTATCATCTTGTTTGCCATCTATATATTTCCAGCCAGATAATAACTCCCCAATTTCAGACCGTAAAGTTAGCAGTTGATTGATTTGGTAATCAATTTGTGAAAGCTTTTCTTCTAATTTTTCTTTAATATCACCGCATGGAGGTTGACCTTGGTCATAAACTTGAAGAATCTCTCCAATTTCTTCTAAACTCAGACCTAAATGTTGCGCCCTTTTAATGAAAGCTAACCTAGTTATCACGTCAGACGAAAATTGGCGAAAACCTCCCTCTGTGCGTCCTGAAGACTGGAGTAAACCTAAACTTTCGTAATAGCGAATTGTCCTGATAGGGATTCCACTCAAATCTGTAACTTGACCAATTAAAAGCGGTTTTTCATTTTGAGTTAACATAGCAGATTTCCCAAGTCTCGTAACTATTATTACATATTGTCAACTACAAGATCCCTGACTTTTTTAAGAAGTCGGGGATCTTAGCCTCTAAGTACTAAAAGTAACTGTTTTTATCAAGTTCTCATGTTACTTCTAGATCAACCGCTTCACTTCAAGTGAAACCTTAAAAATGAATTTCAACTCGCAGACTTTTATCTCATCCCGTAAATCTAAAACTTTCAATAACCCAGAGCGTTTTATTGAGGGATGGTATTGGGTAATACCTTCTCGAAATCTGCGGGTGGGTGAAGTAAAACCTATGACTCTTTTGGGCAGAGAACTAGTAATCTATCGTGGTAAAGATAGAAGAGTAGTTACTTGTGATGCTTACTGTCCACACATGGGCGCTCACTTAGCTGAAGGTAAAGTTGAAGGTAATGAATTACGCTGTTTATTCCATCGTTGGAAGTTTGATGCTGAAGGGATATGTATTGATATTCCCTGTTTAGATGAGCCGTTACCAATAAAGTTAAAAACATGGCCTACTGCTGAAAAATACGGCATGATTTGGGTATGGACTGGAGAATTTCCGCAACAACCTCTACCGTTTTTTCCTGAGTTAGAACATAAAGATTGTGATGTTAGTTTTGGCCCCCGGTTGGTGATGAATTGTCACCCTCATGTAGTAGCAATTAATGGTATTGATGCTCAACATTTCGGTACAGTTCACAAGATGTTATCAGAAATTATTTTTGAGAAACAGGAACTGAATCATAATGCTATTACTTTTAGCAATACTACATACAGTGGTGAAGATTCTTTTTTGATTAAACTGATCCGTCCTTTTTCTAAAAGTCCTGTCACCTGTAGTATTTGCTATTGGTATGGCACTATTGGCATGGTGACGATTAGTGTTGATTTTCTGCGTATCCATGTTATGTATGCCATGCGTCTCCTCGAAGGAGGAAAAACAGAAGCTCAGACCTGGGCAATAATTAAGAAACGTAAAGGAATTTTAGGTTGGCTATACAATCGAATTGTGCTAAAGCTAACTGAAATTGTGGGTAGCCACTTTATTCAGGATGATATCAAGATTTTTCAAACAATTCGGTATGAGTTGAAAACTCCACTCAAAGCAGATCAATCCATTATGCAGTTTATCAATCATCTAGAAAGACAAAAACCGCTGATATGGGGGACTTGGAACTTTGTGCGATCGCATCATGGAGAAATCAAAGAAAATCACGAAAAATGGCGAGAATCAATGTCTAACGATTAATCAAGTTAAGTCAAGAAACTAAAAAGTAAACTTCAATTGCTTTTTAGTTTTTTGATTTCTTTTTTGGTACAATAGTCCACTTACAAAAAGAAGTGGCAAAGCCACTTCCTAATTCCCAGGTAGAACCTAAGAATCAGTATAACCACTATCAAAATTGAAAATAGTATAAACTAACACTGATTATTTTGATATCTCTGTTATGTTTGTCTGCTAGATGAAAAAACCTAGTTTCCATCCAGCAAATAACTGTATTTTTAATAAATGTGTATGCAGCACAGTCTGGTAAAGTAGGTTGGGTTGACGTTAGGAAACCCAACCTACCTTATTCTGAGTTTTTAGCCTTATCTAAACCATATTGACTAGAATTTATCTTTCATTCCCCGTATCCGGGCAAATGTTTGTACTGGATCGCTACTTTTGGCAGCAGATTGTAATGATGCTTGCTCCCAACGTAAGAAAGGATTGGTGTCTTTCTCCACACCCAAAAGTGAAGGAACAGTAGCTTCTCCCTGACTACGGCAGGTTTTCACCTCATCAAAGCGCCTTTGTAAATTAGTGTTTTCACTATCTACAGTTAGGGCAAATTGCAGATTCTTTAAAGTATATTCGTGGGCGCACCAAACACGGGTATTATCTGGTAAAGCCCGCAGTTTACTCAAGGATTCCAGCATTTGCGTAGGTGTTCCTTCAAATAAGCGGCCGCAACCTCCAGCAAACAGAGTATCACCACAAAATAAATCCCCTGGTTCGTCTGATGTGTCGGCAGGAAAGTAGTAAGCGATGTGAGCGCGGGTATGTCCGGGAACAAAAATAATTTCAGCTGTGCGATCGCCAAACTTGACGCGATCGCCTTGTTGTAAAAATACCTGCTGTCCAGGAATCCTGCCTTGATCTTCGACTCCACCATAAACTGTCACTTGGGGGAATTGTTTTATAAGCTGGCGATTACCACCCACATGATCGCTATGGTGGTGGGTGTTGAAAATTGCGACTAACTCTGCTTGTAAATCTTTCAGCTGTTTAAGTACTGGTTCAGCTTCTGCTGGATCAACAACAGCGGCAATATTTTGTTTGCGGTCGTGCAGTAAGAATATGTAGTTATCTGAAAGTACCGCTAGACGGATTACCTGCATTACTTCTGCCTCCCTTAACAATAAATACTCGGTATTACGTTACAACTGTATACTTCAGTAAGTAACTAAACTAGATTCACTAGCTATTTTAACTACTTATAAGTTGTTCAGTATAATTTTATTACTCTGTTAACCATTGGCTATGATAATATACAACCGTACTTACACTTAAAATATAATAAAAAATAGCTAAACCTTTTTTGATTTATCAGTGAAATTTCTCTAGGTAAAAAACAAATATGAAGTTAAATTTGTTGTGTCGTTTTCTACTTTCAAAATACTCAGAAAAACAATACCTTTTTGATAGAATTATTCATTTTAAGGTGTTTCCTTCAATTGAAAAATTTTTTATATATTTCAACAATTAGCAAGGAGCGATCGCATACATAAATTAATTAAAAATACTATAGCTTAAATTAGTTAACAATGGGTAAATTTATTATTTTTATACATTAATTTATGAGAAGTGTTAAAGGATTAAATTATCTATTATGGCTCCATTAGTTTCATTTATTTTACCTTGCTTTAATCGAGCTAACTATTTAGAAAAGTGTGTTATAAGTGTTCTGAACCAAACATTAACTGATTTAGAATGTCTGATTATAGATGATGGTTCAACTGATAACACTCGTCAAGTAAGTGAAGATTTAGTGGGTAGAGATTCACGAGTCAAGTATTTTTATAAAGAAAATGGAGGAGTGTCATCTGCCAGAAATTTAGGTATTAATAAATCTCAAGGCGAGTGGATTCAATGCTTAGATCCTGATGATTGGATTCATGAAGATAAAACCAGATTTCAATTAAATTATTTAAGCAACGTCGCGGCAGAAAATACAATATTTTACTGCGATTATGAAAGAGTGTATTTAGATAGTAATCAGAATATTATTAAGCGAGAAACTAACATTATTTCCTCTCTAGCAAAAGAAAAATTGATACAACGCTTACTGCTGCCCGATTTTTTAGCAGATTCTCCATTTCCTTTGCTTCAGCAATGTTTATTAATGCACAGAAGCGTTTTCAATAAAAAAATGTTTGATGAGGATCTTAAAGCTCTACAAGATAGAGATTTTACATTAGATCTTTTAGTCGCAGAAGTTAATTTTGTATATACACCTATAGTAGGAACGTTTTATACAAAACATGAATCTAACAGAACTAATAATTGGTTTTACATGAAGAATTATTATACTATTTTATATGAAACAGTTGCTAAAAAGCATAAAAATTTGATTACTTTTTGCCAACCTGGGATTACTTTTTTAATCAAAGAAGCAATTAAAGAAAAAGATAAAAATAGTTTTGATAGACTTATAAAAATATTTTATCCTCCTTTTTATTTATTAAATAACAATATTAAAATTAATCATAATATTTTAATTAAAATTATTTACCTAATTAGACTAATTATTCCTCAATCTTTACTCTATGAACAATATAGAGGCCCACGGTTAAAAAAAATCATCTCTATGTTTTCTGGAATTAAAAAGCAAACAAAAGCTGTGTAAGAGGTGATTAATCATAGCCATAGTGAGTAAATATAATGAAAACTAAAGTTTCGTTAGTTGTAAGTGATTTATCTGGAGGAGGTGCAATTCGAGCGTTTTTATTAGGTCAAGTCTTAAACAAGCTGAATTATCAAGTAGAGATTGTAGGATTATTATTCGGTAAAGAACTCTATGCGATTCCTCCGGCTAACATCTCGGTTATTTCCATTAATGGCAAAAAATATCCTGAGTTTTTTCTAGCAGCTCAAAAAGTTTTAAATAAGTTAGATGGAGATATTATTTATGCAGTAAAACCTAAGCCTACAAGTTTTGGTTTATCTTTAATTAAAAAATTCGGTAGCAGTCGTCCTGTAATTTTAGATATGGATGATTGGGAACTCAGTTGGTATGGAGGTGATGACTGGAAATATCGCCCCAATTTGAAGCAATTATATAGAGATCTCTTTAAAAAAGATGGTGCATTAAGATTTCCCGATCATCCGCTTTATCTTAAGTGGATGGAAAGTTTAGTAAATCGTGCCAATGCCATCACAATAGATACTCAATTTTTGCAAGAACGCTTTGGTGGTGTTTACGTACCTAATGGTAAAGATACTGCCATGTTTGATCCCCATAAATATGATGCTGATGAAAGTAGAAAGCGTTATGGTCTTTCTGATTATCGAGTTTTGATGTTTCCTGGCGCACCACGACCACATAAAGGAGTTGAAGATGTTTTAATAGCTTTAGATCAGTTAAATCAGCCAGATTTAAGATTAGTAATTGTCGGTGGTAGTCCTTATGATAATTATGACGATCGCCTGATTCAAAAATGGGGACATTGGATTATCAAATTACCCAAATGTCCTGTAGAAACTATGCCTGATGTAGTAGCAGCGGCTCATATTGTAGTTGTTCCTCAGCGAGATAATTTGACTGCTCGCGCCCAATTTCCGTTAAAGTTGACAGATGGGATGGCAATGGCTAAACCTGTATTATCAACGCGAGTTGGAGATATCCCCGAAATTTTAGGCGATACTGGTTATTTAGTTGAACCTGTTGCACCCGAACAAATTGCTGAACAAATTAATTTGATATTTAAAAATTTAGATTTAGCTAACGAACGAGGTCAAAAAGCTAGAGAAAGATGTCTAGAAAAATATAGTGTAGAGGCGATGGCTTCTACCTTAGAGTTATTAATTTCTCAGCTGTAATTAGATGACTTTTAATATACCGCTTCTTGGTTGTGTACAATACACTTTAGTAAGAAAAGAACTAGGGGCTAGAGGCTAGAATGATATCCAAACACTTCAGTAAGGAAAAGGACTAGGAACTAGGGGCTAGAGGCTAGAATGATATCCAATTTATAGTATTTATATATCAAACATTATTGCGATTTATTACCTACATGTCTACCAGGAAACTAATACTAAAATTTGCTAAACCCTATCCAGGCTGGATTTTACTAACTATATTGTTAGGATTTTCTGGAGCCTTATTTAATGGGGTCAGCACAGCTTTGATTGTGCCAGTAGTTTTAAGAATTGTGGGGCAAGAAGTCGATTTAACTGGTGCGCCTCCTATTATTAAAACTGTTATGCAACCCTTTGATAGTATTCCAGAAGATTATCGCATCTTAGTGATGGCTGGGGCGATTATATTGACAATTTGTTTAAAAAACTTGGCTAATTATACAAGCTCATTGGTATCAAGTTCTTTATCAAGAATGTTGACCTCAGATATCCGAGAAGCTGGACTAAAATTATTACTAGAAGTTGATATAGATTATTATGCCAAGATGAAAGTTGGTGATTTAATCAACCGTCTTGGTGGAGAAATAGGTCGGGCTGCGAGTGCTATAAGTAATACAATTAGGTTAATTATTCTAGGAATTACAATTTTAGTATTTATTGGATTGTTGCTGTCAATTTCTTGGCAGTTAACAATTGCGGCAACAATTTTGTTGTCTTTTGTGACATTAATAAATCAATATGCTATCTCCCGTTCCAAGAAGTTTGGTAAGCAGCTTAGTGATATGTCGAAAGCATATTCAATCGCTGTCTTGGAAACTTTAAATGGGATTCGATTAGTCAAAGCCACAGGAAACGAAGAAAGAGAATATCTGCGAATCAAAAAACTAATTCGCGATCGCGAAAAAGCAGATTTTCAATCTCAGGTAAATTCCGAAGCGATCGCACCTTTAAGTGAGGTGATGGGAATTACCGCCTTATTACTAATTGTATTTTTAAGTAAGACTTTTTTTGCCAACCAAATTGCTTCCCTTTCAGCAGTATTACTGACATATTTATTGATTCTCCTGCGGGTGCTACCTTTAATTTCTCAGTTAAATTCTGTTCGTAGTAGCTTTGCTAATACCTCTACAAGTGTAGAAATGGTAACTGAGTTTTTAAATCCCTATGACAAGCCATTAATGAGTAGGGGTAATGTTCCCTACACAAAATTACAAAAAGGAATACATTTTAATTCTCTATCTTTTGCCTATCCTGGTCACGAAAAGTTGGTATTAAAAAAGGTAGACCTATTTTTACCGCATGGTACTACTTTAGCTTTGGTAGGCAGTTCTGGGGCTGGAAAGTCAACCCTTGCAGACTTATTACCAAGATTTTATGATCCCTTATCTGGCTGTATTACCATCGATGGTAAAGATTTGCGCGACTTCGATTTGACATCTTTACGCGCTCAAATGGGAATTGTTAGTCAAGATACTTTTTTGTTCAACGACTCAGTAAAAAATAATATCGCCTACGGACGAGTTGATGCGATTGAAGATGATATTATCTCAGCCGCCAAACGAGCCAATGCTTATGAGTTTATTAGTAAATTACCTCAAGGATTTGATACTTTAATTGGCGATCGCGGTGTAATGTTGTCTGGAGGACAAAGACAAAGATTAGCGATCGCTCGTGCTTTACTACAAAATCCAGATATTTTAATTTTAGATGAAGCTACCAGCGCTTTAGATACTGTCTCCGAACGTTTAGTGCAAGCTGCACTCGACGATCTAAGTCGCGATCGCACAACGTTGGTAATTGCTCACCGCCTTTCGACAGTCCAAAAAGCCGATCAAATTGCCGTATTAGATCAAGGACAGGTAGTAGAAGTAGGAACTCACGACGAGCTTTTACAAAAAAATGGTTACTACTCACGCCTCTACTCGATGCAATTTGGCGATCGGGCAGAAGCTACCATTAAACAACAACAAAGCTTAGTCCGCATCTGTCATGAAATTCGGACAAGGCTTAATTCCATGATTGGTTTCCTACTCTTATTACTGGATGATATGGTCGATAATTCTCAAGAACGGCAAGAATTAATCGAAGATTCTTATAAATCAGCCTTTAGAATTATCAATGCTATTGATGTTTTAGAAGATCTTGTTAATCTGCAAATGAAAACACAATTACACACATTGTCAGGTACAAGTCGCAATGGTGTTACCCATTATCAAAACTTTGCTCACTTCGCTGTTAAGTTCCAAGAGTATCTCAAACCCATGCGTTTTTCTATTAATTCTATAGCTGAAAATCTCATGGAAATGCCACCAGAAGAACATGAATTAATTACCGAAGCTTATCAATCGGCAATTAATTTACTCAATAATTTAGAAAAATTTGAAAGTATTATTAAAGTTTAAAATTATGATTAAAAACCAAAAAAACTATAATTTCTTTCTCACAGAAGAATTGCCTAAGCCAGAAGCTCACTTAATCCAGTCGGCAAATGCAGCCAACGGAGCCGCAAACTTGGGTTATTCAACTATATTAATATATCCTACTCAAGGCATTCAAGCGATTAATCCTTTTAATTTACTGCGTCCTTTCCAACCCCGAAAAGTACCAGAAAATCTCATTAAATATTATAATCTCCAAGATAAATTAAAAGTGGCGACTCTGCCAATGCCCTGGCCAATTGATTATTACAAAAATAAATTTACCAACTCGAATACCATTACCACAAAATATTATTTTCCATTTCATATTTTAGCCACAACTAAACTTGTTCATGCTTGGAACTGGAATTTTGTAAAAGCAGCTATTAAAAATGGTATCCCAGCGATATACGAACATCATCACCACGAAGATAAAAAAT
Organism: Halotia branconii CENA392; assembly: GCF_029953635.1. NCBI lineage: Bacteria > Bacillati > Cyanobacteriota > Cyanophyceae > Nostocales > Nodulariaceae > Halotia > Halotia branconii. Next base: position 1,683,311 of record NZ_CP124543.1, on the reverse strand, counting down.
TCGAGCCAGAAATTGTCAATCATCCCCTATTTCAAGTTGCTGTGACAGTTGCCGATACAGTCCGAGAGAGCATGATTGAACATGGAATGCCACCGGAAAAATTAATTAAACTGCATAATGGTTATAATAAATCGTTCATAATTAGACAGCCACAAAAAGCCGTAATATGGCGAGAAAAATTACTTAAAAACAACCAAAAATATTTAGTAGTCTATGCAGGAGCATTACAAAAATTTAAAGGTATTGATATCTTAATTGATGTCGCTAGTCAAATGCCACATGTACAGTTTGTCTGTGCAGGTGGTAAGCTTCACGAAGTAGAACATTATCAGCTATTAGCTAAAGAAAAACAAGTTAATAATATTTTATTTTTAGGCTACATTTTGCATGATGAGTTAGCATCTTTACTACAAGCAGCCGATGTTTTAGCTCATCCCCATTGTTCGGGGAAAGCGGCAACTTTCACTTCTCCAATGAAATTATTTGACTATTTAGCCTCTGGAAATCCCATTGTGGCTACAGAAATTTCTTCATTAACTGAGTTTAAAAATACTCAGGCGATCGCAGCTTGGTGTGAACCAGATAATCCCCACAAATTCGCTGAAGCACTGCAATGGGTTTTAGAAAATTATCCTCGCCAAGTAGACGGATATCCAGAAATTATTGAATTTGTTAAGCAATTTTCTTGGGAAAATCGAGCCGAAAAAATTATTAGTTATGTCGATGAATCTTTACGTCCATCTATGATCACAACTGACAATTGAATCAAATGAATCTAAAAACTGTGGGAATGATTAGCAGCTATCGAAGCCTTGATCAAAGAGCCGATTGGTTATGGCAACAAACCCCTGATCAATTCGGCGTTTGGGGCAATATGCAAATGCAAGCGATCGCGCCCAAACCAGATTTTCTGCTCATGTATCAGTTTGATTTTCCTAAACCTCCTCAGCCGCAATCTTTATTAGATAAATTACGTCGCAAACAGCAAAAGCCACAAATTAATATTAATTCTATTCTGCGTGGTGTGCCTCCAGAACGGGTAATTTATCTTTTACGAGAACCACCCTTAGATGAAGTCATCGACATCAATAAACGCAATTATCAAGAAGCACAAAAATATTGTGGCTATATTTCCGGCCCCGATGATTTTGTTTCTATTCCAGACTATATGCCAGCAATTTGGTATCACAACAACTCATTTCGAGAGTTAAATGAAATGCCACCACCAAAAAAAGTTGCTGATTGTAGTTGGATTACTTCTGGTATTAATCGTACAGCAAATCATCGTCAAAGATTAGACTTTTTACAATTGGTACAATCCAGCAAGATTAAATTTGATTTGTATGGACGCGACTTACCTCAATGGGCAAATAAATCTGGAGAATTAGGTAATAAATGGTATGGTATGGCTCCTTATTATTACAATTTGGCAATTGAAAACTATGCCGAAAATAATTGGTATGTCAGTGAGAAAATGTGGGATGCATTATTAGCATGGTGTTTGCCTATTTATTATGGCGGTTCAGCAGCTGATAAATTATTACCACCTGGTAGTTTTTTGCGCTTACCCAGCTTAGATGCCAAAGGTATAGCTTACATTCAAGAAGTGACTGCTACACCTGATGCTTGGTATGCTGCCAAAGATGCGATCGCGGAAGCACGTCAAATCATTTTACACAAACTTAATCTTTTAAATTGGCTATCAAACTTTGTTGATAAACACTCATAAATTATGAACGGTATTTGTACTCTTGGTAATGATTATGTTTTTGATCAACTCGTGGCTTTGCTTAACAGCATTGATGCAATTTTAGGAGATAAAACACCTGTTTGTATCTATCCTTTTGATGAGCAAATACAACGCATTTCTCAAGAAATAGCTCATCGTCCCAATGTATTTATTTACGATGATCAAGATGTCATCAATCGCTGGGATAAATTTATGTTAGAGGCTAGTCCTGCTAGCATGAATAGAGATAAATACCGAATTTATGGCGGACATCGGCGCTTTTGTGCTTTTGATGCCCCCTTTGATAACTTTATTTATATGGATGCTGATACTTTAGTGATGAACTCACTAGATTTAGTTTTTGATAAATTAAATGAATATGATTGTGTAGTTTATGATTTTCAATTTAAACATCCAGATAAAGTTTATAACGTTAATTCATCTAAATTATTCCAAGTTTTTGACGAAGAACGTATTCAAAAAGAAATATTTTGTTCAGGATTTTACGCTTCTAAAAAAGGCCTTTTTCCGGAAGAACAAATAGCCAAATTATCATCATATCTCAAAGCAGGTGAGCAAGAAATACTTTATCCTACAGGAGATCAGCCAGTTCTCAACTATATGTTTATGAGATCGGGTATACAAGTTTATAACTTGGCTCATCATTTACCAAGTAATCAAATAACTGGATGTTCTGTTACTTCTAATCATTTTCAAGAAAAAGACAATATTCTTTATGACCAAGATAATCGATTAACTTACATCCATTATATTGGTATTCCTCCCAGAGTTAATCAAGCAGTATGTGCCGGAGAAAATATTGATTTTCCCTATCGGGATTTATTTCTTTATTATCGTTATCTCCACGAACCACAGAAGCGTCCTATCTTTAAAAATCCTCCCAAACCTTATAACGCTCCACCGCCAAGTTTGCTAACTAAAGCTTTAAAGAAACTCCACTTGATTAACTAAGGATATTTATGAATCGGGGAATTTATATAGTTGCTAATGACCGCGTAATTGATAATGCGATCGCACTACTCAATAGTATTCGCTGTTACGACACAGAAGTTCCAGTTTATCTCATTCCATTTAACGAAAATTATCATAAAGTTTTAGATACGCTGGCAACTTTACATAACGTGCAAATTTTTCCTGACCTCCAACTAATTGAAAAATTTACCAATCGTATCGGCGAAATTTTTGATCGAGATTTTTTAGCCTTACCTAACAAAATGCGTAAGCTAGTTGCCTGGTTTGGCCCGTTAGATGAATTTATTTATATCGACACAGATATTGTTGTCTTTGAAAAAATTGCCGAAAATTTAGACAAACTAAGAGAAGTTGACTTCTTTTGTTGTGATTATCACCATGCTAATGATAAGTTGCGAAACATTTTTTCTCCTCTAGTAAAAGAACAAAAAATATTTACAGATGAGCAACTAGAAGACGTTTTTAACAGTGGTTTTTGGGCTTCTAAAAAAGGAACTATTACCGAACAACAAATGGATGATGCTTTGTGCGAGTGTGCTACACATCGCGAATATTTTGATTTTTCTGAAGGAGTTACAGACCAACCGATTCTTAATTATCTCGTTCTCAAACTGATTGCTAAACGTGGCAATCTCGTGAAAATTCCAGGGGGAGGTGCTGGTAGCTGGGCTGGTTCTCGAAATTTTCAGCAGCGAGAATATATCCTTTATGACCGAGAACAGCGACTCAAATATCTCCACTGGGCTGGAACGCGGATGAAAAAAGGTAGTCCCTATTGGGAATTGTGGGAACACTATCGTTATCTACATGAAGGTAAATTCGCCTTTGTGCCAAAACTGACTCGCCGTTTATTTCCCTTTATTGTTGCCCGCACTTGATATTAGGAGTATCCCCATGATTAATGGTATTTACACTCTGGCTAATGATGTTGTCTACGACCAATTAGTAGCTTTGCTTAACAGCATCGAAGTTAATGCTGGTAGAGAAATTCCGGTTTGTGTAATTCCTTACGATGAACGCCTAGACAAAGTGCGGGCAGAAATTGCCTGTAGAAAAAATGTTACCCTATTTGAAAATTCTAATTCCATAGCTTATTGGGATGACTTTGCCACCCAGGTATGGAAAAATTACCCCAGGGCGCAAACAAATTGGCGAAAACGGGGCTTGTCAGAACTTTATCGTTTACCAATGCACCGCAAACTTTGTGGTTTAGATGGTTCTTTTGATAAATTTATTTATTTTGATGCCGATACTTTATTAATGAGTCCTATAGACTACATTTATGAAAAGTTAGATAGCTTTGATTGGGTAGTACACGATTTTCAATATAAATCAGACTTAAAATATATTTTTGACGCACCGTTAGAATTTTTACACCAGACTTTTGCTGAAGAAAACTTACAAAATAAAGTGTTTTGTGCCGGTTGGTTTGCGACCAAAAAACATGTTTTTTCTCAAGAAATATTAGCAAATCTCCTGGAAAAGTTAAAGGCTGGTGAAGCTGAAGTTATGGCTTTGGGAGGGCCAGATCAATCTTTATTTAACTATATGGTATTGCAAAGTGGTATCTCATACTATAACTTTGCTTATCATGACTTAGAGAAGGCAACAGGTAGTCACTGGTCTTCTAAGTTTGATGTGGTAAATAATGTTTTATACGACCAAGAACGTCGGCTGACATATCTACACTATATGAGTATAGGTGCATCAGCATTTACTCAACTCTGCCTAGGTGAAGATATGAATATTCCATATCGAGATGTGTTTTTACATTATCGTTATTTCAAGTCACCAGAACAAAGACCTAAAAGTTTTAGGCATCCCAGTTTGCTAATGAATCTGCAAAAAAATAGCACAAATTTTTTCAATAAAAAAGTCGGTAACATTAAGCTGAAATATCGTAATTTTAAAGATAAACTCGCTCAATAGACCTCTTGCAAAAGTCCTGATTTTAGACTTTTTCTCTGCGTCTCTGTCTTGAAAAGTTTCCTACGCCGGGAAACCCGGCTTCGAGGAACTTTTCGCTACGCCTCTGCGTGAGGTAAAAAATATTTATGCAAGAGACCTAATAAAGGGAGCATCCTACTTTTTTGAACGTCATTGCGAACGTAACGAAGTGGAGTGAAGCAATCGCAAAATCTCTGACTAAAAACAAGTCAATGCGATTGCTTCGTCGTTCCTCCTCGCAATGACACTTATTCTCTTGTTGTCAAATAAAAACTGGGATGCACCCCCTAATAAATTAATCATCATTCATTTTTATAGAATGATTTGTTTAAAGTAATGGCTAAACTATCTCATACTTCTGTTACTGCAACTGCTATTACTTGTGTAGCGATCGCCCCGCTACAACTATTCATTAAACGTTAGATTTGCTCAAAATCAAATCGGCATAATTCAGTTGTACAATCTCTCTCATATATGATGATACTTGCCGAACACATCGACAAATTTACCGATGCTCCCCTGCTTTTTCACAACCCAACGACTGGTAATACCAATTCACTAAAAGTATGATACAGATAAATTAGGAATAAATATGAACGGGTAAAAATGGTTGGAGTCACCAAAGTCGAAATAAAAGAATCAGTCCAACAGTTGCATGAACTGCTCGTCAAACAGAAAACAGCATCAAGCCGTGAACGAGTTCAAGCTTTGTATTTACTGAAAATGGGGCAAGTAAGAACGGTACAGGATGCAGCTTTTGTCGTAGGCAGAGAAAGAGTGACAGTGCAAAGATGGTTAAAAACATATACAGAGTCGGGAATAAACGGTCTATTGTCAACAAAAAAAAGTCCAGGGCGACCGCCAATTATTGATGGTTCGACCAAAGAACAACTTTTAAAAGAACTTGAACAGCCATTTGGATTTAAAAGCTATGAAGAAATCCGAACATGGTTGAAAGCGGTTCAAGGTGTGAGAGCGTCGTATAAAGTAGTACATGATACAGTACGCTATCGAATGAAAGCGAAGTTAAAAGTACCAAGAGCAGTAGGGATAAAACACAATGAAGAAGCAGAATTAGAATTTAAAAAAAACTGCCACAATACCTAGAAGTTATAAAAAAACACGTCATAGAGCCAAAAGATAAACATAAAGAAATTAGATACTGGTGTGGTGATGAAAGCCGTGTAGGATTAAAAACAGAATTAGGAAGACTGATCACGCTTTGTGGCATTAAACCTATTGGCATCATGCAATGGAAACGAGAAAATTTCTATTTATATGGTTTAGTAGAGCCGTTAACTGGTGAGTATTATATTTGGGAATTCTCTCATCTCAACACAGCTTGCTTCAATATCTTTTTAGAACAGTTTGCAGCTACGTATCCGGAAGATATACACATACTTCAATTAGACAATGGTGCTTTTCATTTAAGCCAGACTCTTAAAATTCCAGAAAATATTATTTTATTATTTCAACCTCCACATACTCCCCAAGTCAATCCCATTGAACGTTTATGGGAAGAAGTAAAAAGGAATTTAAGTTGGGAATGCTTTGCTAATTTGGACGAGTTAAGAACAGTTATTTGGCAACGTCTTGAGGAATTAAACACATCAATTGTTGCGAATATTACAGGTTGGGGTTTTATTCTGGATGCTTTATTTGTATCAGGCTTTTCGTGAAATGGTATAACATCCCAATTTCTGTCAAAATATTAAACAGGGAAAGGCTGACAGTTGAAAACGGGAGTATCTTCGACATGGATTCAGGGGAAAGAAACTTTTGCTTTTGTACCTATGCTGCGGGGAAGATTTATCGTGCTTTAGCAAAAAATCTTCTCAGTGATATAGAAAAATTTGCGCCTCATATTCCTGTGATACTTTATACTGATAGACCCCAAGATTTTAACGAATATAAATTTAATCAAAACATTTTAGTATTTGGACATCATAGACAAGGAGTTTTACATTACCATGAGCGCAGATTTGCCATTGCTAAAGCTTTATTAATGTTTAATTCATGTATGTATCTTGATGCGGATGTACGAATCTGCGCCCCAGTACCGCAATATCAGCAATGGCTACCTGGAATAACAGCAAGAAGTTGTACCAGCATGTTAAAGCATTTTCAAGAACGCATGAATAAAACAAATCCACCGCCAGCAAGCGTTATTCAACAATTTGAAATGCTCAAAAAAATGGCTAGAAAATTAAATTTAAATATAGATACTGAGAATATTACATGGATCAATGAATTTTTATTTGTGGTTACACGAGATTCTGGTAAAGAAGTGCAGTTTCTCAAAAACTGGGAAAAACTAGCACTTTATGCTGAATTAAATAATCTACATAAACATCCAGCTTATGCTATGGGATTAGCAGCTGCAAAAGCTGGTTTTTCAGTCAGGCATGATGTGATGACAGGACTTGACTTTTTCGATGATAGGATTGAAAAAGTTAGAATTGCATCAGGACAATCGCAGCGTAACGCAAAGCTTAATTACTTTGAAACCCAGCAAAGAATTGAGAACTCTCATAATTCAATTTCTCAAAAAGTTTTGAAAAAACTTACTAAACATTCCGAATATTTCTATCATGCAGTTCGACTGAAAATCAGTACCCTGTTAAAGGATTATAAGTTTTACTATCGATAATCTATACCTTGCTATTCTCTACACACCTGCATTAAGGCTGATGTTGCGACTGTCCCAACAGCTGTAAAAGTGAAATCACCAAAAGGCGACGGGAAGCTCACTTCTTCAAGGAGTGTCCGGGATAGTACTTCGGCTACGCTCAGTAACCATCGCCCCGCCACCGTCAAGTGTCAGTAGTCAGTGGTCAGTAGCACTCGTCAACTAGACTACTGACTACTGACCACTGACACGAAATCCCGCCCCTTCCAGGGGTGGGATGAGCTTAACAAGAAAACCTTAAGCAATTCGGGATAAACGAAATAAAGTTAGGGAATAGCACTATGGATCTAGTATTTGAAGCCTTAAAGACCAGCGCCGGAATTTTATGGAAAGCCTTTTGGGCATTGATGTTTGGATACATCATCTCGGCTGGGATTCAAGTACTGATTACTCGTTCACAAATGGCACGTTTGCTGGGTAAGCGTGGTCCAAAACGGGCAATATTGGCAAGCTTTTTTGGCTTTGTCTCTTCATCTTGCTCATTTGCTGCCCTGGCTGCATCTCGTTCGGTGTTAACCAAAGGAGCGCATCCAGTCAATGCACTATCTTTTTTAATTGCTTCGACCAATTTGGTAATTGAACTGGGCATCGTTCTTTGGGTATTACTGAGTTGGCATTTTGTAGTTGGTAATTTTCTGCTGGGAATCTTAATGATTGTCTATGCTTATCTGATTACCAAATTTTGGTTTCCTGACCAGCTAGCTCAATCTGCTCGTGATCATGCTGAACAACAGCAAAGCCATGAAGGCATGGATCATGACATGTCTGGTGAAGGAAGAAGAAGTTGGTGGGACAAAATTACCTCACGGTCAGGATGGCAAGCGATCGCAGATGCATTTTTCATGGAATGGAAGATGGCATACAAAGAAATATTATTTGGCTTTACGGTTGCGGGATTTATTTCTGTGTTTGTGCCTCAAAGCTTTTGGGATTCTTTATTTCTGCACACAGGTAACAACTCACCATCTTTTTTAGTAGTTTTAGAGAATGCCGCGATCGCACCGATTATTGCCTTTTTTACTTTCATTGGCTCAATGGGAAATGTCCCTTTAGCCGCCATGCTTTGGAGTAAAAATGCTTCATTTGGTGGAGTAATGAGCTTTTTAGGTGCTGACTTAGTAGCAGCGACTGTAGTTTATTTGCAAGCTAAATACTACGGCTGGAAGTATGCGGCTTATCTTTCAGGTTTACTTTATGTTTGTATGGTGGCGGCTGGTATAACTGTACATGGAATATTTGCTTTTTTTGGCATCTTGCCCAGCGAACGACCTAATCTAGCTGAAATCGTGCGCTTTCAAATAGACTACACATTTTGGCTAAATATAGTTTTTGCAATTATTGGTGCTGTATTACTGTATATACATTGGCAAAATCACCAAAATAAAGGTTCTGGGCAGCATCACCATGAACATGAACAGATAAGATAATTTGGGGCATGGGGCATTGGGCATGGAAAATAATTGTTAATGCCCTGTTATATTAACCTCTGGCAGCTTTTTGGCACTGCCTGCAAGGAAACTCAGTAATGCCAAAATATAGGATTCATATTTAATTTATGGAAAAACTCAGTACACCCCTAAATCCCTTTTTTCCTGTTCCCTGTTCCCTCCCTATGCAAATATGTTCATTCATAAAATCGGATTGCTATATTTATCTTAAATTATTCATAAGTTTAATAAAATTGCTACAAAAATATATTTTTTTTGATTTATTTAACCATTACTAAACTGATTATTCACAGAAAATAAAAATTTAAAGCATTCCCGAACCTCTACCCCACAAACAATCAAAATTTTTCTACAAGTCTCATCATTTATAGACTTCAGCTTTTGAGTACATTATTAATACTTATTAATAGATGAATTAGTAGGGATGAGACACTCATGGAAGACGCATTTCTGGAAATTACAATTAATAGCCGAAAGCCCTCAAAAAAATCATTTAAGTCAATATTGAGTTTCAGTAGTGCTGAGTTCTACTCCATAGCCAAAGCTAGAGAGAAGTTGCAAACAGGAGCCAGTGCTGTAGGAGGGTCTGCTGACCCAGGCAACTAGTGTCAGTTTACCTCTGTGGCAAACTTTAGAAAGCTTGAGTTAAGGAAGAGATTCCTTTTTTAACTCAGCAATTTTCTGTTGGCACTTCAAAGTAAAAAACAAAACACCAATTCTCTAAAATTCGGCAACAGATTCAAACCTGTAAACCTAGATTCTGTCAGACTCTCGTAATTACGAATTACGAATTAGGTTGCCGAGCGACTTGTACTGAGCGTAGTCGAAGTAAGCCGAGGTACGAATTGGTATAACACACTAACTTCCTGGCTTTGGCTATTTCTAACTCTTCTCTTCACGCAGTTTAGAAGACCAAGCAATTGATAGAAAGTGAGACAGGAAGAAAAATCATGAACCAAACCTTTGCAACCATTGACGGTAATGAGGCTGTCGCCCGTGTTGCTTATAAATTAAACGAGGTAATTGCCATTTATCCTATTACCCCATCTTCAGCAATGGGTGAATGGGCAGATGCTTGGTCAGCAGAAGGTCGTCCCAACCTCTGGCAGACAATTCCCAGTGTCATCCAGATGCAGAGTGAAGGGGGAGCTGCTGGTGCTGTGCATGGAGCATTACAAACGGGTTCCTTGAGTACCACCTTTACAGCTTCTCAGGGATTATTGTTGATGATTCCTAACCTTTATAAAATTGCTGGAGAGCTAACTAGTGCTGTGGTTCATGTGGCTGCGCGTTCTTTAGCTACACACGCTCTCTCGATTTTTGGTGATCACAGCGATGTGATGGCGGCTCGTGCTACTGGCTTTGCTTTGCTGTGTTCTGCTTCGGTACAAGAAAGTCAAGACTTTGCTCTCATCGCCCATGCAGCGACTCTAGAAGCGCGAGTATCGTTTATGCACTTCTTTGATGGGTTCCGTACCTCCCATGAAGTGCAGAAGGTGAAATTGCTCTTGGATGAGGATTTACGATCGCTAATTCCTGACCAGTTAGTACAGGCTCATCGCGATCGCGCTCTCACCCCAGACCGTCCTGTAATGCGCGGTACAGCCCAAAATCCTGATGTTTATTTCCAAGCCCGTGAAGGTGCTAACCCTTACTACAATGCTTGTCCGGGGATTGTCCAACGGATTATGGATCGATTTGGAGAACTTACAGGTAGGCATTATCAAATTTATGAATACCACGGCGCACCTGATGCCAAGCGCGTCATTGTACTCATGGGTTCAGGCTGTGAAACCGTCCATGAAACAGTAGATTATCTCAACACTCGTGGTGAAAAAGTGGGAGTGATGAAAGTGCGACTTTATCGCCCCTTTGATGTTGCCAGATTTATGGCAGCATTGCCTATCAGCGTACAAGCGATCGCTGTTCTTGACCGTACCAAAGAACCAGGTAGCGCCGGCGAACCATTGTATCTAGATATAGTAACCGCTATCCATGAGGTATGTGATGAAAGGGGAAGTGGCAGAATTACTCGTTTTCCCAAAGTTGTCGGCGGTCGTTATGGTCTTTCTTCCAAAGAATTTACGCCCGCGATGGTGAAGGGTGTCTTCGACAACCTCAACCAACCCCAACCGAAAAATCACTTTACCGTTGGGATTCATGACGACGTTAGCCATACATCTTTAGAATTTGATCCTAACTTCTCCACAGAACCTGATAGCGTTGTCAGAGCAATGTTCTACGGATTAGGTTCTGATGGTACAGTTGGGGCTAACAAAAACTCGATCAAGATTATTGGTGAACAAACCGATAACTACGCCCAAGGTTACTTCGTTTACGACTCCAAAAAATCCGGCTCAATCACTGTTTCTCACCTGCGCTTTGGCCCCCAACCAATTCGTTCTACTTACCTGATTGACAAAGCTAACTTTATCGGTTGTCATCACTGGGGCTTTTTAGAACGCATTGATGTTTTACAAGCTGCTGCAAATGGGGCAACTTTGCTCCTTAACAGTCCATACGATGTTGATACTGTCTGGGAATATTTGCCTTTAAAAGTACAGCAGCAAATTATTGATAAGCATCTGAAGTTTTACGTTATTGATGCCAGCCAAGTTGCCCGCGAAAGCGGCATGGGGGGAAGAATTAACACCATTATGCAGGTGTGTTTCTTTGCTTTAGCAGGTGTCTTGCCAGAAGCAGAAGCGATCGCCAAAATTAAACAAGCGATCAAAAAGACTTATGGTAAGAAAGGGGCAGAAGTTGTCCAGATGAACTTGCAAGCTGTGGATAACACCCTGGCTAACTTGCATAAGGTAGACATACCAAGTCAAATCAGCAGCACTATCATTAAACAATCTCCTATTTCTGTAAATGCCCCCGAATTTGTCCAGCAAGTGCTAGGGCGAATTATGGAATGGCAAGGTGATACATTGCCTGTCAGTGCCTTACCAGTCGATGGGACTTTTCCTACAGGTACAGCGAAATGGGAAAAACGTAACGTTGCCGAAGAAATACCTGTGTGGGAACCAGATGTCTGCGTACAGTGTGGTAAATGTGTTATGGTTTGCCCCCATAGCGCCATCCGGGCTAAGGCTTATCAACCAAATGAGTTGATCAATGCACCCCCTACTTTCAAGTCAACCGATACCAGAGATAAAGACTTTGCTAACCAAAAATTTACGATTCAAGTTGCCCCGGAAGACTGTACGGGGTGTACTATTTGTGTAACGATTTGTCCTGCTAAAAGTAAAAATGAGCCATTGCGTAAAGCGATTAATATGGCACAACAGTTGCCTTTACGAGAGCAAGAGCGCAAAAACTGGGATTTCTTTTTGAATTTGCCCAATCCTGACCGACGACAATTAAAATTAAACCAAATTCGGCAACAACAATTACAAGAACCTTTATTTGAATTTTCTGGCGCGTGTGCGGGTTGTGGCGAAACACCTTATTTAAAATTATTAACACAATTGTTTGGCGATCGCTCCGTAATTGCCAACGCTACAGGCTGTTCGTCAATTTATGGTGGTAATCTCCCTACTACACCTTGGACAACAAACACTGAAGGACGCGGCCCTGCATGGTCGAATAGTCTATTTGAAGATAACGCCGAGTTCGGTTTAGGCTTTCGTCTCTCGGTGGATAAACAAACAGAATTTGCGGCAGAATTATTACAAAAATTAAGCAGTGTAATAGATGAAAAACTTGTTCATTCTATCCTCATTGCTGAACAAAAATCTGAAGCTGATATTTGGGAACAGCGTGAAAGAGTAGAACTTTTAAAACAAAATTTAGATCAAATTTTAACTACAGAAATAGACTTCAATTTAAAATCTCAAATCGCTAATCTCAAATCCCTGGCTGATTATTTAGTTAAAAAAAGCGTCTGGATTATTGGCGGTGATGGTTGGGCTTATGATATCGATTTTGGCGGTATCGATCATGTAATTGCCAGTGGTCGTAATGTCAATATTTTGGTGATGGATACAGAAGTATATTCCAACACAGGCGGTCAATCTTCCAAAGCCACACCACGCGCCGCAGTCGCTAAATTTGCCGCCAGTGGTAAGCCTGCACCCAAAAAAGACTTAGGCTTGATTGCCATGACCTACGGTAATGTCTACGTAGCAAGTATAGCCCTCGGTGCAAAAGATGAACATACCCTGAAAGCATTTTTAGAAGCAGAGGCTTACGATGGTCCTTCGTTGATTATTGCTTATAGCCATTGCATAGCCCACGGGATCAACATGACTACAGGCATGAATCACCAAAAAGCTCTGATAGAATCAGGACGGTGGTTGTTGTATCGTCACAATCCAGAGTTAGTCAAACAAGGAAAAAATCCCTTGCAATTGGATATGCGATCGCCGACAAAATCAGTAGAACAATCAATGTATCAAGAAAATCGCTTCAAAATGCTCACAAAAAGCAAACCTGAACTTGCTCAACAGTTGTTAGAACAAGCACAAACTGAAGTCGATGCTCGTTGGCAAATGTATCAATATTTGGCAGAAAGGAAAATAATCAGGTAGTTGCTAGAGATGTTACTCATGCCTCAGTGTTGCATAAAATAGGAATGAAACATCAACTGCTCAATGTTTAATCCGTAGATACAGGTAATATAATAATGCTATTTGATACTGGTTGCTTTTCTACGTAGTTTTTACCTTTATCATGATTTTATTTGTTGTTGGTAAAACCTCACATTGCTGATGTAAGGTTTGAGAACAGTTAAAGCTCATCATCAATACTCAATTGATTAATTGGAAATATTAAACTAATTTAAAGCTATATTTACTTTTTTTCGGTGAATTAATCATTGGAGTTTCAACAATGAAATTAATAAAATGATTACAATTAATCAGTCAGTCTTTCATTTATGAAATTCCCTAACCAAACTTTTGCAATATTAACTTCTTCTCTAAGTTTATTTACAGTTAATTTGGCTGTTTCTTCACCTGCTCAAGCATCGATTGTATGTGAATCAGGGACAATTAGTAATTATTCAAATGGTTCATTGGCAAATTGTATACTAGGTCAAAATATGACTGTGCAGGTTTACAACCCTAGTTCAGGCTCATCTAATTTTTATTGCCAAGCTAAAGAATATATATCTTTTGATGAAAAAGCACAGTTTCAGAGTTGCCGACTTTCACAAGACACTCAAATTAGAAACGGTAACTCAATTGAAACATGCCCAGCAGAGTACAGAGTATATTTTTCAGTTTCAAATGATGGTATTCAATCTATTAGTTGTAGTCTTTAAAAAAAGGAAAACTATCCTAAAAACTTTTCGCTGCGTCTCTGTGATTAAAAAATTACTTTTAAACCGCAGAGGCACAGAAATATCAAAGAGAAAAATAGATTTTACAAGTCACCTTCAAAGGGATAGTTCTAAACTATCTGTCTACTGCTATAGTTAATTAATATATAAGAAATCTAGTTGAATAAAAAGGGTAAGAGGCAATAACTATGACTCAAGCCTTACGCAAATTAGTAACATTTGATGAGTTTATCACTTGGTATCCAGAAAATTCACAACGACGCTATGAGCTTTATGACGGAGTAATTTTTGAAATGCCACCCCCAACAGGTGACCATGAAGAAGTTGTCGGTTTTTTGACGCTAGAAATATCTGCCGAAATCAAACGACTAAAACTTCCCTACTTTATTCCCAAAACAGCATTCATCAAACCATTGTCAGGTGAGTCAGCCTATTCACCAGATGTACTGATATTAAACCGTCCTAATTTAGTACATGAACCTTTGTGGAAAAAAGAATCAACTGTTAGCCAAACTGCATCAATTCCCTTAGTAATTGAGGTAGTTAGTACTAATTGGAGAGATGATTATTTAAAAAAAGCAGCTGACTATGAAACAGTAGGCATTTTAGAATACTGGATTATAGATTATGCTGCTTTGGGTGGTAGGCGGTTTATCGGCAATCCCAAGCAACCAACTATCTCGATTTACTCGTTAGTTGAGGGAGAATACCAAGTCAGGCAGTTCCGAAGCGGTGATAACTCCGGGGAACGTATCCAATCATCAATTTTCCCGGAGTTGAAGTTAACCGCTGAAGAGATTTTTCAAGCTGGAAATCTGCCAAGATAACCTTAGCAGTGCGATCGCACAAACGCTTTGTTGTGCTGCGTCGCTAAAAGGCTAAACTTGTTAAAAAGTAAAAATAGCTAACAAATAATACAAATATTAAACTTCTTCTGCTGGCGGTAACTGGTCGTATGGTTCCGGTTCAACATTTGGTATCTTAGCTAAAACTGCTTCGTATTTCTTCCGATTTCCATGCTTCGCTAAATCTTCCAAGTAGGTTTCAGTCATAAGTGCCGCAAGCTTTTCTTCAACTGCTGTCGCGATAAATTGGTCAACCGAAATCCCATCTTGCTCAGCTAATGCCTGCAAGCTTTTGTATAGAGAGTCAGGAAGTTGAACATTCAGATGACTCATTACAATGCTCCAATATCTCTCAAGAACTCCGCAGGTGTGATTGCTTTTATCCCTCAAGCTGGAGATCTGCCCCGATAACCTCAGCAGTGCGATCGCAGTCATGGTAGTTTTGAAGAAATGACCTTTTTTGCAAGCTAACGGCAAGTGTCACCATTAACTACTCTCGATCAAGCCAGTATTGTGGTCTACGCTTGTGATGCGCTATTGCTAAAACACGAATCTGAGCATCTTCTAACACACGGTATAATAGCGAGTAGGGGAACTTAGGTAAAGTCAGGCGACGCACAGAACCTCGAACTTTGGAGCCTGCTTCAGGATATCGTGTGAGAAAGTTGACTGCGTGTTCTACTTCTTCTAGATACTCCAACCCCAGTCCAAGTCTTTGCTGTTCGTGATAGGCTGCGGCATCAATTAACTCTTGCTCTGCTAATGGATGAAATACAACGGTTTTCATTGCAAAGACGCACGAATCCGCTGAAATACTTGTTCGGCAGGGATTCCAGCGGCTTGATCGTCATCCATTGCTTGATCGCGCAGTTCAGCCTCTTCAACCCAGACAGATGCAACTTCTTGATCAATCTCATTGCTTTGTCCCAAGCGCTCCAAAAGTCGAGCTAATAGTGTTGCTTGAGAGTCCCTCGGAAGCAAAAGGACTTCAGCTTCAAGATTTTCAAGTGTCATGGCTATTTAAGGATTTGATGACTAATTGCATTATACTTTGGACTAAAGAATGGTTAGCAATTTCCCACGCCGCATCTGCCAAGGTAGCCACAATAGCGGACAAAAAATTTAGCAGTGCGATCGCAGTTGTAGTAATACTGAAAAATTAAAATTGTTGCAAAAACCGCAAATCGCTAGCGTACAAGCGGCGAATATCATCGATTTGGTGTAACACCATCGCAAAGCGTTCTACACCAAAGCCAGCAGCAAAGCCTGTATAGACTTCTGGATCATAACCAACAGCTTTTAAGACATTCGGATCAACCATACCGCAACCCATTACTTCCAACCAGCGACCATTCCACTGCAAATCCACTTCAGCAGACGGTTCGGTAAATGGAAAATAGCTAGCACGAAAGCGAATTGGTAACTCGCCAAACATCGCTTGCAAAAATAGCTTAATCGTGCCTTTGAGGTCTGTAAATGTTAGTCCTTCATCAATTGCTAAAAGTTCTATTTGATGGAAAACTGCCGAGTGAGTGGCATCTACATTATCTCGCCGATAAACTCGCCCCGGAGCAATCACTCGAATGGGCGGCTCTTCTTTTTCCATGTAACGAATTTGTACAGATGAGGTATGAGTCCGCAGCAGATTTCCATCTGGCAGGTAAAAGGTATCCTGCATATCACGGGCAGGATGGTCAGGTGGGGTGTTGAGAGCTTCAAAATTGTAATAATCTGTTTCCATTTCTGGGCCTTCCGCTACGGTATAGCCCATACCCACAAATATATCCAGCGCTCGATCAATAATGCCATTGAGAGGATGAATCCGACCTTGGGGGGAAAAAATTCCCGGCATTGTTACATCTAAAGTTTCTGCTTCTAGCTGGGAGCGAATTTGTGCAGCTTCTAAGGCGGCACGTTGCTGGTCTAGACTAGTTTGCAGCGATTCTTTGACAGTATTCGCAATCGCCCCAATTTTCGGTCGTTCCTCCGCACTCATTTGACCCATACTCCGCAGCAATGCCCCCAGTTCTCCCTTTTTACCCAGATATTTAACTCTGAGTTCTTCTAGATGTTCTAGGGTATCGGTGGCGGCGATCGCTTTTTCTCCTTCTTGGCGTAGTGCTAAAAGTTGAGCCTCTAAATTGCTAGTCATTAGTTATTAATTAATAGTCATTAGTCAATATTAAAAGGGAACAGACAACGGGCAACAGGAAAATCCTCAGTCAAAACTATACTTCTGTTTACCAGTTTAGAAGTGATCTGGTTTTGCGATCGCTTTTTCCTTGATTGAAAACCGTGAAAAACCTGATCCCGATTCCCAATGCCCAATACTTCGGCTTCGCTACTTCGACTGCGCGGTAGTTGAGTTTCGACTTCGCTCAATTGCCGCGCAGTCGAAACTCAGCACAAGTCAGTACAAGTGCCCCATTCCCAATTAAAAATGAAATTGAATCAATTCAATTTTTAATTTTTAATTTTTAATTCCCGATAGAGATGCCCCATGCCCAAACATAATTTTTTATATGTTTGTGATCACAGACACAGACAATTGTCCCTTGACTGTTGACCATTGACTGTTGACCGTTGACTATTGATCCATGAAATTACTCATTAGTAATGATGACGGAATTTCTGCTTTAGGTATTCGTACCCTAGCCAACTGCCTGGCAGAAGCAGGTCATCATGTAACTGTAGTTTGTCCAGATCGAGAGCGATCGGCAACTGGACATGGATTAACCATGCACCAACCGATTCGCGCCGAAATTATGGAGTCGATTTTTCATCCCGCCGTTAAGGCTTGGGCTTGTGATGGCACTCCCTCGGACTGTGTGAAGTTAGCATTGTGGGCTTTACTAGAGTCACCGCCTGACTTGGTTCTCTCTGGTATTAACCAAGGTGCAAATTTAGGAACCGAAATTCTTTATTCCGGTACTGTTTCTGCGGCTATGGAAGGTCTTATTGAAGGTATTCCCAGCATAGCGCTGAGTCTTACTAGTCATACATCTAAAGACTTTCAATCTGCTGCCAAGTTTGCCCAAATTCTGGTGGAGCAACTAACGCTAAAACCTTTACCAAGTTTAATGTTACTTAACGTCAATGTTCCTGCCGTGAAGTGGGAAGAAATTGCCGGAGTCACTCTCACTCGTCAGGGAATACGCCGCTATGTTGATGTTTTTGATCGACGAGTCGATCCTCGTGGCAAAACTTACTACTGGTTAACTGGAGAAGTTTTAGAAGATGTGGAACCTCCAGAAAATTTAAATCTGCTGCAAAACGTACCTATTGATGTGCATGTAATCCGTAAAAACTACATTAGCATTACGCCATTACAATACAATCTCACCTATGCCAATGGACTGGAGCAATTGTCTCATTGGGAGTTTCAGCTTCCCTAAATCATTTGCCTTAAATCAAGTGTAGTTAAATGCATTACCACAAAATTTAGGCTATAAAGTAGGAGCGTTATTGATATTAATGATACACCTACATTGGCAAAATACAGGTAACTGCCTGACAGTACCTCACCTGCATTTACAAAATCAATCTTAAACAGTGTATGCTGTTTTACCAATAAACACCCTTTCGCTCAAATGTAGTAAAACAGCATAGATTTAACCAAAAAGAAAGTTATTGATCGCCCGCTTAATCCAGCAAGCAATACCCATGTCCAGGATAGAGAACCAATTTACTGTGCAATTTTGGGGCGTTCGTGGGAGCATCCCCAGTCCAGGGTCACACACCCTTCGTTATGGCGGAAACACCCCTTGCGTTGAGATGCAAGTGGGCGGTAAACGCTTAATTTTTGATGGTGGCACGGGACTACATGTTTTGGGACAATCTTTATTGCCCCAAATGCCGATAGAAGGTCATATATTTTTTACTCATTCCCACTGGGATCACATGCAGGGTTTTCCCTTCTTTGTGCCAGGTTTTGTCAAGGGAAATCATTTTCATATTTACGGTGCGATCGCTCCTGATGGTTCTACCATAGAGCAGCGCCTCAATGACCAGATGCTTCACCCAAATTTTCCTGTACCCTTGCAGATTATGCAGGCAAATTTAAATTTCCACGACATCAAGCCAGGACAACCAATACATATTAATGATATTACTATAGAAACGGCATCGTTAAACCATCCAGGTGAAGCTGTCGGATACCGAGTTAACTGGCACGGTGGCGCTGCTGTTTATATCACCGATACAGAACATTTTCCAGATCGGTTGGATGAAAATATTTTGTGGTTATCTCGGAATGCGGACATCTTGATTTACGATTCCACTTACACTGATGAAGAATACCACTCACCATCATCACCAAAAATCGGCTGGGGGCATTCTACTTGGCAAGAAGCAGTGAAAATGGCTAAAGCTGCCAAAGTCAAAACTCTAGTGATTTATCACCACGATCCTGCTCACAATGATGACTTTTTAGATTGCGTCGGCGAACAAGCAGCCAAAGAATTTCCTGGTGCAGTTATGGCAAGAGAAGGAATGCGGCTCCAGGTTCTTGGCTCAGTTTCTTTATCAGAATCTTTTCCTATCAGCAAGTTTTCTGGGTAAAGGTGGCTATCGAAGCAATCATCAATTTTAGATTAGATTGGTGATCAAGAGCTGTTAGCGACAAAGCGTAATTCGTAATTCGTAATTACCTTTTGCTTTCCATCAGGTAGCTTCTGGCTAATGGCTAAATAAACCTAAAATCCCAGAATCCAAGTGCTAAATTTGTCTCAAAATGGATGTTCTGTGTGGGTTGCTTCTTCGACCAAAGGGCTGCTAACACCAACTGCTGTTGCTCTTGGCAAATTTGATGGTGTGCATCTTGGCCATCATAGAGTCATTCAACCAGTTTTACATGCTGGTGGTCAGTTGTCAGTGCAAAGTAGTCTACAGTCTGATAATAATCAAGAACATACATACTCCACAGTTGTAACTTTTCATCCCCATCCACAAGAGTTTTTTACGGGACAGCGCCGGGCTTTATTAACACCGTTGGATGAAAAAGTTGAACAATTGCGATCGCTTGGGGTAGAGCAATTAGTACTACTGCCCTTCGACAAAGAACTATCTGCTTTATCTCCTGAAGACTTTGTTAAAAAGATTCTCGTGCAACAACTGCAATGCCAGCGAGTTAGCGTAGGGCAAGATTTTTGTTTTGGTAAACAGCGCCGTGGTACTGCTAAAGACTTGCAATTACTAGCTGCCAATTATCAAATTCCCGTCACCATCGTTCCTTTGCAAACTTACGCTGACGACGCTCCTACCCAAGATATACCCATTAGCACTTCACTAATCCGCCACTCTTTAGAAAGTGGTGACATTAAAAACGCCAACCTTTTACTAGGGAGACCTTACACTCTGATCGGTATTGTGGTTCAAGGTCAACAATTGGGCAGAACTATTGGTTTTCCTACCGCTAACCTGCAATTACCAACCGATAAGTTTTTACCCCGCAAAGGTGTTTATGCTGTCCGCGTTTTGATTGTGAGTGAAACGCCAGATGCTAATACATCTACTCAAATCTTGGGTGTGATGAACATAGGCGATCGCCCTACAGTAAATGGTATTTGTTTATCTGTGGAAGTACATTTATTTGATTGGTTTGATGATTTATATGGCAAAAAACTAGCTGTGCAATTGATCGAATTTTTGCGCCCTGAACAGAAATTTCCTGATCTAGAAGCTTTGAAAACACAAATTCAACTTGATTGCACCATTGCTAGAGAAATTTTACGCACTGAATGCTGATTTTTGATTGCTAAGTGGGAACACTAGACCAGGAATGGAGAGCAAAGCATAGGTTATTCTCCATTCCAATTTCTTAATTACCCCATTATCAATTTCTTACCCTGTGGTACATGAGAGAAAAAATTGATGCTTTGACTCAAAATCTGGCTCGTACCATCGTTGGGAAAAACGAAGCAATACAATTAGTTCTAGTCGCCCTTTTAGGTGGTGGTCATGCCCTATTAGAGGATGTCCCTGGAGTGGGCAAAACTCTCCTTGCTAAATCCCTAGCTCGTTCAGTAGATGGCAAGTTTAAAAGGCTACAATGTACACCCGATTTACTGCCAACTGACATCACAGGTACTAATATTTGGAACCCCAAAAGCGGCGAATTTACTTTTCTCTCTGGGCCAGTCTTTGCTAATGTACTGCTAGCTGATGAAATTAACCGCGCGACACCCCGCACTCAGTCAGCTTTGCTGGAAGTGATGGAAGAATATCAAGTTACAGTTGATGGTGTCTCTCGTGCAGTTCCTCAGCCGTTTTTTGTGATTGCTACCCAAAATCCTATAGAGTATCAAGGCACTTTTCCGCTACCAGAAGCGCAAATGGATCGGTTTATGTTGTCGTTGAGTTTGGGTTATCCTTCGGCGGCGGAAGAACTAGAAATGCTGCAAAAACGCACATACAGTGCCAAAGTAGCTGATTTATCACCTTGTATTACCTTGGCAGAAGTGGCTCAATTGCGTGAATACTGTTCTCAGGTACGAGTAGAAACATCTTTACAACAGTACATCTTAGAGTTGGTCAGAGCTACAAGGCAAGATGAAGAAATCACATTGGGCGTTAGTCCCCGCGGTACTGTGGCGCTACAACGGGCAACCCAAGCCTTAGCGTTTTTGTTGGGGCGTGATTATGCCATTCCCGATGATGTAAAGTTTCTCGTCCCTCACGTTCTTTGCCATCGGCTGATTCCTAGGGGTGGGCGTAGTGCTAGAACTGTGGTTGAGCGATTATTGCGATCGGTTTCTATTCCCTAAGAAGTGTGTAGGAAAAGGGGCTAGAGGCTAGAATGGTGTATTTGATGAGGTAATACTTGAATTACGAGATAATCAAATATTAACTAATGCTGCTGTAGAAAAGCTGGAAATAATTTTATAGCAACTGCTTAGGCCAAATGAATAACAGGCAAAATTATGGTAAATGACGGCATTGCTGAATCAAGGGATGAATTTTGTTTCGCGCAAAGGCGCAAAGGCGCGAAGAATCAATCTTTTGCTTTGGTCAAAAATTTTAATTCATCCCGCATTTATGCAACGCCTAAATGACTGACGAAAGCCAATCAAACAACTCAGATGAAGAGGAGTTTGACCCAGTAACAGATCCAAGGGATTGGTCAGCAGCAGAAACAGAGTTAGCTTGTTTCGCACCGGGAACTAGGCTAAACAGCATTGGCTCTCAAAGCTGGAGCAACTAATTTATTATGAAAGTTCCCCACTCTACGAAGCTTTGAGGGTGGGGAATTTTGCGTTACTTTTAATTAATTCAGATTGCCAAGTGTTGTTGAACTTTGGATACCAATTCATTTGTCCAATGGTTGGCAAGTTCAGCATCAGCGGCTTCTACCATGACTCTAATCAGTGGTTCTGTACCGGAAGCTCTGACTAAAATTCTACCAGCATCACCCATTGCGGCTTCGGCAAGAGCGATCGCTTGTTGTAAAGGTTGACAATCTTGCCATCCTAAACGGCGATCGCGGTCTACTACTCGCACATTCTGCAATAATTGGGGATAAGTCTGAAAGCTTTGGTCTACCATTTCGCTCAGAGAAACACCCGCTTGTTTAACTAAAGCTGCTATGTGTAACGCTGTTAACAAGCCATCTCCGGTAATGCCATAATGACGGCAAAGAATATGCCCAGATTGTTCACCACCTAACATTCCCCCAGTCCGCAGCATTTCTGCTTGCACGTATTGATCACCGACTGGGGTGCGAATCAAATTACCGCCTTGTTCTTGCCAAGCCCTCTCGAAGCCTAAGTTGGCCATAACAGTGGAAACAATTAAGTTATCTGGCAATTTGTGCTGTTGTTGAAGATAGCATCCCCATAAATAAAGAATGTAATCGCCATTAACTTCTCGTCCGATATGATCTACAGCTAACACGCGATCAGCATCACCATCAAAGGCAAAGCCCAAATCTGCGTTATGTTCCTTGACTGTTGCTTGCAAAATATCTAGGTGAGTAGAACCGCAATTGACGTTAATGCGATCGCCATCTGCTTCATTATGTAAGCAGATTACTTCTGCTCCCATTTTTGTAAATACTTTTGGTGCTAATCCAACTGCTGCGCCCCATGCTAAATCTAAAACTATCTTCAATCCCTGAAGATTAACTTGATTGTGAAAGGGTTGTTGCAATGCCTCGCTGTAATGTTCAATTAACTCCAAACGCGAGTAATGCCGTCCGCAATTACTCATCCCACCTGCATCTGATATTTTGCCACGCAATCCCGCTTCGATTTCTGCCTGTAATGCTTGAGATAACTTAGTACCATTCCCACCAAAAATTTTAATCCCGTTGTCTTCTGGTGGATTATGACTAGCAGAAATCATCACTCCGCCGATGGCTTCACTGAAACTGATTAGATGGGCGACACAAGGAGTAGGACATAATCCTAAATGCCAAACTTCTAAACCCGCTGCTGTTAAGCCAGCACTCAAGGCCATTGCCAACATATCACCAGAGCTTCTAGAATCTTGTCCTAGAATTACTGGCCCTAATTTATCAGCATGATTACGCAAGACAACACCTGTCCAAAAACCTACTTGCAATGCTAAGGGCGCATTCAGTAATTCTCCGACTTTGCCGCGAATACCATCTGTGCCAAATAAAGGAGTTGCTGGTAAAGAGATTAAATTAAGCCCAAAATTACTTGTTAGACCTTTTTCAGATCCATCATATCTGGAAATAGAATGACCTTGAGTTCGAGTTATAGATGAAACCATAAATTTAAATACTCCACACACTCACACTGGAAAATATCACTTTACACTCTAATTCAAAAATTTCAAGTTAGATAACCGTTTATCTGTACTATATACTGCTTTTTTTGATCCCCATCGGTTAGTCAACAGATTTTTTAAGTGAAAATACTGAAATTTATCACTACTTTATTGTTAATATTTTTTTAGATAAAATATTTCTTTAGCTGTGATATTCCTGACTTTAACTTGCGATTGCGATCGCTAGGGTACACAATTCAAAATTACTCAAAGGCTAAGTAGACTTTAACAATCGGTGCTTTTTAAGATAGAAATTGTTGATTTGTAGGCAAAAGCGCAGTAACTGCGATCGCAGACACAAAGTTTCTCAACTTTTGCTTCTTGACATCATGTCCGCTTAATTAGTTATAATTCCCGCTTGTGTGCAAAAATCGGAAAATCCTCTTTCCCTCTGGTTACTGAGCGTCTTGTACTGAGTTTAGCCTGAGCGTTGGTTGCTGAGTTTCGACTTCGCTCAACTGCCGCGCAGTCGAAGCAAGCCGAAGGGCGAAGCCGAAGTACGCTCACTGCCTCCTGCGGTCTAAATGATAAGTCTTTCACCGAAGAGGATATGACAAGGTAGCAACGATACCAAATTACCTTTACTTAAAAAATTTTAATATAAATTCTCATCAAATAGTTTTAAGGTAACTTTTTAATGGCCTTTTGTAGCTGTTAGTAAATCAAAACTTTGGTAGTTGACCCTTTAAAGTTGAGAAATTTAGTATGAGCAGTAATTTAGCAAACAAGTTGCGTGTAGGCACTAAAAAAGCACACACGATGGCAGAAAATGTGGGTTTTGTCAAGTGTTTTTTAAAAGGAGTAGTAGAGAAAAACTCTTACCGGAAGCTAGTTGCTAACTTTTACTTCGTCTATTCGGCAATGGAAGAGGAGATGGAAAAGCACCGTCAGCACCCAATTGTTTCTAAAATTTACTTTCCTCAACTCAATCGTAAGCATAGCCTAGAGCAAGACCTGAATTACTATTTTGGGGCTAACTGGCGCGAACAAATTAAACTATCACCAGCCGGTGAAGCTTATGTAAAACGCATCAGAGAAATATCTGCAACAGAACCAGAATTACTAATTGCCCATTCTTACACTCGTTATTTGGGTGATTTATCTGGAGGACAAATTCTCAAAAATATTGCTGTCACAGCAATGAACTTGTCTGATGGACAAGGTACAGCCTTCTATGAATTTGCAGATATTACTGACGAAAAGGGATTCAAAGCTAAGTATCGTCAAGCTTTGGATGAACTACCCTTGGATGATGCAACAAGCGATCGCATTGTTGATGAAGCCAACGCTGCCTTCGGCATGAACATGAAGTTGTTCAAAGAATTAGAAGGCAATTTAATCAAAGCGATTGGTGTGATGGTATACAACAGCCTAACACGCCGTCGCACACGTGGCAGCACCGAACTAGCAACCGCTGAGTAAATTTTCACAAATCAATTTTTGTAAATTATTGGGGTAATTTCCCTGGGTTCGTCTGAGGTAGAATTAGGCGATCGCATGGAAGTTGCCCCTGCTGTTTTTTAAGTTTACCCAATTAAGGCAAAATACAAAGAGGTGCAAATCATGACCTCTGGGAAACTTCAACTCAACAATGGCTACAAAAATTCCAGTTACAGTAATTACAGGCTTTTTAGGCAGTGGTAAAACTAGCCTCATTCGCCACTTGCTACAAAACAATCAAGGACGACGCATTGCAGTTTTAGTCAACGAATTTGGCGAACTCGGTATTGATGGCGAACTTTTGCAATCCTGTCAAATTTGTCCTGAAGGTAGTGAATCAGAAAATAATATTTTTGAATTAACTAACGGCTGCTTATGCTGTACCGTGCAGGAAGAATTTTTCCCGACGATGCAGCAGTTACTAAAGCGGCGAGATAGCATTGATTGTATTGTTATTGAAACTTCTGGGTTGGCTTTACCAAAACCATTGGTGAAGGCTTTTCGCTGGCAAGAAATTCGTAACGGTGCAACTGTAGATGCAGTGATTACCGTAGTAGATTGTGCAGCAGTAGCAACAGGAACCTTCGCTAGTGATTTAGAAGCGATCGCTGCCCAGCGACAAGCAGATGATAGTCTAGAACATGAAACACCCTTGCAAGAATTATTTGAGGATCAACTTGCTTGTGCAGACTTAGTGGTGTTGAATAAAACTGATTTGGTAGATGCCCAAGAATTAGCGCAAGTAGAAGAGTTGATTAAAAAAGAATTGCCCAGAGTTGTAAAGATTGTTGAGAGCGATCGCGGCAGACTCGATCCATCTATATTATTAGGATTACAAGCCGCAGTCGAAAACAACTTAGACAGTCGTCCCAGTCATCACGACAACGAAGAAGAACACGACCACGACGAAGGAATTACCTCAACTCACGTCATTTTAGACCGGGCTTTTGACCCAGAAAAATTACAACAGCAGTTGCAGACATTAGCAAATCAACAAGAAATTTACCGTATTAAAGGTTTTGTGGCAGTACTTAACAAACCTATGCGTTTAGTGATGCAAGGAGTAGGAACCCGATTCGATAAATTTTATGATCGCCCTTGGCAGCCAGAAGAAGCAAGACAAACTCGCTTAGTCTTTATCGGTCGTGACTTGAAATCCTCAGAAATAGAATCACAGCTTGTAGCTTTGTAATTGACTTAAAAATCCTTAGTGTCTTCGTGGTAAACAGATCTTCAACCACTAAGACACTAAGACACAAAAAGCTCTATTTATAAATTAAGAAGCTTTAGCCTTTCTTATAGTTGGCATCTAACCAACAAAGTGGCAGTTTTTCACCGGAAGGGAAAACCAGATTTTCTTTTTTAAAAGTCTCAGACTGCTGTTCTTCTTGTCCTTCTTGATCTTGTGCGTGTACAATATCGTTATTTGGATCAAGCAATTCTTGAATGTCAAGAATTTTTACCAAATCTTCAGTATCTTTAAGTTGCAGAAACATATTCCTAGACTCCATAGGTGTGCATGAAAATTGAACGTGGATAGAAATAGAAACTCGCCCACATTTAATATTTTTTAGTTCGGAATGCTAAAACTTTTTAATTATTAAAAGTAAATATGAATCTAAATAAACAAAAAGATATTTCACTAGAGTAATCAACTTAACCTGTGTTTATCAGTGGTTTTATTTAATTTCAGAAGATATAAATTACATCTCGCGTTGATATTTTTCTAGTATATCCACTAAATTGACCTGACATTGCAATGGTAGTAAATCTATTAAAGATAATTCCTTTCTACCACCACCTATTTTTACTGAAATAGATTCTAATACTTTGATAACCCGATCTTCATTGACAGCATTAGAAGTAATTAAGGGATACAACTGTTCAGCTACAACAGTATGTAACTTGGCATCAGATAAATAAAGATGCCATTTTGCAATGTCTATATAAACGTTTTCGCCAATTTCAGCTGCTAGGGCTTCTAGTAGTTCTGCGGTGTTAGTTTTAGCCATCAAAATAACCCTATATCAAGAACAGAGCGCGAACTCTCAAGTTACTTGAATATTATTGCTCAATTTATCAGACTGACTCAACTACCTCAGGTTACAATTGCCCTAGCTTTAGCAGTCCATCTTCAGGTGGATTTGGGTGGTGTCTGTGAGTAGTTGGCGATCGCATTAATATAAATTAAATGCACCAACAATATTACTATCCAACTTACCGTTAACCAAGGCAACCACTCCCAAGTAGTAGCTTGCAAATTTTGGGCAAACCATAAACCGGAATTAACCGCACAGGCAGCTGCCACATGCACAGCAAAATTCATCCGGTCATCTAATTTACGGAAATCTGGGTCTTTGCGATCAGGTTTACGAGGCCAGCGAGGAGGCATAAATACTTGTTATAAATTTAAATACACTCTACTTATTCTAAGGTTTCTGGGAGTGTAGTTGCTAATATCAGTTACCAGTTATCAGTCAAAAGCCACTTGATAACTATTCACTGCGATGCACTGAGTTTGTCGAAGTGTTCGCTGATTTAACCTGTATTTCTCATCCCCGCAGCAATACCATTAATAGTTAACAATGCTCCTCGCAGTAACTCGCCTTTGCTATAACGAGAGTGAATCACCCCAGAAGTAGCAGTAATATTCCGGGATTGGCGCAGGCGTTTGAGTAGGGAAACTTGGATAAATCCCAGTGGTACAATTGTGCCATTGCGTAACTGCACTGAACGCTGTAATACCGGATCACCGTCTAAAAGCTGATTGTGACCAGTGATTTTGAGTACGAAATCCCTTGTCAGATAAAATTCGTTAGCAATTTGCTCAAAAACTTTCTCAAATCGGTCGATATCTTCAGGGTTCGATAGTTCTTGAACGTAATGATGTGCCATTTGCATATCTACTTTTGCCAAGGTCATCTCTGCTTTAGAAATCACCATTTTGAAGAACGGCCATTTGAGATAAAAATAACGCAGTAATTTCAAGTGTTCTTCTGGTTCTTCGTTCAAGAACTCTTGTAGAGCTGTGCCAATACCATACCAAGAAGGTAGCAAAAATCGTGTTTGTGTCCAGCTAAATACCCAAGGAATGGCTCTGAGGCTGCTTAAATCTTTTTTACCAGATGGACGACGCGCCGGACGGGAACTAATTTGTAGTTGGCTAATTTCTTCGATTGGGGTAACTTGGTGGAAAAAGTCAATAAAGTCTGGTTGCTCGTAGATTAAATTACGATAATGTTGACGCGATCGCGCTGCTAATTCTTCCATAATTTCATTCCAAGGTTCGATATCATCAAATCCTGTTCGTAGAAGACTAGCTTGAATGACGGCGGTGGTAATGGTTTCTAAATTGTATAAAGCCAAGTCTAGCAAAGAGTATTTAGAAGCTAAAACTTCCCCTTGTTCGGTAATTTTGATGCGTCCATTAATACTGTGACCTGGTTGAGCCAAAATCGCCTCATAAGCAGGGCCGCCACCACGTCCCACAGAACCGCCTCGTCCGTGGAAAATTCGCAGATTTAGACCGTATTCTTCGGCAATTGTCTGGAGTGATTTTTGAGCTTTATGAATTTCCCAGTTGCTGCTTAAAAAGCCAGAGTCTTTATTGCTGTCAGAATACCCCAGCATTACTTCTTGCAAGTTGGGGGAGAGGGGGGGGGAAAAGGCAGAGGGGGCAGGGGAGGCAGGGGAAGCAGGGGAAGCAGGGGAGGCAGGGGAGGCAGGGGAGGCAGGGGGGGATGAATGTGCTGTTTCGATATTTTGGTAGCCGCCAGCTAATAAAGCGCGATATAGGGGTAGTTCAAACAACTGGCGCATGACGCTTCGAGAACGCTGTAAGTCTTCTACCGTTTCAAAGAGGGGAACAACTTGAATTGTGCCTACAGCAATGGCGGGGTCAAAAAGTCTTGCTTCTTTGGCTAAGAGTAAAACTTCTAGTACGTCGCTGACTTCGCGGCACATGCTGATAATGTAAGTTTGGCAGATGTTGATACCAAACTCTTGTTGTAGCGATCGCACAACCCGAAAAGTTTGAATAACATCGTTGGTTTTTTCCGAAAATGGTAATTCTGCTGGAATTAACGGCCTACGGGTTTGCAGTTCACTAGTCAGCCAAGCAACTCTTTGTGCTTCTGATAGTTCGTTATAAGCTTGGGGTAGTACTTGCAGATATTCTAGAATTTCATTCAACGTATCAGAGTGACGAGATGATTCCTGGCGGACATCCAACTGAGTCAGGTTAAAGTCAAATATTTCTACCTGACAAATCAGATTTTCTAACTCTTTGCAACTTAGACCAGTTTCAGTTAAGTTGTGATGAATTAACCGCAGTTCTGACAGAAACTCTAACCCCGACCGATACATGGGTATATCATCATTGGTGGGTGTTTCTCGGTCATATAAAGCGAGATTGCGATCGCGGGTATTTTCCAGTCGTCTTAAAATATAAGACAATTTTAGCCGATAAGGTTCTTGGCGATAACGCAGCGCTAGGGAATCATAAATATCACTCAACTGCGACTGATCTAACTCTAAAGACTCCAGCAAGTCTGGTAAGACATCGCTCCAGTGCATGGATATACTCAATAATTCAATCAGTTGTTTTACTGACTGGATGTATCTCTCCAGAACCATTTTGCGCTGATAACAAGCTGTTCGCCAAGTAGTCTCAGGTGTGACTGATGGATTACCGTCTCTATCTGAACCTACCCACGAGCCAAAAGAGCAAAAGTTTTTACTCGGCGGTTCTAACCAAGCAAAAGTTTGACTTAGAGCGTACTTGAAACGCTTATACAGTTGAGGAATACCATCAAACAAAACCTCTTGGAAGTAATGCAAAGCATAATCTACTTCATCTAAAACTGTGGGTTTAAATTGATGGAGTTCATCTGTACGCCACCACAGACGAATTTCTTCGAGTAATTTTTCTCTGATTTCTGCCGATTCCCAAGGATATCCCCCTAAGCTACCATCGGAGTGGTTTTCAACTGCATCTAGTTTTTGTAGGAGTTCTACTACTTGCCGTTGTTTATCGCGGATAGTATGACGGACAATTTCTGTAGGGTGAGCTGTGAATACCAAGCGCACATCTAGTTGCGAAATCAGCCGTTGAATTTGCTGGGGTGGCACATTCAATTTAAATAAATGAGGAAACAAGTTAGCAAAAGTACCTTTTGGTTTTTCAGGGGTTTTAGCAACCCAGCTTTTAGCTAGCAAGTCCGCACCTATACCTCTACTGACAATCGGATCATTTTCTTTTTGATTTGAGGAATAGGTAATATTTGATTGAATTTCTTGATGCACCAGTTCTGTTTCTGTTTCGGAGTAGCGGGTTAATTGCTGCCGTTGTTCATATTCCTGCTCCATGATATTAATTAACTGAAAATACAAAGCGAAAGCACGAGCCGCCCTAATTGCTTCGTTAATGTTCAGTTGTTCAATTAATTTAACAACAGAATCGACTTGGTCATTTGTTGCTTGCCCTTCTGGTGAACACAAATCGCGTAATTGCCGCAATAAATCTACCATCTTTTGGCCACATTCTTGCCGGAGTACTGACTCCCACAATTCCTCCACTATTTGGAGACGACGACGCAAAAATAATTCCGACGCGGGATAGAAATTTACAGCTTGAGACCAAGAGTATAAAAGGGAACTCATACTTTTCTGCTGTTGTAAAGCTGATTATTGTTACAGGTCTTAGATTCGGCGATTTAAATTCAAGTGTTTTCCTTGAATAACTTAAGTTTTAAGTATAATTTTTAGCTTTATTGGTTCGATTCATTGTCATCTGGGAAAGGCAGAATGGGCAAGCGATCGCCTCGAAACAATTCTTCACTTGCTTGTCCCATAGAATCTAGTGCTTTTACAGTGACTTTTCCGGTGGTGAGCAGCAGTAGTATAGACCCTGTACCCATTGAGAGGAGAAATTGGGGAATGCTAAAAAAAGTCAAATTTAGTTCGGGGTTCTG
Source organism: Halotia branconii CENA392 (assembly GCF_029953635.1). Taxonomy (NCBI): domain Bacteria; kingdom Bacillati; phylum Cyanobacteriota; class Cyanophyceae; order Nostocales; family Nodulariaceae; genus Halotia; species Halotia branconii. The sequence goes on along the minus strand of NZ_CP124543.1, from coordinate 1,652,171 downwards.
TGAGGAGTTTGTATTTGTAGGAGGCATTGCTAATTCTTAGTTGTTGGGCAGTAAAATGAAACGCAAAACTTAATTTCTGTACAACTTGCAACCATACAAGACTATCTTGGTCTATTTTGCAAGCTAAGAAGGTAACAAAAGTGTTAAAAAAAAAACTGCAAAGTATGATAAACCTATGTTTCTAGTTTACAAGTGCAGGCACTACCCCCCAATACTCGCTTCCTGTAAAGTTAACTGCCCATGAAAACAGTGTTACCAGATAGCCAGCAATCCTTAGTACAATGGGTCAGCCAAGCAACAGGGATCAACTCTTTCGGGGTGAAAGTCCGGTTGCGGGGAAACGACCTACACATTCTTTGTGAAGGTTTAGAGTGTCCCCAACGTTGGCGCACTCTGTCTGACTTGCTTCGCGCCCTACAGCAAACAGACTTGGATGTTTTAACAAGTAAAGAACAACCCTCAATATACCAAGTATTTGTCTACGGGCGGAAGAAAGGGGAATATCGCCCTAAATGGTGTCACCGGGTTTATTTAAATCAGCTAGAACGCCACATAGAACAGGTAGAACTAGCCCTAAAAGACTCAGAAAAGTCTACGGGTGTAGGCGGGGCGCTAATCGTCTCTAACGAGAGTTTGGCACGGCGAGGAGACCTAAATGCGATCGCTCGCTATCTCAGCGAAACTCTCAGTCCATTAGGCGTGTCGGTGCATGTCAAAAGTCAGCAGTATCAGCCCCAAGATGGCGCTCAAACTGAAGTCAATCGTCTGTGGATATTTTGCCAGACTAGCTACAGTCCTGATGCCTCATTGTTAGCAGAACCTGTAGCGCAGCGGTTACGACATCTCAAACTCTCTGGCTACCAGGATGCGGTAATTGCCTTACAAGTGAATGGTGAAACCACACCCGATTGGCTGCTGCGGATTGATTTAACGCCGCCAGAATTGATGCTTAAGGAATGGGCGCGTTGGGGAGATATCCAAGCGATCGCCAGACTATTAACGGAGGTATTATCTAAGTTAAATGTGGCTGTGCAAGCTTCTTTGAAAGAATCAACCTTACATCTATTTTGCACCCCAATAGGAGACTCTCCAGAGCCAGATAAGAAACAATGTCTAGCAGCAATATTACCTCAACTAGAAGCGATCGCTCCCCAAGGCATTCTCGCCGCTACTGTTTACGGACAAAAAACAGACGAAAAAGAACCAGGATGGATTGATTGGCTGTCTTTACCTGCCGCAGAACATCCTGCTTTAGCAACTTCAGCCTTAGAGTTAGCGATTACTGGTGATGAACCAGCGATCGTTTTTTTACTAGAACGTTTACTTAATTCTGACCTAGATTGGCGTTTGAAAACAGGTGGTATCCGTGTACTTTTGCTTCGCAAAGAAGATTTATTACATGTTATGTGTGATGCGCCTGTTTGCCCAACACGCAAACAAGTAGCCAATAAAGTTACCCAGTTTGTACGCCAATTAAAACTACCTGGAATTACAGGAGTGCGTGTCTACGGCCGCCGTGCTGGTAATAAAGAGCCTTTTTGGCATCACGGCGTGGATTTATTACAACGCCAACGTTTAGTTCCAGAAGCTACCCCAGAATTTGCTGCAACATCAGAATACGTTAGCGATCTTTTAAGTACTGAGGCTAGTGAACCAATTCTCCGGGCTGATTTGACTTCTGAAGAAGTTCACAATTTTGTTGCAGAAGTCGCGCGGGATTGGACGACAACTGCAACCGCCAAAGTGAAAAAATGGTTGTTAGCAACCCAATTATTTACAGAAACCGAATCCTCAAATCAGCAAAGCCATTATAATCAAGGGCTGAATGTGGCAATGGTTTGGGGAATTTTGGGATTATTGCTCACTTTGCAAACTGATTGGATTTTGGGTCGAATTGTAGCTCAAACCACACCAAGTTTGCCACAAATAGCCAGTGTTTCGTCTCCATCATTTAAATCTGAAGATAGCCAAAGTCAAAGCGAAGTATTTTTTAGCAGCACTACTAGAACAAGATCTTCTCAGAGTCAAGGTGATGGATTTAATGCTTCTGGCTTTACTCAAGATGGTGAAAACCAATCCCGGAAGTTAACAGCCGCACCATTGAAACAAAAAGCTAACGCCGCAGCGATTTTGTTAGCAGCGCGATCGCAAATACCCAGTTTTAATATTAGGCAGTTAGATGAGCAGTTGGCGTTGTATAAACAGCGGCTAGCTAATAAAGGTAATCCTCCACAAGTATTGATTGTCGGTTCTTCCCGCGCCTTAAGAGGAATTGATCCAGTTGCCCTTTCTAAAGCTTTAGCCAATCAAGGTTATTCAAATATTGATGTATTCAACTTTGGGATTAATGGTGCTACAGCCCAAGTTGTAGACTTTTTGATTCGCCAAGTTTTAGAACCATCAGAACTACCAAAACTGATTATTTGGGCAGATGGTTCCCGTGCTTTTAACGGCGGTCGTGAAGATATCACATTTAATGCGATCGCTGCTTCAAACGGTTATCAACAAGTGTTAGAAAAAGCAGCAACAACTGTAAATAGTGATGACTCCTTGCCAAAACCTGCAAACTCTGCCGAAGAAACTAAGAAAGAAGAAAAACTAGAGGTTAGCAGTTATCAGGCCGTAAATCAATTATTAAATCAGGCATTAGCCAGTCTTTCTGCCAGCTATCCCAATCGTGATCAGGTGAAAAATTTACTGCACAAACAATTGATATCTTTGCCTTTGGTAAGTAATCATCAGACAGTGACATCACAAACACAATCTCAAACTGAAGCTTTAGAAGCAGAAACTTTGGAACAAGCAGTTGATTTTGATGGTTTTTTACCTTTATCTGTACGTTTTAATCCTACTAGGTACTATCAAAAGCACTCCAGAGTCACCGGAAATTATGACAACGATTATAAATCTTTCCAATTAGGAGGAATACAAGATGCAGCCTTTCAAGAAATGCTGCAATTTACCCAATCTCAGAAAATTTCTTTAGTATTTGTCAACATGCCTCTGACAGCAGATTATTTAGATCCAGTACGTACAAAACATGAACAAGAATTTCAGCAACACATGTTACGTTTAGCTACCAATCCCAACTTTATTTATCGAGACTTAAGCGAAATTTGGCCTAAAGCAAATGACTACTTCTCTGACCCCAGCCACCTTAATCGTTTCGGTGCTTACGAAGTCTCGAAAAAGTTAGCTAACGACCCCATGATTCCTTGGTCTACCAAATAAATTATACCATGTTCGCTTTATTAGTTATGATTCCGGGCATCATGCAAAAATATTAAAAATCTCTTTCCCCCTGGTTACTGAGTTTCGACTGCGCGGCAATCGAGCGAAGTCGAGATTCAACTACCGCGTAGCCGAAGTATGCTCCCTGCCCCCCTGCGGCCTTAATGATAAGCCTTTTACCGAACATGATATTATACCCCATGCCCAATAACTAAACAATGAACTTTATATCAATTACTTACGGACTATTCTTACTAAGTGTACTAGTAATTTATTGGTCTTTAGATCGTCAGCGTTTGCGGTTATGGACTTTGCTAATTGCTAGCCTTGTTTTCTATGCATCTTTGAGCGTTCAATACATACCCTTACTATTAGCACTAACTTTTATTAACTTTCGCTTAGGACGAGAAATTGGTAACAACACTTCACCAGGAGAACATTCTCTTGATTGGCAAATTTCTAATGAAGAGTGGCAATTTGCTCAAGCAGACTGGAATCGTCGCCGTCTAAAACTTCTATGGTTGGGTATAGTTTTAAATGTTTTACTATTACTAATTTTTAAATATCTTCCTGCTATATTAAAGTTGTTTTTTCATTTGCAAATCAACTCACCAGAAGGCTCTTTAAAATTTATTGCACCTTTAGGAATCTCATTTTTCACTTTTGAGTGCATTGCTTATTTAATAGATGTTTATCGTGGTGCGCCTGCTGCTGAACAATTTATCAAATTTGCCACCTATAAATTATTCTTTGCCAAACTGATTTCAGGTCCTATAACTCGCTACCACAATTTAGTAACTCAATTTAACACAAGGCACTTGCCCACATCTGACAAAATAGCTGAGGCAATGTGGTTAATTGCTAGGGGTGCAGTTAAAAAAGGTATACTTGCAGATCATTTAGGGATTTTTGTCGATTTATGTTTTGGTAATTTGCAAAGGGCGGGTAGTACGGATCTTTGGTTAGCTACATTTGCTTATGGTTTGCAGTTGTATTTAGATTTTAGTGGTTATGTAGACATTGCCCGTGGTAGTGCTTTGCTTTTTGGCTTAGTTTTACCTGAGAATTTTGACTTTCCCTACTTCAGCACCAGCATTGCCGAATTTTGGCGGCGTTGGCACATGACTTTAGGAGATTGGCTACGTAACTATGTCTATTTTCCTTTAGGTGGTTCTCGTCAAGGCTTGACTCGCACTTGCTGGAATTTATTTGTTGTGATGTTAATAGCTGGTATCTGGCACGGTTCCGCTTGGGGTTTTGTGGTTTGGGGTGCGTACCACGGATTAGCTTTAGGAGTGCATCGATTAACAGATGCAATGAGCGATCGCTATGAAAAACTAGCACATTTCTGGCAAAATCCTTTAGGGATAGTTGTAGCTTGGTTTTTAACTCAATTAATGGTTTTTACATCTTGGATTTGGTTTCGTCTACCCAACCTCCAAGACTCTTCTTTAGTAATTCAACACCTTTGGGGTCATGCTGCCGATGCCCAATTTGCTCAAAAGGTTTATATAGAAGCCCTGAACATGAGCCAATACCAACTGACTGAAATGCTGTTTATATTAGCTGCCGTAATGGGTATACTTTATGCTTTCAATGGAAAGTTGAAGTTAGAGTTAAACTGGCCTCTCAAGCTTGTTTTCGTACCTTTGTGCCTCTACGCTGTTTGGTTATTAGCTCCTGAAGGCAGCTTACCTTATATATACTTTGATTTTTAATAAACTTGGTTTGACTAAGAAAGGTAAGCAATGTCTACTCAATCTAGTGGATATCCATAAGTAGATTTAATCACTAATCCAAAATACATAAGATAAGTGTTACTCAAAAATACGTAAAGACATGTTAAGGTTGTTAATACAGGCAGGAAATTAATCCACCTGATTCATAAGAAACATAAAGCACTCATAAAAACATGACTACAACCTTACAACAGCGCTCCAGCGCCAATGTATGGGAACGGTTCTGCGAGTGGATCACCAGCACCGAAAACCGGATTTACATCGGTTGGTTCGGCGTATTGATGATTCCTACCTTGCTAGCCGCTACCACCTGCTTCATCATCGCCTTCATCGCTGCACCTCCAGTAGACATCGATGGTATCCGCGAACCAGTAGCAGGTTCCTTGATTTACGGCAACAACATCATCTCCGGTGCAGTTGTGCCTTCTTCTAACGCTATCGGTTTACACTTCTACCCCATCTGGGAAGCAGCTTCCTTAGATGAGTGGTTGTACAACGGTGGTCCTTACCAACTGGTAATTTTCCACTTCCTAATCGGTTGCGCTTGCTACCTAGGTCGTCAGTGGGAATTGTCCTACCGCTTGGGAATGCGTCCTTGGATCTGTGTAGCTTACTCTGCGCCATTGGCATCAGCTACCGCAGTATTCTTGATCTACCCCTTAGGACAAGGTTCATTCTCTGACGGTATGCCCTTGGGTATCTCCGGAACCTTCAACTTCATGATCGTGTTCCAAGCAGAACACAATATCTTGATGCACCCCTTCCACATGTTAGGTGTGGCTGGTGTATTCGGCGGAAGCTTGTTCAGTGCAATGCACGGAAGTTTGGTAACTTCTTCCTTGGTGCGTGAAACCACCGAAACCGAATCACAAAACTACGGTTACAAGTTCGGTCAAGAAGAAGAAACCTACAACATCGTAGCTGCTCACGGTTACTTCGGTCGTTTAATCTTCCAATACGCATCTTTCAACAACAGCCGTTCACTGCACTTCTTCTTGGCAGCATGGCCAGTGGTAGGCATTTGGTTCACCGCATTGGGCATCAGCACAATGGCGTTCAACCTCAACGGTTTCAACTTCAATCAGTCTGTGATTGATTCTCAAGGTCGCGTTATCGCTACCTGGGCTGATGTGATCAACCGCGCTAACTTGGGTATGGAAGTGATGCACGAGCGCAATGCTCACAACTTCCCCTTAGACTTGGCTGCTGGTGACGTTGCTCCTGTTGCTTTAACTGCGCCTGCAATCAACGGCTAATCTTCTCAGTCTTAGCTGAATAAAAAACGCCTCCCACAAATGGGGGGCGTTTTTGTTTACGTTTTTAGAGATTTTCAACCTTGTCCTGTGCTTGCAAACTTGCCTGCAAACCAAACAAAGAACGTCCATTCTGAGGATACTTCTGTAAATCGGCTTGAAATACTTTCTTTGCTTCTGCATAATCACCCTTAGCTAATAGCACATTGCCCAGTGCTTCTCGTGTGGGAAAATACCAGTCGGGTGGTTCTACATAATCGAGGGCATCTTCTAGTGTGACTGCTTGCTGTAATAAATTAATCGCACAATCATAGTCATGGTTGGCTTTGGCAATGTTGGCATCCAGATATTTTGTCGCAATATCTAGAACGCGATTAGCGGGAGTGAACCCAATAGTTGCTTCGGCGGAAATGTTCTGTTTGGCGGATAGCAAAGCACGACTTTCATTTCTTGCATCTTTCAGTTTGCCTGTAGCTGCATTGGCCATACCGCGGGTGAAATGCCAGAGCGCTGTAGTAGTAGGTAATTTGACATCAGGAGCAGGAGTCTTTAAAACACTATCCCAATCACCAAACCGTGTCTGAATGAGCATTTTATTGCCCAAAAATCCCTCAAGCATGGGTAAATATGGATCAATAGATGCAGCATTTGTGACTAATTTATCGGCAGCTTGTAGAGCATCTTGGTATTTGCCTGCCATACTGCTAGCTATCATCAGAAAATGTACATTATGGTTGTAGTACATCAAGGGATAAATACCCTCGACTTGATGATTACGCAGATAAATATCATCTTGAGCGATCGCCCGCTTGTTTGCAAGCATTGCTCCTTGATAATCTCCCACGCGAAAATAAATATGGGAAGGCATGTGTACCAAATGTCCAGCTGCGGGAACTAGAGTTTCCAGTCGTTTAGCACTCTGGAGGGCACGTTCTGGAAAAGGCGATGCTTCCACAGCATGAATGTAATAATGATTAGCCCCTGGATGATTGGGGTCACGTTGCATAACCGATTCTAAAATAGCTACAATCTCGCCTGTATCGCCCTGTGGTTTACCTTCTTTAGTCCAGAGTTGCCAAGGATGCAAATCCATCAGACTTTCAGCATAAAGTGTTGCTGCATCTAAATCATCAGGATAGCGCTGAGTTAAATTTGCCATTGCTTTAGCATAGTCTACTGCCAATTGATGCAAATCTGCATCTGGATTATTAGAGTAACGCGTTGCTAAAGCGGCGATGTAGTCCTGTTCTGGAGGTGGTGCTTGGGGGGATAGTGCTAAAGCTTGTTGTATAGCTTGATAGGCGACTTGTTCTCGTTCGGGATTTATATCTAAGTTAATATTTGCTCCTACACCAAGGGCAATTCCCCAATATGCCATCGCCAATTTTGGGTCAAGTTCAGCAGCATATTTAAAAGAGCGTACTGCTTCATCATGATTAAAAGCGTAAATTAAATTTAATCCCTGATCAAAAAACTTTTGTGCTTCAGGATTACTAGTAGAAATTGCATGGTGATGTGTTCCCAGTCCAGATATCAAATTATCAGGCTGTTTTGTTTGGGCAAGTGCCTCGCTGGGAATGACTAATGATAATATAAGTACCCAAACTATCAATAAGTACTTCATTTTCATAATTTTAGTTTTTCAAGATTTTTGATGTTTGCAATCTATTAGCGTTTACTCGTTTTGCATTTAAACAAGAACTGCTATAAATTTCACACTTCTTTTAAGGTAATTTATGCAAATTCTGCAAATCGTAGAAACATTGTGAGAATTTAAAAAGGCTCAGATTATAGCTTGCAGCTGCCGATAATGCCTATAGTACAAAAAACTTGAGAAAAGTCGCACATTGCTTTAAGCTTTTTTAACTTAGCTGCCAGCTTTCAACTCATACTAATTTAAAAAATATTTGCCGTACATGTAGGTTGGGGAGCCACTACGTTGGGCGGCTCTGCCGACTTAAAGTAAGTGGCGTTTGACGTAAGGAAACCCAAGACCTTCATCCATGTTGGGTTGCACTGCGCTTAACCCAACCTACACATCTGTCGCATTCTTTACAGGCGATCGCCTTTATCTCCCCAGCTTATTTTAAAATCTGATTAGCAGCTGCTTGGCTCTTTAATTGGTCAATCACTGCAAAACGAATATCTCGTTTTTCTGTAATTAGCTTAATCCCTGGTTGTTGAAGATTTAAAAAATCTAGTCCTTGTTCTTTACCACTGAGTAAGAAGTCATTGATAGCAACTTTGTAAGTTTGTTTAGGGTCAAGAAGTTTACCGTTAATTAACCAATTAACTGAGTTAAATTTTTGAGTAATTTTGGCTGTTTGCAGATATCCACCAGAGCCTTTATTAGCTTGTCCTTGCTCTAATACTCTTTTCAACAATGCACCATTCATTTCTACTGCTACTATTTTGCCGCCAAAGGGTAGTATCCGAATCACATCATATTGAGTAATTCTGCCTGGAGGAATTACATCATCAATCCGAATTGAACCGCCGTTAAATATTGCTAAATCGGCATCTGGTACTTCCCTTAACATTGCCTGAGTAATTAATTCTGTTAACTTCGTAGATTTATTGCGGACACTAGACTCTAAACCATCCAAAGCATCTGGAATTTTGGCAATTTCCTGTTCTGGTTCAAAACCATTGGCGCGAAATGCTTGATAACCCCGTACTAACCATTCTTTAACCACTTTGGCTGTTTTGGGTTCGTCGGGTATTTTGTCGGTAATTGGTACAAGACGGGAGTTAATCTCAAGACTTTGCTTAATTGTGTCGTAACTCAATTGATGAACGTATACTGTTCTAGCATTGGCATCTGCTTTAAAAATCGGTGTAAAATCCCGGCCTCGCCATTGCTGGATATTTTCGTGTTCGTGACCACCGAGAATAAGATCAATTTCTGGTACAGTTTCCGCTAGCTGGCGATCGCTTTCAATGGCAAGATGGGTAATAGCAACGATAATATCTACTTTGCCTTTGAGTACCTGTACTTGCTGCTTAGCTGTGGCAATCGGATCAGTGTAACTAACGTACTGAGGCTGATTACTACCGAGTGTGACACCAATTAATCCTACCTTGACTATAGCACCACGATCGCCTTTGACATTTAATATTAGCGATCGGGGAACTCCTGTGAAAGGTTGCCCCTTACTATTTGATACATTACTGGAAACCCAGCGAAAGCGAGATTCTTGCAATCGTTGATAGAAAAGGTTTTCTGGTAAGTCAAATTCATGATTGCCAAAAGTTGCATAGTCAAATCCTAAGGTATTCATTACAGCTACCATTTGCTGACCCGCTAAGGGTATACCATTAATTTTGGCAGTTCCTAAAGCCGAAGGACTAAAAGCATCTCCAGCTAACACAGTGTAAGTACGAGGGTTTTCTTTATAAAGTTGTTGTCGTAGGGTCGCGACACGCGCCAAACCGCCACGAGTTCCCCCTTCTACAGGAGTAATTTCGTAAATATCATTGAGTTGCAGCAGGTTAATATTAACGATTTCTGCCAATGCAGGAGTAGCTAAAGTGACTGTCGCTAACACCTGTAAAACTACGCTAAACCCTTTCTGGATAAGTTTCATATTTAGCTTTGAAAACTGTAATCTACGGACTCGATTTTAAGCGTTACTGTTTATTAAAGCTAGTCCAAAAATTACTTTAAACTAATATTCTTAACCAATAAGTATGGGATTTATTATTTTCCACCCTCTACTACTCCCGGATGACCATTCATATATCGTGAATGAAGAAATATAGCAATTTTCTTACGGATACAATACACAAATTTAGCCCCTTTTATCCAACTTATTTATGACTTCATCTCCACATTTAGCGTCTAATTCTTCTTTTACAGAGTTTTTTAAGTCGCCAGAAACTAAACCAGCTAGTGAATATATTGATGGGAAAATATACCAAAAACCTATGCCTCAAGGAAAGCATAGCAGAATCCGAACTGAGTTATCATCTGCTATTAATAGTCTCAGTGAATTTGAGCGTAAAGCATTAGCGCTAATCGAGTTACGCTGTACATTTGATGAAAGTTCTTTAGTTCCAGATATTGCTGTATTTGATTGGTCACGCCTTCCTGTCGATGAACATGGAGAGATTGCCAATAGATTTGAAATATATCCAGATTGGATAATTGAAATTCTTTCGCCTGACCAATTTGCTAACCGCGTTATTAATAAAATTATTTTTTGTGTTAACCAAGGAACAACACTAGGTTGGTTAATTGATCCTGAGGATAAATCTGTAATGATATTTCAACCTAACCAAATGCCAGAGGTGAAATATGATGATGATAAATTACCTGTTCTGCGTGTGTTAGCAGATTGGCAAATTTCGCCAGTAGATATATTTAGTTGGTTAAAAGTTAAATAAGTTGTTTATTTACGCTACGCGGGTCAGTTGTCAATAGTCAGTTGTGAGTTAGTTTTGATAGGGATAGAGTTTTTTTATGCAAAACATCTTTTCTTTTGTCCCTGAACTTGTCAAATAAATAGTTGGACAAAATTAAATTCATTCGTCGAGGCAGAGAACAGGGAACAGAAAAACAATATGTGTAATTAATTCTGTCTGGGTACTTATACCGTTTCTTTGTGAAGCTGCGCCAAACTCTCTTGAACTCCTAATCTTGGCGTACTTGGCGTACTTGGCGGTTCGTTTTTGATTTCTTACACTAAGTCTGAGATAATTGAGCGCATCTTCATACAGAATTGGTATTACTCAGCATTATAAGCTTATCAATCTTTTATACTACAAAGGTAGATAAGAGCGATCGCTCTTGTCTACCTGTCAATTCAATTAAAACTGGTCATACTGAATAATCTTTGTTTGGGAAATACTTTTACTTGACTTCGCTAGGGGCAAATTTAGTTATTTTGCCCTTTTTCACTGCTACTACCACATCATAAGTTGCACAGTAGGAGATTGTTACATCATTGGCCTTATTGTAAAGGTTAACTACCATACCTGCACCACCAGGTTGAACTGCGATCGGTTCAAGATCACCAAAAAAGAAACGACGTAATTGATCGCCGCTACCAAACTGACCCTTATTTTTGATCAGCATATCCAGTTTTTGTTGTGTACTCAAGCCCGTAGCATCTTTCTTTTCTGCGGCTGATGCTTGAACTAATGAAGGATTTATAACCTGAAGTGGAATATTTCCAACTGTCAATATTCCAGCTAAGGCAGTACTTGCAAGTAGTGATGATGTTAGTTTCATTTGTGACTCTCATTCTCTAAGTTTCCCGACTCACTAAAGCATCTCATCCGTTGCTGAAGCTCATCTGAAACCAAGCTATGAACTATCTGAATTTATTCAGTAAGAATATTAATTTTTAACTCAGCATTTTCTCAGATAGTTGCGATGTAGTTATTTTCAGTTGAAAATTCTACCCACAAGGGGATAGATTTTTGTCAGTGATCAGTAGTAGCCAAAAGTGCGGTCTTGGGTTCTACCCAAGAGGAGCAACTTTTCAAGACAGCGAAAAGTCTGCTGGGGGATACTCTTCCTAGAGAACTTTAACTATTACGAGTGAAAAACACCGCAGCCAAAACAATTAAACCTAACAATGCTAGGGGAATCCAAAGATTAGGAAGATCTGACCAACTCATAAATTTATGATTACCAACGTAAACCTGCTGTTTTCACGGGTGCATCCCATAACTGAATCATCTCATCATCCAACTTCAGTAATGTAATTGAGCAACCTTGCATTTCTAAAGAAGTGATGTAAGAACCTATCAAGTTTCGGACAATTTGCAGTCCTTGTTGTTCACAGATTTTAGCTAGTTTGCGATAGACAAGATATAGCTCAGAAACAGGAGTACCTCCCATATTGTTGACGAAAGCTAACAAGCGATCGCCTTTTTGCAAGGATGGATTGATCAGTTCCACGTCTACCCACTCTTGTTGGTCTTCGTCCCATTCTCTGACTATACGGCGATAAGGTGCATCATTTATGATTGATTGTGCTAATCTTTCAGTAATCCGATCAACTGATTCTAAAGAAATACGTTCTCTACCTGGTTCACCATGAATCCCAATACCTATTTCCATTTCGCTTTCGCTTAATGTAAATGTTGGCGATCCTTTCGCTGGTACTGTGCAAGAACTGAGGGCAATTCCCATACTCCGCCCATTCAGATTTACCCGACGGCACAAATCTACTATTCGTCCTAAATCATATCCCTGCTCAGCTGCCGCGCCACAAATTTTTTCTGCTAATACCGTTGTTCCCACACCCCGGCGACCTTGGGTATAGAGACTATCTTTTACAGCCACATCATCATCAATCAAGATATTTAGCACTCGGATACCCTCAGTACGGGCTATTTCCGTCGCCATTTCAAAGTTCATGACATCGCCGCTATAATTTTTGACGATATAAAGAATACCCGCACCACCATCTACCTGTTTGGCAGCCGCCAGCATTTGGTCAGGAGTCGGTGAGGTGAAAACCTCCCCAGGACAAGCAGCATCTAACATTCCTTTGCCCACAAAACCAGCGTGCATCGGGTCGTGTCCGCTGCCACCACCAGAAATAATTGCTACTTTACCTTGTATAGGTGCATCGGTTCGATAGACAAAAGTCGGGTCATAGTTGACTTTAATGATATCTGAATGAGCCGCCGCCATACCTTCTAGACTTTCCCGCACAAAGTCTTCTGGCTTGTTGATCAGCTTTTTCATGGTCTATGTCTGGTTGAGAAGGTGCTAAAACCAGGATAAATGACTACGGGTCTGGTTTCAGTTACTGATAATTTTCTTATTTAACCGAGTAGTTGCACCAAACAAGATTAACAATAGCTTCAGTGTTATGGCGATTTTTTTATGGATAAAATACATCACTCTAGCCCCTAGTCTCTAGTTCCTAGTCCCTTTTTTACTGGATTGTATTGCACACAACCGAGAAGCGCTATATTTTGGTTTAAGCATTATTAACTACTCGATTTTGATATTCTTGCTCGGTGATCATGTCGAGAGTAGTTTCCAGGCGATCTACAAATACGATACCGTCAAGATGGTCATATTCATGCTGAAAGATGCGCGCGACAAAATCAGTTAGTTCTTGTTTTTGTAAATTACCGTAGCGATCGCTATATTCAACTTCAATGGCTTGATACCTGGGAACTAGTCCTCTAACACCAGGAACACTTAAACAACCTTCCCAGCCTTTTATAACTTCAGTCGAATGATTAACTATCCTAGGATTGATCATGGCGGTAGGTTCCATTTCTGGGGCATTGGGATACCTGGGGTTAGGACGGGATGCCACAATAAATAAACGATAAGGTTGTGCTAGTTGAGGCGCAGCGATGCCTACGCCATTAGCTTTAGCAACTGTAGCGATTAATTCATCAATTAATTGTTGAACACTTTCATCTTGAATATTTTCAACCCAAGCAGCTTTTTGCCGCAGTTGAGGATCGCCTAATTGAATGATTGACCTTAATTCCGTCATGAAAAAAGCTCCTTGTATATCGTGTCCGGTTAGAGACTTGTCATTAAGACCGCAGGGGGCAGGGGGCAGGGAGCAGGGAGTATACTTCGACTGCGCTCAGTAACTAGGGCTACGGTGTACACACAAGTCATCTAAAACTGCCCCATTGACTAACAACGCCAATGTCTCGACTAACAACACCAATGTCTCGACTGACAATGCCAATGTATCGACTAACAATACCAATGTCTCGACTAACAATGCGATTGTATCGGCTGACAATACCAATGTCTCGACTAACAATACCAATGTCTCGACTAACAATGCGATTGTATCGGCTGACAATACCAATGTCTCGACTAACAATGCGATTGTACTGGCCTGCAAAAATTAACCCACCTTACATTACACAGCAACTCTAAAAGACTTGTGTGTACACGGTAGGTAACTAGGGGGAAAGAGGGTTTCATGGTTTTTGTACAGATGCGGGAATTATGACTAATTACGCGGACATGATTTTAAACCAACAACTTATACTGCTATTAACTTATTTTGCCGCTGACAATTCCTGACCACTGCACTTTTTTCTCTTGTTCGCGACGGTAAGAAAAGAAATGATCGGGAGTTTGGAAAGTACAATAAGGAGCGATCGCCAATTGTTCGGCACTAATCCCTAAATTTTCTAGTTGTAAAACATTTACTCGCCGCACATCCAGCTTGACTTTACCTGGATTAGGATCTAGAAGTAAAGGAGAATTAGGTAGCTCGTGCAATGCATTGACAATCTTTTGTTCATCTTCGTGAGATACAATGCTAGACCCAATTTTTGCCGCTACATCCACAGAAACTTGGTAAACTTCCCCAGCGATCGCAGGTCCCATTGCAATACGTAAATCATCGAGTTTGCTACCCTGCGCTTGCAGTCGGGCGATCGCTTGAGGGACAATTTTTGCTGCTGTACCCCGCCAACCTGCATGTACTGCTGCTACTTGTTTAGTTGTCACATCCCCAATTAACACAGGTGTACAATCGGCGCTAGCTACCCACACAGCTTGTAGAGGCTGTTGACTAATTAGACCATCAGCCGAGGCTAAATCATCTTCAAGCGTGCTTACTTGGTGATCGACTTCTTGGGGAGTTAAAACTGTATTGCCATGAACTTGTTTTAAACGATAAACTGATGCCTCTGGGTGCAGCACGTTTGTTAACTCTTGTGGCGATCGCGGCCAAAACTGCTGGGTAAAAAAGCCATGATGCCAATGTTCTAAAAGACTACAACTCAGGTAGGGTAGTCCTTGCCAATTGTGCCAGTGCCAAGTGTGCATCTTTAACCAAATCTCAACAGAAATCAAAATCAGCCAATTAATGCTAACTTGAACAACGGAATTTGGGCTAATTATTGTGGCACTTGATCAGCAACTCTTGGAAATTGCCTTGAAAAAAGGACGTAAGTCTAATTTCTTACCATTTTCTCTACACATTTTTGAAAGCGTTTCTTCAACTAACCAAATTCTCTGGGATTTACTTCACCAAGGATCTGAAAGTGGTTCTGTAGTAATTGCTACTCAACAGACCGCTGGCAGAGGACAATGGGGTCGTCAGTGGATTTCTCCCACCGGAGGATTATATCTTTCGGTGGCGATCGCTCCTAAACTAGAAGCTACTGCCAGTTACCAACTAACTTTAGCAACTGCTTGGGGAATTGCCTCACAATTGCGTCAGTGTGGCGTGAATGTGGGGATTAAATGGCCTAACGATTTAGTCTTAAATAATCGCAAATTAGGCGGCATTTTGACAGAAACCAAAGTAAACAAGGGATGCATCACTCAAGCAGTCATCGGTGTTGGTATTAACTGGGCAAATCCAGTACCAGAAACTGGAATTAATCTAGAATTATGGCAAGCTTCCCAGGCTAGTAAATCTATTTCTTGTCTGGAAATGCTCACCTCCACGGTTTTACTGGGAATAGAATCCGGTGTGCAATGCCTTTGCCAAGAAGGAATAAGCATACTCTTGTCTCGCTATTGCAATTTACTGACCAATATGGGCGATCGGGTATGCGTCAATAATCATTCAGGCATTGTAGTTGGGGTAACAGATCAGGGAAATCTCCGGCTAAAAATGGTAATAGATAATACAAATGAACTAGCGATACCAGAAATTTCTGTTGAACCCGGTATAATCAGTTTGGGATATAGCAAGACTTCTGTTTAACTAGAGGTTTGTTTAAAATTTTGCTCTTAGGGCGAGACAAACCACCGATTGAAGAAAAAATGCAGGATAAAGGATGAAAAAAGCCAAAAATGTCTGAAATACAAACCGCCTAAATTCCTTTAGTGGGGTCTTGACTTCATACTTCCTTCATATAACTTCAATTGAATTGGCATAAATGTAAATACGTCTATCTTTCGATTACTCTAAAAACAACTGAGAGAACAAATGACGCAGCGCAATAACTCTGCCCATAACCGTTTGCACAACTCAAAGCAGCAAGATCTGATGACAAGACGCTTTTCTTGTGGCAAATTGCTCCGGATCTATTTTTCTACTTTACCCGCCCAGAGCTTTTATTTATTAAGTAGTGTTAGCTTCCTCAGTGGTGGCATGGCGTTTGCCCAAACGGAAGCATCAATAGATAACATCGTTCCTACTATTGAAAACTCCCAGCCAACAGCGACGACAAATTTTGTCAAAAAAGATACTACTGTCCCTAAATCAGTGCGATCGCAGCCGAGTGTTTCTCAACGGCAAACCAAACTCATCCAGAAACTTCGCAGATCAGAAGTTTCTCAATCAGCAGCAACCGTTAGACAATCCAAGCCCAAAGTTAAAATTGAGCAATCAGCAGCAACCGTTAGACAATCTAAGCCTAAAGTTGAAACTGAGTCTGCTGTAGATGTCCAACGCTCAGAAAACTTGCGAGTGGCTCCAGTCCATGTTGAAGAAAAACCTCAAGTAGAATTTTCTCAACCCAAAGCAAGCGTCGCAGATAGACAAGAAAAAACCCAAACCGAAGTAGCTAAACCCACTGCTCCTCGCTCTTTACCTAAGAAACTTCCTGAAGTTGCCCAACCATCAAACAACTCAAATAACGCTGTGAGGGCGACAACAGGAAAAACCAAGGATTATAATAACGCCTATATTGACCCCACCAATTACAACACTGATACTACTGCTACTTATCAAGCACCTAACTCGGTAGTACTCACAGAACGCTCTAGTGGTTGTCGCACAACTTTATCTTCAGGGCAAACTGTATCAGGTGGTGCTTGTGCTAAAGTACCTAATACTCAACGTTTAGCTAATCAAAAATCAGCACCTAATTGGCTTAAGAAAAGTCAAACTGCCCAATTAGCAACCACTCCACCAGTCCGGCAGGTGGCTACTACTAGCAACAGCAGCAAATGGCGGGCGACTGGGAATAATTCTACTAATGTCACCAAGACGGCGTATCGTCCTAACAGGTTTATCCCCAAACCCAGCGATTTTGCTACTACAAGAGTGAGTGCAGCACCAATTGCACCGAGTGGTGGTACATTGCCCCCACCAATGGCTGAAGGCAATGTTGCTCCTCGTCCCAGCACCGTGTCTTACGATTTTGCTTTAGCATCAGTATTGCCACAAATACCTTACACTGGTGCGATCGCCTATCGTGGCGGTTCGGGGATGATGTATCCGCTTTCTGTAGCTGCTCCGATTACTTCATTGTTTGGTTGGCGAGTACACCCCATTACAGGCGATCGCCGCTTCCACGCTGGTACAGACTTGGGTGCGCCTTTAGGTACACCAGTTTTGGCAGCAGAAAAAGGTCAGGTGGAAACTGCTGACTGGATGGGTGGCTATGGTTTAGCCGTTACCATAAATCACACTTCTGCTCAACAAACCCTTTACGGTCACATGTCAGAAATCTTTGTTCAACCTGGTCAGATGGTGCAACCAGGAACTGTCATTGGGCGAGTTGGTAGTACTGGCAATTCCACAGGGCCTCACCTCCACTTTGAAGTCCGTCACCTCACACAAAACGGTTGGGTTGCTGTTGACCCAGGAGTTCAATTACAGGTTGCCCTTGGCCAGTTAGTCCAAACCTTACAAACTGCCCAACTACCCCAGCAGCCTGGATCTTAGAAAAGAAGAATTGGGGCAGGGTGCGGGGTGCAAGGGGGATGAAGAAAAATTACCTATTTCTCCCCGCTTCCCCTGCTTCCCCTGCCTCCCCTGCCTCCCTTGCCTCCCTTGCCTCCCCTGCCCCCTGCCTCTTTACAGATACCCGTGTTCTGCTAAAAATTCAGGTGTAATTGAGGCTATGTGGTTGCTTTGGCTAGGATGAAGGAATTTTTCTACGTATTTGCCTAGAATATCCCCTTCTAAATTCACCCAATTACCAGGGACAAGATAACGAAGATTTGTCTCGGCATAAGTGATAGGAATTACTGCTACTGTGAACTGAGATGTTTCTGGCTCGTATGCCGCTACCGTCAGGCTGATGCCATTCACCGCAATGCTACCTTTAGGGACAATGTACTGTGCGATCGCTTCGGATGCTATAAAAGTCATTTCCCAAGAGCTAGCTGTTTGTTTCACCTCTAGTAATCGACCTGTGCCGTCTACATGACCCATGACAAAATGACCGCCGACCTTACTACCTACGCGCAGAGAGGTTTCTAGGTTAACGTATCTCTGTTGCACGTTTTCACCTCCTAAAGTAGTGCGGCGGAGAGTTTCCGGTGAGGCAGTAGCAATAAATCCGTCTTTTAAGACTTTTTCCACTGTCAGGCAAACACCATCTACAGCAACACTGTCACCGTAAGCTAGATCCTGCATAATGACAATAGATGGTTGACTTACACAAGTAATTTGCCAAGAATCGCCCTCTAAGGGTTTCATCGTTCCTAAAGCTTGGATTAATCCTGTAAACACGGCTTTTTTGTCAAACTAACTCTATTTATTGCTTAATTTTCCCTAAAATCCACTGGTGATTCTCACAATAATTTCAAAAATCTAAGTATAATTTCTGACCTCATTCGTAATAGGAATAATAACACATTCGCATCCTTCACAAGGCATACTTGGTTAAGAAGCTTATTGTCTAAACGAACCAATTTGACTTACTCTGGTGTTCACAACAAGTTCGGAGTTTAATAGAAGCAATTATAGAGAACAATGCTTATGTTTATTCGTGTCCCATACTCGCTCAATAAAGAGTTTTATTTGTTACATAGCACCCAAGCGCTCAAAGGATTGTAGAGGCTTAACCAATGATTGAAATGAAAGTCGCTGGTATAGCATTAGATGCCATCACCCGCAGCCCGATCGTACTTTTGAAAGATGCTTCTGATCGGCGCGCTTTGCCAATTTATATTGGTCAAGAACAGGCTAGGGCAATTATGGGTGCGCTGGAGAACCAAAAGCCTCCTAGACCCTTAACCCATGACCTGATTGTGAATATGTTAGATACATGGAATATGGCTTTAGAAAAGGTCATTATCCATTCTTTACAAAAGGATACATTTTATGCAGCTTTAATTATCCAGCAAGGTGAAGTCAAAAAAGAAATTGACGCACGTCCTAGCGATGCGATCGCGATCGCTCTCCGTACAAATACCCCTATTTGGGTAATGGAAGAAGTCGTTGCTGATGCTTCAATCCCTGTTGATCGCGATGCGGATGAAGCAGAACAAGAAGCCTTTCGTGAATTTATTTCTAATCTCCGTCCTGAAGATTTAATCAAGCGCTTCGGTAATGGCGACAGTTAAAAAAGTTGTAAGTTAGAAGTTATAGCAGTTCCCAATTACACGAGGTACATAGTCCCTAATCTCAACGAGATGTACCTCACTAAAACGAGAAACGCTATATGAGTGATTTCAACTTTTAACTGTTAACTTCTAACTCTGTTTAAGATGCAATACCGACGCTTTGGCAAAACAAATCTACGCCTCTCGGTTTTTTCTTTGGGAACCATGCGCTATCTGGCTGATGTCGAAAATGCTCAGCAGACAATCGCTCAAGCCTTGGCGCTAGGAATTAATCATCTAGAAACAGCCAGAGGTTACGGCAAAAGTGAGGAGTATCTGGGCCAGGCAATTAAAAGTGGGTTGTTAAAATCTCGTTCTCAATTTTACATCACCACTAAAATTCCGCCCACAGCTAACGCTGATAGTATGCGTCGGTGCATCTGGGAATCTTTAGAAAGATTAAACCTCGATTATCTAGATTGTCTGGGGATTCATGGCTTAAATACTTGGGAGCATCTAGAGTGGGTGCAAGCCAAAAATGGCTGCATGGCGGCAGTGCAAGAAGCTGTTGCTGATGGTCGAGTGCGACACGTTGGTTTTTCCACCCACGGATCATTAGAAGTTATTCAAGCAGCAATAAATACAGATTTTTTTGAATTTGTCAATCTACATTATTACTACTTCTTTCAACGGAATGCACCAGCGATTCAGTTAGCAACTGAGAAAGACATGGGCATTTTTATAATTTCCCCTGCTGATAAGGGAGGAAGACTTTATACACCGCCTCAATCTTTAAAAGATCTGTGTCAGCCGTTTTCACCTTTAGAGTTAAATTATCGGTTTTTGCTGAATGATAGCCGCATTACTACCCTCAGTGTCGGGCCAGCAAACCCGAATGAATTAATTGAACCTTTACAGGTTGCTAATAGTGATATTGAGTTAACACCAACAGAAATTTCTGTATTTGAACGGTTAGAAAATCACCAAAAAACTATATTAGGAACTGATAAGTGTAGCCAGTGTTATGCTTGTTTACCCTGCCCAGAAAATATTAATATTCCAGAGGTATTGCGATTACGAAATCTGGCCGTAGCTTATGATATGACTAACTACGGAAAATACCGTTATGGAATGTTTGAAAATGCCGGACACTGGTTTGGGGGAATGAAAGCTAACCGCTGTACAGAATGCGGTGATTGCTTGCCTAGATGTCCAGAAAATTTAGATATTCCAGCTTTATTAGAAGATACCCACGAAAGATTAAATGGCAAAGCAGGTAGGAGATTGTGGGGATAATTCAAAAATAGGGCGTTGCTGAATCGAGGTATGAACTTGAAAAATTCAAAATAAAAATTGTAGGTGCGTTAAAAAGCA
The DNA here is from genome assembly GCF_029953635.1 of Halotia branconii CENA392. Taxonomy (NCBI): domain Bacteria; kingdom Bacillati; phylum Cyanobacteriota; class Cyanophyceae; order Nostocales; family Nodulariaceae; genus Halotia; species Halotia branconii. The sequence goes on along the minus strand of NZ_CP124543.1, from coordinate 1,631,388 downwards.
AGCTAACGCACCTGAGACTCTGGCTAATAGATTTTTAAGATTGTTTAGCTAAATTGCTCGCCTGCATCTAGGTTAAACAACATTTGCAATGTTTGCATACAACGTTGTCTAGCTTCTACATCCTGCTGCGCTCGCAGTTGCACCATCGGATCATGTAAAATTTTGTTAACAATCCCCCTTGTTAAGGCTTCGATGACTTCTTGATGCTTGTCACCAAACTCTGACCCCAATCGTGATAAAGCCTTTTCTAATTCTTGTTCACGGATGGTTTCAATTTTATGCCGCAGACAGCTAATCGTGGAGACAGTTTCTAGACTACGCCACCAGATATCAAAAGTTTCTACTTCTTGCTCTAGAAGTCTTTCGGCCTCTTGTGCCATTTTCCGACGGCTTTCGTAGTTTTGCGCTACTACCGCCTTCAAATCATCGACATTGAAAGCTTGTACATTTGCCAGTTCATTCACATCCCCATGAATATTACGCGGTACAGAAATATCAAATAACATTAAAGGACGGTTAGGCTCTAATATTATTTCTAGCTTGGCACGGTCAAGTATTGGCTCAGTTGCTGAAGTACTAGTAAATACTAAGTCGCTATCGGCAATTACGGTCATCATTTCCGATAGTAAGTGAATACGTATAGGCTGCTCAGGAAACTGTTGTGCCAATTCGTGGGCGCGATCGCGGGAACGATTGACAATATTAATTTGTGCAGCACCTTTAGAAACCAAGTGTTGTACTAACAGCCGTGACATCTTGCCAGCACCTAAAATTGTGGCTCGACAAGCGGCTAAATTTGCCATTTTCATCTGTGCTAACTCCACAGCTGCTGAACTGATAGAAACAGCACCAGTACCTATACTAGTTTCAGTGCGAACCCGTTTACCTGCCGTAATTGCTTGTTTAAATAATCGATTCAAAATTGTTTTTATACCGTTGTATTGCTGCCCATGTTTATGAGTTGTCTTGATCTGAGCGAGAATTTGACCTTCTCCAAGTACCAGACTATCTAAGCCAGCAGCTACCCGCATCACATGCATGACAGCATCATCATGTAGCAACATAAACAGATGTTGTCTCAAAGACAGCATTGGTAATTTACTATATTCCGAAAGAAACTGGGTAACTTCACGGATACCATGCTCGGTTTCACTGGTAACAATGTAGATTTCCATGCGGTTACAAGTGCTAACTATTGCGACTTCATCAATATGGGGATAACTGCTAAGGTGAGCGATCGCGCTTTCAGTTTGTATTTCTGGAATACTCAGCTTTTCCCGAATTTCAACTGGGGCTGTTTTATGGCTTAACCCCACCACTGCAATATTCATTTCTTATCGGTAATTGGTAATGGGTAATTAAATTGAGCATTGGGCATGGGGCATGGGGCATTGGGGAGGCAGTGCGTTGGGCGGCTCTGCCGACTTGTAACAACTGCCGTCATGGGGCATGGGGAAGAAAGCAGAGGCGCGGGGTGCAGGGTGCATTCGGCTACGCTCAGCAATCGGGGAATGAAGAATGTCTTGAATTTGTTCATAATCTTTCTCCCTTTCCTCTTGTCTTCCCTTGCTTCCTCTGCCTCCCCTGCCTCCCCTGCCTATTTCCCTCGCCCCTAGCCCCTAGTCCCTAGCTCCTATTCTCTAAGTACTAATGCAATTGCAGATTCTTAGGTTCGTCAAACAAATGGATAGTATCAACAAAACGGGCTGTATTGGACTGGTTGGAAATAACCAAGCTTTGAGTCCTTGCACCACCGTTGAAGAAGCGGACACCTTCCATGAGAGTGCCGGGGGTAATACCACAAGCAGCAAATAGAACAGTTTCGCCAGAGGCTAATTCGTTGGCATCGTAAACTTTATCGGGGTCATTGATACCCATTTCTTTCAGCCGGGCAAGATTACCTTCTCTGCTTTCACCTATCAAACCTGTTTGCACTACGCTTGGATCATAGATCAATTGCCCTTGGAAGTGTCCTCCCAAGCACCGCATAGCCGCAGCAGAAATCACTCCTTCAGGCGCTGCACCGATACCCATCAAAGCATGGATGTTAGTGCCACCAAAAGCACAAGAGATAGCAGCCGAAACGTCACCATCACTGATCAGTCTAACTCTTGCACCTGCGTCACGGATTTCTTTAATGAGTTCTTTGTGGCGCGGACGATCCATTACCACAACTACCAATTCCTCAATGGAACGGTTTAAGCACTCAGATAGAATTTTAAGGTTTTCAGTAGCAGACTTATTAATGTCAACTAAACCTTTCGCGGGTGCTGGGGCTGCAAGTTTCTTCATGTAGAAGTCAGGCGCAGCAAACAAACCGCCTTTTTCGGAAATTGCCAAAACTGCCATCGAGCCATTTTGACCGTAAGCAACTAAGTTGGTTCCTTCACAAGGGTCAACAGCGATATCAATTTCAATTAGTTCATCAGGGTTACAGAAGTTTTTAGCATCTGGTTGGGTACAAATACCGACTTCTTCCCCAATGTAGAGCATCGGAGCTTCATCGCGTTCGCCTTCGCCAATAACGATGCGACCACGCATATAGATTTTATTCATTCGCTCCCGCATGGCTTCCACTGCTACTTGGTCAGCAATGTTCTTTTCGCCTTTGCCCATCCACTTCGAGGAAGCGATCGCCGCTTGCTCTACTACTTCAATAATCTCTAACCCAAGTGTATTTTCCACAAACTCGCCCTCTCAACTGCTTGCTTTTGCGTCGTTTTATCTGGCCGTTTCAGTCTTCAAGTCTACCAAAGGGCGGATACCTGTGGGAAATACTATGTAGTAACACCTGTGTTAAGTTTTGCTGCTATTAATATTAATGGTGAACAAAACCAGCCCAAAACAGTACTTTTATACCAATTACATTGTACTAATTTTAGAAGGGACTAGGGGCTAGGAGCTAGGGGCGAGGTAAATAGGCAGGGGAGGTAGGGGAGCAGGGGGCAGGGAGCAGGGAGAAATAGGTAATTCCTCTTTATCCCCCTTGCACCCCGCACCCTGCCCCCTTGCCTTTTCTTCCCCATGCCCATAACTAAACAAAATACGTTAAAATTCAAGCAGAGTAAGCATTTCCTGCTTAAGAATATCCATGTTTGAAAATCTGCAAACTCGACTTTACGAATTAGAACAATTTGCCAACTCTCTTGTTGCGAACCAATTAACGCATCTGAGTTTACTGAGTATTGGTATTATTTTCGTAGCTGGCTTACTCACTAGTCTCACGCCCTGTATGCTTTCCATGTTGCCTATTACTATTGGCTACATCGGCGGTTACGAAGCAAAAAACCGCTTGCAAGCTGCGATTCAATCAACATGGTTTGCTTTGGGATTGGCTACTACATTAGCAGGATTGGGTATTACGGCGGCTGTGGTTGGTAAAGTCTATGGTCAAGTGGGAATTGGTTTACCAATTATTGTCAGCATTATTGCTATTTTGATGGGGCTAAATTTATTAGAAGCATTGCCTCTACAATTTCCTTCCTTAGGCGAAACCAATTGGATTTCGCCGGATTTACCGCCAGGAGTGCGTTCTTACTCAATCGGGTTGACTTTTGGTTTAGTGGCATCTCCTTGTAGCACTCCGGTTTTAGCTAGTTTGTTGGGTTGGGTTGCTAGCACCCAAGATTTAATTTTAGGCGCTGTTTTGCTGCTGACTTATACAGCCGGGTATGTTGCACCTTTGATTTTGGCAGGCACTTTTACGGCTTCTATCAAAAAGTTACTGGAGTTACGGCGCTGGTCTGGATGGATTAACCCGGTTAGTGGTGTGCTGTTGGTAGGATTTGGCGTGTTTTCCTTAATTTCTCGCATTCCCTTTGGCAGTTTTTAAGCAATGACTTTAGATGATTCCCCGTCCACAGAGTTACGTTGGTGGTCAATACCTGGGCGATTTTTACGGCAAGAGCTTTTGCCTGTACTGACAAATTTACGACTAGCGATCGCCCTTTTGTTATTAATCGCTTTGTTCAGCATCAGCGGTACTGTGATTGAGCAAGGTCGCTCACCCGCATTCTATCAAGCTAACTACCCTGAACATCCTGCCTTATTTGGTTTTTTGACTTGGAAGGTCATCCAAGTAGTCGGGTTAGACCATGTGTATCGTACTTGGTGGTTCCTGTCATTACTGATTTTGTTCGGCACTAGCTTAACTGCTTGTACTTTCACTCGTCAGTTACCAGCCTTAAAAGCTGCCCGTCGCTGGAAATATTATGAAGAACCACGACAATTTCAAAAATTAGCTTTGAGCGCAGAATTAGATACTGGTTCTCTCAATTCTCTAAATGAAATCTTACAAAAGCGCCGCTATAAAATTTTTCAAGAAAACAGTAATATTCTCTATGCCCGCAAAGGAATAGTCGGACGCATCGGCCCCATCATTGTCCATGTGGGCATTGTGACTATTTTGCTGGGGGGAATTTTGGGCGCAATGACTGGATTTATGGCTCAGGAAATGGTTGCTAGTGGCAATACATTTCAGGTACAAAATATCGTCGATGCGGGGCCTTGGGCATCAACTAAAATGCTGAAAGATTGGTCTGTGCGCGTCAATCGTTTTTGGATTGATTACACTCCCACTGGCGGAATTGATCAGTTTTATTCAGATATGTCTGTCTTGAATAATCAAGGACAAGAAGTTGACCACAAAAAGATTTTTGTGAATCAGCCATTACGTTATCATGGCGTAACTTTCTATCAAACTGATTGGGGAATTTCAGCAGTTAGGATTCAATTTAATAAAAGCCCCATTTTTCAGTTACCAATGGCATTATTAAACACTAACGGTCAAGGACGGATTTGGGGAAGTTGGATTCCGACAAAGCCAGATTTAAGTGAGGGTGTGTCTTTAATTGCCAAAGACTTGCAAGGCATGGTGTTAATTTATGATGCCACTGGGAAATTAGTTGATACTGTGCGTACTGGCATGGCTGCCAAAGTGAATGGTGTGAATCTCAAAATCGTGGATGTAATTGGTAGTACAGGCTTGCAAATAAAATCCGACCCAGGTATACCGATGGTTTACTCAGGGTTTGCTGTGCTGATGTTAGGTACAGTGATGAGCTACTTTTCGCATTCACAAATTTGGGCATTACAAAAAGGCGATCGCTTGTATGTCGGCGGTAAAACAAATCGCGCTCAGGTGGCTTTTGAACAGGAAGTTTTAGATATTTTAGATCAGCTAAGTTCACCATCAAAAAATGACGATCAAACCAACACAACAGAATCTCTAGCATCTAATCCACCACTTTAGCAAAGGCAAAAATTACGAATTAGGTTGCCGAGCGACTTGTACTGAGCGTAGTCGAAGTAAGTCGAGGTACGAATTACGAATTAAAAAGGCTGTTTATTAAACATTGAAACCAAAGATTTATATGTCTGCTCAACTTTTATTTCAGCGACGAGCTTGCCTTCTGAGCATAATCGCTATCTTGTTGAGTATCACATCCTGCACGGCTGAAAATAGAAGGACGAAGAATGTTTCCTTGATTGGTGCTGGAGCGAGTTTTCCTGCACCTTTATATCAACGCTGGTTTGCAGATTACAACCAGCAAAACCCCAACGTAGAAATTAACTATCAATCGGTAGGGAGCAGCGTTGGTGTGCAGCAACTCAGCAATGGGACTGTAGACTTTGCAGCTAGTGATGTAGCAATTACCGATGAACAAGCAGCTAAAATTAAACAGGGAGTAATTGCTTTACCCGTAACTGCTGGGGCGATCGTCTTAGCTTACAATCTTCCTAAGATACCAACTGGCCTAAAGCTATCACGCCAAGTTTACATAAATATCTTCTTAGGCAAAATTAAAAATTGGCATGATCCTCAAATAGCTTTAGCTAATCCAGGGATAAATTTGCCCAATCTCCCGATTCAAGTTGTACACCGAGCTGATGGTAGTGGTACTACAAGCGTATTGACGCAACACCTTAGCGCTATCAACCCAGAATGGAAACGCAAAGTCGGGGCTGGTAAATCCATAGCATGGTTAGTAGGAATTGGTGCTAAGGGTAATGAAGGTGTTACCGCCCAGGTTCAGCAAATCTCAGGCGCTATTGGCTATGTGGAGTACGCTTACGCGACACAAAATAAAATCCCTATTGCTGCTTTAGAAAATAAATCTGGCAATTACATCATACCCACACCAGAATCGGCGGCTAAAACTTTAGAAGCAGTGACATTACCTGCCGATAAATTAATTGCTTTTATTACCGATCCTACAGATGCCCAATCTTATCCCATCGTCACTTACACTTGGCTGTTAACTTATAAACAATATCAAGATCCAGTTAAAGCTCAAGCATTAAAAAACTTTGTGAACTGGGCTGTAACTGAGGGGCAAAAATCTAGTCTGGAACTGGGATATATTCCTCTATCTAAAAAAGTTGTAGTTAAGATACAGTCTGCCACCAAAAAGATTGCCGAATAGCAGCTAAGAGACGACAACTTGATTTCGCTAGTTCTCCTTTAACAATTATCAGTTTTCAGTCAAAAGCTACTTGATAACTGTTCACTGTTCACTGTTCACTATTTTAATAGTCCGGTAGAACTCTTCCACATCATTAGGAGACTGAAGATGGTAAACTCTCTTAGTTTCTTTTGCTTGATTTACATACTCTCGGTACTTAGGAGTTAGCTTTTTGTTGCACAGCCAAACAGTATAGTAACTGTTCAGTGTACCCTGCAAAAGCGGGCTATTCTTAGGCCAACCTTCTGGTGGTACTAGAAATCCTTTCAAGAATCGCTTAGTTACCCACCAATAATGTTGGAGAACTGGCATATCCAAGTACACTAAGGTATCTGCAATTTCTAGGCGTTCCCACACTGTATCTAATGAACCGTATCCATCAATGATCCACTGGTTTTGCTGAAGGAGTTGATCATGAACAGCTTTATACTCCTCGTATGGGACTTCTCCACCGCTTGGTTTATATTTTAGAAGGTCTATAGCAACCAAGGGCAAACCAGTCATTTCTGCCAAACGTTTGCTAAGAGTAGATTTACCGCCTCCAGCATTACCAAATACAGCGACCCTATTCATTAAACGTTTCCTCACACAAACGTTAATGAAATTATTGCTTTTGATGCCGTACTTCTACAACAGTATGCACATTTCCACGGGGGGTAAAATCTGCTTTTACTGTCACATCTAAAGGGTCACAAGCTGCAACAAAATCATCCAAAATTTGATTAGCTGATTCTTCGTGAGAAATATAACGATCGCGGTAACTGTTAATGTAAAGTTTAAGCGCCTTTAACTCTACTACCCGTTCGTCAGGGATGTAGGTAATATAAATTGTGGCAAAGTCAGGATAGCCAGAAAACGGACATTTGCATGTAAATTCCGGCAAACTAATACTAATATCGTATCGTCTGCCCACACGGGGATTAGGAAATGTAATTAATTGCCCTTCGGCAATTTCCCGTTCGCCATACTTCATTTCTGAATTTGGCTGATACACAGTTTCGGATGATTTGTCAATAGTCATTTGTTAGTTGTCAATAGTCAGTTGTCAGTAGTTATTTATCTCCCCTGCCCCGGTCACTGAGCGTAGTCGAAGTGCTGCTCCCTGCTCCCTGCCCCCCTGCCTCTTACTCCCGTTCCCAGTCTGGACAACTTTCATCGTCCCATCCGTGGGGATGCATGGCACAAACTAACAAGTTACCGCCATACACTTGACCGTGGTAGTTATTACAACCTATACAGGCTGCATTTTTTTCGGGTGTGGGTTCAACTTCGTAAGGAAAACCGGGATCTAAGTCTGCCATGATGTCTTCTAGTTCCCAGTAAGTTTCCGAAAAAAACGGTTCAGCTAATTCCTGTAAATACTGATCAACTTCAGTGACAAAAGTACTTTGTACTTGTTCAGTAATTTCTTCCGTCAGATCAAAAAAGGCATCTACCATTTCACTCATTCCTAGGAAGAATAGCTCTACTTCACCAGCTACTGTTTCTACAATTTCTGTTAAATCTTTCTGCAATTGTTCCATAAACTTTACGCCTTTAATGCTGCCCGGCGTGAAGCACTGTAAGTACACCCTAGGCAATGTATATTATAAAGCCTTTGGTCATAGCGTCATGCCAAAGCCCTGCTGACTACGATCACTCAAGCTAAAAAGTCGCTTTTAGATTTAATCGTTTTGCAGTTTTTTTAACTCTTCTTGCAGTTCTAACACTTGCTGACGCAAATGATCTACATTCTCGGTTGAGGGTTGTTTAACAGTTGGTTCTTCGTCTTCCTCTAAGATTTCGATGCGGCGAGGTTCAGAAGGATGTGTTTTGTCTGAGGTTTCACTGGGTGGTTGGGGCTGTTGAGCTTGCTTCATCATTTCTTCGACGAAGCGGCGGGCTTCTTCGGTGTTCATTTCGCCCTTTGCCACCATTTCATCTGCCAGTTTTTGGACTTGTGATCGCAGTTCTGCTAATTTTCCCCCAGCTTTCTCACCTGCGTAAGAAGCTAAGCCGACACCGAGGTAAAAAGCTTTTTGAACAATATCACCAAAACCAGCCATTGCTGCTGAACGCTCCTAACAAATAGGGCGACCCGGAGGCTACGCCTACCCCAAGCATCCCGTATTGCTGCTACCTTCCGGTTCTGACAAAGTTTAGGCGTTGCAGTCGCATAGATCCAGGTCTACTAAAAGCATAACACCAAAAGTTCAGTAAGTGTGTGTTATTCGACTACAATTTTCCATTCGTAAAGTTGATAGTCAACGCAGCCGTTTTTTACCAATGGGTCAGCAGCGACAATCGTTTGAGCTTCATCCATTGAGTTCGCCTCAAACAGCAACATGCCTCCTCCCAACTGCGCCCAATAACCTGTCCGGGCTTTGTGTCCTTTGGCAATTAACTCTTTAACGTAGGCTTTATGGGCGGGTACGTATTGGTCAAAGAGGGGTTTATCGACTGTACCGGCTTCAATTTTGACAAACCAAGGCATCTGCTGGCAACCTCTGAGAATTTTGTATTGTAAATATAGTTGTATATTTTTGAGGCGATCGCTGCTCAAAATAAACTAATAAGTAGTTGGACAAAATTAAATTTATTCGTCGAGGCAGGGAACAAGGGGAGCAAGCCCTGCCCGAAGCCGTGGAGCAGAGCAGAACATGGGTATAAAGCCCCGCCCTAAAAGGGCGCTCTTGCTGGGGCAAAGTAACAAGCTTTGTCTGTTGCTTTCTCCCTTGCTCCCTGCCCCCTGCTCCCCTGCCTCTTTTGACTGTTCACTGAAATGCGATGAGCCGTTTTTTCATTGCCCTTCTACCGCCTCGGCATATTCAAGAGTATGCCAAACAAGTTAAACAGTACTTTGCTGATAACTATGGCAGTCGCGCTGCCCAAAAATCTCCGCCTCACATTACCTTGCAACCGCCCTTTGAATGGCCAGATGCAGATGTGCCACTACTAGAAGCATCTTTAAGCGAGTTTGCCACAAAACAGCAGTCAATACCTATAACCCTCAGCGGTTATGCAGCCTTTGCACCCCGCGTTATCTATATTAATGTTATTAGAAGTCAAGAGCTTTTGAATTTACAAGCTGATTTGGTGGCGTATACAGAAAGTAAGTTGAGTATTGTTGATCAAGTTTCTCAAACGCGCCCTTTTGCTCCTCACATGACGATTGCGTTTCGAGATTTAACTCGGCAAAACTTTAAAGCTGCTTGGCCAGAGTTTGCCCAACGTCAGTTACATTTTGAGTTTATTGCTGAAAATTTAACACTGCTATTACACGACGGTAAGCGCTGGAATGTTAAATCAGAGTTTGGTTTTTCACTCTAGATCCCCGACTTCTCAAAGAAGTCGGGGATCTAGTTTGTTGTTCACGAATAATTTAGGGCTGCTATATATTTGTTAAATTAATATCATTCAAGTCAAGAATTTACTTATGCCTAATGTCTTTATCAGTCATCGTAAAAGTGATGCTCAACAAGCTGAACGACTGGCGAATGAATTAAAAGATGCTGGGCATGAAGTATGGTTTGATGAATGGAAGATAGACATAGGCGATTCGATTGTTGAGCGTGTTGACCAAGGGCTAGAAGGGTCTAAGTATTTAGTGTTGTGTTATTCCTCGTCTGAGATGTCGCCTTGGGTAAACCGTGAGTGGATGTCTGTGTTAGCCCGACAGTTGTCAGGACACCAAGTAAAAGTATTGCCGATTTTGCTCACAGGAGGAAAACCACCAGCTATTCTAGCCGATATTAAGTATGCAGATTTAGTTAAAGACTGGTCACAAGGCATATCTGAACTGCTGCGGGCAATCAAATGAGTCAGAGCAACTGGCAAGTTTATATTGCCCATCACCCAAAGGAAGAAGATTTAGCGGAAGAATTGGCAACACCCATCCGTGAGGCTGGCTATGAAGTAGTGCATCGCGGAACTGTAATGGTGGGGGAGTCATTCACCGAGGAAGTCTCAAAAGTTCTGAGTGCTGGCGGGGCAGTAATATTGTGTGGGACGAGTAGAGCCTTGGGAACCACTTGGGCATCTCAGATTGTGAACGCAGCCAGACAGCAGACTTATGGTGGACAAACGCGGGTTTTTTGTCTTCAGATGGAAGAGGATGCTGATGTCGGGAAATTTAGTTTTGATGAATGTATTGCTCTCTACTGGCAAAACCCTACAAAAGCAATTGAGGATTTGATTGCTGCGCTTAAAAAGCACTATCCTCTTAATACTAATATTGCTCATTCTGCTTACCGTATCTTTCAAGCGCCACCTTTACCGACACACTTTGTAGAACGCCCAGAATATAGTGATGATTTAAAAACTCGCCTCCTCACAGAGTCATTAGATAGTCGTGCTTTAGTAATTACTGCAATTCACGGCTTGGGTTCTGTGGGTAAATCTACATTAGCAATGGCTTTAGCCCATGATGAAGCAATCCAAACTTGCTTTTGTGACGGTATCTTGTGGGCAATTTTAGGACAGGAACCCAATGTGCTTTCTTTATTGAGTGGTTGGGTGCAGGAACTAGGAGACCATAGCTTTAAACCTACCAGTGTAGAAGCAACTTCCACCCATCTGCGGACACTGCTTTATGACAAGGCTGTATTACTGGTAGTTGACGATGCTTGGAATACGCAAGATGCTCAAGCATTTAATGTTGGTGGGTCGCGTTGTCAAGTTTTAGTAACCACCCGTGAAAGGGTAATTGCTGATGCCTTAGCAGCTAGCATCTACAACCTGGATATCATGACAGATACTCAGGCAATGGAATTGCTGACAAAAAAATTAGGACGGGAGATTACAGGTGTAGAACGTCAGTCAGCCCAAAATTTAGCTCAAGGTGTAGGTTATCTCCCCTTGGCATTAGAACTTGCAGCCGCCGAAGTTGCTTGTGGTACAACTTGGGATGAACTATTGGCGGATATTCGGCAGGAGGTAGCGAGATTAACCAGTTTTGACCGCCCGGAAGCTGAAGAAATTACCGATGAGGCGAGTTTAAAACGCTTGAGTTTAACGGCATCATTAAACTTGAGTATCAAGCGAATGCCATTAGAAAAGCAACAGCATTTTGCTTGGTTGGGGGTGTTGCCGGAGGATGTCAACATTAATAGGATGATGGCGGCGACGCTGTGGCAGATGGATGAGCGTGATGCTGCCAAGATGTTGCAATATTTACGGAATAAGGCATTGTTATTAACAGGAGTACCCCTTGCTGATGGTACGCCTACCTATCGGTTACATGACTTGTTCCATGATTTAGCCTGTAATTTGTTAACTGCTGCGCCACAGCCAAGGCAGACAGGAGATTTGCCAGGGTTAGGTTTAAATCTGATTGCTGCTCACGCTGCTTTTTTGGAGAAATATCGCCAGAAAACCCACAATAATTTATGGCATACCTTGGCTGATGATGGTTACATTCATCAGCATTTAGTATGGCATTTGGAAAAGGCGGGACTCTTTGAAGAGATTCACTCGTTATTGCGGGAAGAGTCAGCGAGTGGGAATAATGGCTGGTATGAAATGCGGGAGAAATTGGGGCAAGCAGGAGGTTACATCACGGATATTTCTCGTGCTTGGGAATTAGCCCAAGCGAATTGGAATGAGTCAACATTGCCCCAAGTGATGGGTTTGCAGTGTCGCTATGCTTTGATGATTGCATCCCTGAATAGTTTGGCAGCTAATTTACCAGTTGAATTGCTGATTGCATTAGTCAAAAATAATCTGTGGACTGCTGAACAAGGTCTGGCTTACGCTTTGCAAAATCCAGAACTAGAAAGGAAAGTCAAAGCCTTAGCAAAGCTAATCAAATATTTGCCACCAAATTTAGAAAAACTAGCATTTTCAGAAGCACTCAGTGCCGCCAGGGCGATTCAGTATGAGTTAGACCGCGCCGATGCCCTCAGTGCCTTAGCTGACAAACTGCCAGAGGTTTTGCCAGAAGCACTCGCTGCCGCCAGGACGATTCAGGATGAGTCACATCGCGCCGATGCCCTCAGTGCCTTAGCTGACAAACTGCCACCAGAGTTGTTGCCAGAAGCACTCGCTGCCGCCAGGACGATTCAGTATGAGTCACATCGCGTTTATGCCCTCAGTGCCTTAGCCGACAAACTGCCAGAGGTTTTGCCAGAAGCACTCGCTGCCGCCAGGGCGATTCAGGATGAGTCACATCGCGCCGATGCCCTCAGTGCCTTAGCCGACAAACTGCCAGAGGTTTTGCCAGAAGCACTCGCTGCCGCCAGGGCGATTGAGGATGAGTCACATCGCGCCGATGCTCTCAGTGCCTTAGCTGACAAACTGCCACCAGAGTTGTTGCCAGAAGCACTCGCTGCCGCCAGGGCGATTGAGGATGAGTCACATCGCCTTTATGCCCTCAATGCCTTAGCCGACAAACTGCCAGAGGTTTTGCCAGAAGCACTCGCTGCCGCCAGGACGATTCAGTATGAGTCACATCGCGCCGATGCCCTCAATGCCTTAGCCGACAAACTGCCAGAGGTTTTGCCAGAAGCACTCGCTGCCGCCAGGACGATTCAGTATGAGTCACATCGCGCCGATGCCCTCAGTGCCTTAGCCGACAAACTGCCAGAGGTTTTGCCAGAAGCACTCGCTGCCGCCAGGGCGATTCAGGATGAAAAATATCGTGCCAATGCCCTCAGTGCCTTAGCCGACAAACTGCCAGAGGTTTTGCCAGAAGCACTCGCTGCCGCCAGGGCGATTCAGGATGAAAAATATCGTGCCAATGCCCTCAGTGCCTTAGCCGACAAACTGCCAGAGGTTTTGCCAGAAGCACTCAGTGCCGCCAGGGCGATTCAGTATGAGTCACATCGCGCCGATGCCCTCAGTGCCTTAGCTGACAAACTGCCACCAGAGTTGTTGCCAAAAGCACTCGCTGCCGCCAGGACGATTCAGTATGAGTCACATCGCGTTTATGCCCTCAATGCCTTAGCCGACAAACTGCCAGAGGTTTTGCCAGAAGCACTCGCTGCCGCCAGGGCGATTCAGGATGAGTTACATCGCGTTTATGCCCTCAATGCCTTAGCCGACAAACTGCCAGAGGTTTTGCCAGAAGCACTCGCTGCCGCCAGGACGATTCAGTATGAGTTACATCGCGTTTATGCCCTCAATGCCTTAGCCACCGACATACTGCCAGAGGTTTTGCCAGAAGCACTCACCGCCGCCAGGGCGATTCAGGATGAAAAATATCGCGCCTCTGCCCTCAGTGCCTTAGCCGACAAACTGCCAGAGGTTTTGCCAGAAGCACTCACCGCCGCTAGGGCGATTCAGGATGAGTCACATCGTGCCGATGCCCTCGGTGCCTTAGCTTCAGGTCTGTCAAAAATGCCGAATACTAAACTTTTCCCTGTGTGGCAAGATACACTTGATGAGTTGTCTCTTCGCACTCGTCCTAATTTGCTGGCAGATATCAAAGCATTGTTTCCAGTTATCTTTGCATTAGGTGGTGAAGTTGCAACGGCAGAAGTTGCCCATGCAATTATAGATGTAGGGCGATGGTGGAAGTAATTCGTAATTCGTAATTCGTAATTTTAAAGAACAGTATTTATAGTTTTAAGGCAAAGTGCAGTGCCTGTTTACAGATACTCAACCCAGTTCTTTAATAACTACAGCCCAAGAATGCGAGGTATCGCATTTATAAACTCTCTCTGGTGTCGATGAGTAGCCGATCGCTATTAGTCATGAAATCATCAGAGAAATTGTCTAGACTGTCAATAAGCGATCGCCAGGGGTTATCTTTGGCAATAAGAATAATTGCATTACCAATTTTTTTAATATAAACTTCTGTGCCAGTGAGTTGAAAATCTTCGGGCAAAATCACAATTTGGTGTGTGCCATCAGTGCTAAGTTTGGCAGTGTTCATAAGAATTTATATAGTAGTTTGGTTTAGGGTTCTGGTGAGCAATGCTCACCCTACTATGCTTTCATACCTCCACATTCCAAAATAGGCGATGTCTACGACAAGCCGCGTTGCGTCTACGCGTTTTCTCTTGCAAACTGCGATCGCATTCATCAGCCTTCTTTACCAACATCACCATTAAACATTGTGTATTGAATAAAAGTAATGTTAGCCTTAGCCTAAAAACAAACTGCCAATTCCACTGAATTTATGACCATACAAGTTAGCATCGACCTTCCCAATGATGTATTTTCAGCACTCCGCAGTAATCCAGAAACGTTTGTTCAAGAAATGCGTTTAGCGGCGGCTGTCAAGTGGTATGAAGTTGGTACAGTTTCTCAATCTAAGGCTGCTGAAATTGCTGGAGTTAGCCGTCACCAATTCCTAGAAGCACTCCATCGCTATAATGTTTCACCTTTTCAAGTAACTCCCGAAGAATTAGCTCAGGAGTTAGCGCGTGACTAGACGATGGGTTGTGAATACTTCTCCATTGATTGTACTGACTAAGATTAATCAAGTTAATTTGCTGTTTGAACTTTGCGATCAAGTTATTATTCCTAGTGGCGTTGTTCAAGAAATCTGTATTGCACCGGATAATGATCCTGCAAAACTCTGGATTTTGAATGCAGGAACTAGCTATATTCAAGATGTGGAACAAGTCGATCCGGTGATTGCTGCATGGGGTCTTGGTTTGGGAGAAAGTCACGTTCTCTCGTGGATTTATCACCATCCTGGTTCTGAAGCAATTTTAGATGACCGCGTTGCAAAAACTGCGGCACTTGCTTTAGAGATTCCTGTGCGGGGAACTCTGGGTGTGATTCTACTTGCTAAACGGGAAGGAAAGGTACCAGCAGCTAGACCGATTTTCACACAACTGGTTAAGGTTGGTTTTAGAGTCAGTACACAAGTTGTAGAGTCAGCACTGAAACTTGTTGGTGAGTAGTTTATTTACTGACGAGCGATCGCATTCCGACGGTATTTGTGATGCAGGCGGAATTTTTGGGCGATTTAGGAAATTATAGAGTTTGGGCGATCGCAATTCATTAGAACTATCTGGAATTTTCCAGTTAGGATAAAAATCTTGTAGGGAGTAATGTGGCACTAGAGTTTGAATGGGATGAAAACAAAGCTACAGCTAGAGAACGAAGCACCTATGAACAACAATAATTCTCATGTTGAAACCCCAGATAACGATATGCTACCTGAATACGATTTTACAGGTGGTGTGCGGGGAAAACATCATCAAGATTATCGACAAGGACATACGGTAACAATTCATCAAGCAGATGGCACAACCGTAGTACAGTACTTGACAATGCCAGAAGGTGCAATCATGCTCGATCCAGATGTTCGAGAATTTTTTCCGAATGCAGAAGCAGTAAATCACGCACTACGTACACTCATTCATCTAATTCCTCAAAAAAAAAGTTAGTTAGGGACATAACAATCCACTTGCTGTTTGACGCTTTTGTGATGCAGGCGGGATTTGTGGACTTACAGCATTGGGATTTGGGGAATGCGATCGCCTTCTCCATTCTCAAAAGTATTGAGTGCGATCGCTTCTCGGCAAAATGCGATCGCTCAACTTATTCCTCAATCTAAGTACTTAAAAATACCGCATTGCATAAATGCGGTATGAATTGAGCTTGTTCACCAATAGTAAACCTAAATTTCTTGCACCTTTGCGCGAAACAAAATTCATCCCATTAATCAGCAACGCCAAAAATACCACCTGGGTTATGGTTAATTAGTGTGCCAATATCGGTAATGGTTGCCAAGGCTGATACTCCTAAGTGTCTCCTACTAAATTTAACGTTAACTTTTTCTATAAACATCTTTCCGATGCTTACACTGCAAAATCTGTACTAGCTGACTTTCATCGTCAACCTCATAACGGACTCTGTAATTACCTATACGGATACGATACTCGTTATCAGCACCTTTTAACTTGACAACTCCATCGGGACGCGGTTTTGCAGCTAGATTTTGAATTTTCTCAATCACACGCAGGGTAATATCTTCAGTTAAATTATCAATCTGCTTTTGTACCGATCTTGAAATAACGACTGTATAACTCATTATCTCTGCTCTGAGCGGTTAGCAAGATATTCATCTATAGTCACGGACTCACCATCTTTATACTCAGCGCGAACACCTTCAATTTCTGCGAGTGTTTCTGCATCGTCTTCGTACAACGCTTCTTCGGCTTCAAAAATTTGTTGCTCAATTAGTTCTTGAAGTTGACGTTTTTCTTGTAAATCAAGAGAAGATATTGCTTCTGCTAATGCTTCTAAGGAGAGTTGTAGTTTAACAATGGCTGGCATTTTTCTCCTACTGGGTGTTTTTTTCTCACGTTTTAACACCATTATGCTGATTTTAACAGTTATATTTTTGTCAAGCCGAAAGTTTTTAGGTTTTGATTTTTCTAGAGAATATTAGGCGATCGCCTACGCAGCCAATGTTATTGTCAAACATATTGGAAATAGATCATTAAAACCCTGTAGATGTTGGGTTTCACTACCCTTCGGGAAGCCACCTTTCGGGTGTCTACGTTCTACCCAACCTACGCCTACGACTATCGCTGTCAACGTTGCTGAAGCAACTGCTAACTTTACCTTTCATTAGCAACAGTACCTCATACATAGAGAACTTTAACTGATTTGTGACGAACGACGTAAGGTTTCTTATTAATGCCACCTTATACATAGAAAACCTTAACTAATTTGTGACGAACAACGCAGAGTTTCTTATTAACGCTACCTCATACATAGAAAACCTCAACCCATTGGTGATCAATGTGTTGATTTTATGTGCTGAGATGTTGTCATAGGCGGTTAATAGTTGCGTTTTCTTTGGTGAGTTGCAACTACTAGCAGCTTAAGCATAATTACATATTTTTCAAAAAATGCTTTGTTAATTAAAACACTAATTTTTGTGATTTACCCTGAGCCAGATTACAGCTTGTTTAAGACAAGCTAACACTAGAACCTTTATTAGGAGTAAATCTATGCCTCGCGCAAAGCGCACATCTCGCGTTCTGGCAAAAGCTCAACTCAGAGCTTCTGGACTTAAAGCTATTGATCCAAATATAGATTTTGGTGATGCTAATAGCTTGCAAAATATGATACAACAAATTGAACAGTTAACTGCTAAACTCGATACTCATAATACCGCCCTAGCTGTGATTGATGCTTCTAGAACTGATATTGAACTGCTAGAAAAAAACTTGAGTACCTTGTCTGAAAAAATGCTGCTGGCAGTTGCGGTAAAATACGGCAAAGACAGCCGTGAGTATGAAATGGCTGGTGGTGTTCGTAAAAGCGATCGCATCCGTAGAAGCACCCTTAGCCGTTTGAAAGCGGTTGCAGAAGAAAATGCTAAAAGTGCGTAGAACTATTATGTAGTTAACAACTACGCGATCGCATAATTTTATCTAAAAATATTACGGGGCATTAAACATTGATGATTCTTCCTTATGCCCCATACTTCGGCTACGCCCTTCGGCTGCGCTCAGGCTAAACTCAGTACAAGTTCTCTATGCCCTATGCCCAAAATCCTATCCCAGGGGATAGGATTTTTTATATTGATACTTCTTGGATGTTGTCAAGACTAGGCAACAAATCTTTTACTATTTCTTCGGTGACTTGTGTGCGATCGCATCGTGTGGCAAATTGACAATAATTACAAGCTTTACTACCTATTCGTACTTGCGGAAATTGCTTGTTATGTTGATAAGCTTCTAGCCAATTAGTTAACTGACTCAACAGTTGATTAAGTTCTTTTGCCGTTTCTTCGTGCTGGCGAGTATTGTAATTGAATTTAGTATTTTTTGGTTTGCCTTGCGATTGCACAAACCAATAAGTCATAGAAATATTTTCTGGCAAGTATTGACTCGTTTCAGCCAACACATACAAATAAAGTCGCGTTTGCCAGTTCTGCTCTAACTTGCGTTTATTTGGTGGTTGAGGATAAGTTTTCCAGTCGAGAATCTGTGCCTGTTGGTGAGTGGCAATTAATAAATCGTAGACAACAATTAGTAAATAATCTTGAACTTGTAGAGTACGGTAGTGTTCGCTTTCGCGGAAAGTTTGGTTATTAGTTACAGGCGTTAAAATTTCTGGTGCAGCATTAGCAAAGGCCGTCATCCAGGTTTGTAGTTGAGTATCCGTGGCTAAAAAACTATCAATTGGCAAACCCATTTCTTGTTGCTGCATTAGCAAGTGAAAGCGACTACCTAAAGTCTGCTTTTGTTCATGTTCGGGGTCTGAGGGGGAATGCAGCTTTTCTAGATAAGTGTGTTGGAATTTACGCGGACAAGTTGCTAGTAAATTGAGATGTCCTTGAGACAGTCGTAAGAGTTGAGTAGGAGTTGAGACCATGATTATATTTTAGAAGCGATCGCCAAGATATAACTCACCTGTTGGAGTCTATCCATAAAAATTATGTACTGGATAACACATTTTATAGATAGCCTCCAAAACTGCTATCTCAACTAGTTTTGGTCTTGCTCATCTTGATCAGGGAAGTGTTTTGTTTTTTGGGTAGACTTACTACAGCCAAAGCTATAAGCCATCGCTATTTTCACAATGTCAAAATAAGCAGGATGATTGTCTTTATTAACGATTGCTAAAGAGATTGACCCTGCGATTAAAATAACTAAAATTGGCGATAGATTTTCTCCGTCAGAACCGTTACTTTTGTGCTTTGACATGATATAATCTCCTAGTTAGTGGGAAACCTCTGGCTAAGTGCAAGTTAGCCAAAGGTGACTAAATTCGTCATGGGTATCTAATAGCAAACTTTCTGCTGATGAGTGGGGTAAAAATTAACCCCAAGACTCAATCATCATGGCGATCGCAAACAAACAAAACAAAAATACTGCAATCCTGAAAAACCATGTCCATAGTTCTAAGGATTGCAGTAATTTAATCATGAAGACAATATTGAAAGCATGAGAGACAACAAAAGCGATCGCACAACCAAGTAAAGCTAGTAAAAAGTACTTAAGTCCCTTACTTGCCCACTTTAAAAGTCGGTTTTGTTTATTTTTAAGCTCTGTTTTCATCATTTTTGTCCTGTTTTTGAGAGTTGAATTAAAAGCACAAACGCACCATCAACTGCTCTAAAGAAGGAGCAAATGCCCACGGCGTTGCTCCTAGTGAGTCAAGGCACGTAGCAGTTCCATCAAACTTAAGTAAAGTTTGCATGGTAACAATAGTTGTCTTAGTATTTGCAGATGGTGAAAATGATTGTCTTAGATCAATTACAAGGTGAAACAAGAAATTTAAATTAGGTGCTTCATGCCCGTAATGATGTAGAACGGAAATTACGTGCATCAACCCCTAAACGGTTAATTAACGGTTTTAGCCTTAAGCTTACCTCTTATTCACGAAGTTTCTTTCAAGTTGATCGTAACTTTTCTCACTAAGTTACTGGAATAAGCATAATATACAAGTAAGTTACTAGTCAAGATGTAACAAGGCAGGCTTAGGCAAAAATTACCTGCAAAGAGCCTAAAATAGGTGTTTTACTCTAAAATAATAGTCATCAAACTTTGACAGATTTATATTCTCACATAGTGAGATAACATTGGGAATGTAGTTTTTATCAGTGTCAATGTGAGTGGTGTGAGTATGAGCGTCGTTCCTGAAGACTTTCTGTTAAACTTAGCGCAAGAACGGAGCTTATCTAGTAGTGAGCTAGAGGTAGCATTGTTTGCTATCCAAGGCAAATCACCCAATCTGACCGCGAAAGAATTGGGTATTAGCGCCCAAGCTGTACGCAAAAGATTAAGCGAAGTATATAAAAAATTTCAAGTCAGTGGTACTGGTCCCGGAAAACTCACTAAGTTACAGCAAGTTATCGCTAGTGAATATCAAGAAAACATCAAACCTATAATTCATAAGCGCCAAGATTGGGGACAAGCGCCTGAAATGCGTGTTTTCTATGGAAGAATTGCCGAACTGTCCCGATTGAAGAAATGGATTGTCCAAGATAGTTACAGACTTGTGGGAATCTTGGGCATGGGGGGAATTGGTAAAACTGCTTTGTCTGTAAAATTGGCAGACGAAGTCACAAAGCATTTTGAGTATTTGATTTGGCGAAGCCTCCGCAATGCTCCACCTATTGAAGAATTATTAGCGAACTTCATCAGATTTGTATCTGATGATCTGGAAAAGGATTTACCAGAAACCTTAGACGATCAAATCACGCTGCTAATTAATTATTTACGAAAGCATCGGTGTCTTTTAGTACTGGATAATGTAGAGACAATTATGCAAGGTGGCGATGCCTACAGTAACGACATCGCTCTACGCGCCGGATATTATAAACAAGAATACGAAGGTTACGGTCAACTAATTAGACGCATTGCAGAAGAACCTCATAAAAGTTGCTTGGTTTTGACTTCTAGAGAAAAGCCACAAGAACTTGCGTCATTAGAAGGTGAAACATCACTAATTAGAACCCTTTCTTTAACTGGTTTAGGAGAAATAGAAGGACAAGAAATTCTTAAAGATAAAGGTCTATTTGGTTCAAAACAAGATTGGACAAAGCTGATTGAGAATTATTCAGGCAATCCTTTAGCATTAAAGTTAGTTTCTGAGCCAATTCGAGAGCTATTTAGTGGTGATATTGCCGCTTTTTTGGAAGCAGGAGAAATAATTTTTGGTGATACTCGTAATTTATTAGATCAACAGTTTGAACGTTTATCAGCGATAGAACAAGACTTTATGTATTGGCTTGCAATCAAACGTGAGGCAGTTTCGCTAGAAAACTTACTAGATAGTATTGTCAGTCCTTTATCAAAAAGGCAATTATTGGAAGCGCTAGCATCTCTACGGCGACGATTTTTGATTGAGAAAAATGCTGCACTGTTTACACTGCAACCTGTAGTCATGGAATACATGACTGAGCGGCTGGTTGAAGAGGTGTGTCAAGAAATTGTCAAAGATAAAATCAAACTATTCATGAGTCATGCTTTGATTGAAGCTACGGCAAAAGATTTTATTAAGAATGCACAAATAAACCTCATACTTAAACCAGTTATTAATAGATTATTAACTATTTTTTTCATTCCTCAAAACATTGAATATCAGCTAGCTCAAATTTTAGCGAAATTGCAAGGAAAATTTCCACCCGAACCAGGATATGCTGGCGGAAATATTCTCAATATACTTTGTCAGCTACAGGCTAATTTAAGCGTCTATGACTTTTCTTGTCTCAATGTTTGGCAAGCAAATTTACAAGATGTCAATTTACATCATGTCAATTTTGCTGATGCTGATCTAACTAAATCAGTTTTTTCTGAAAACTTGATTTATATTTCATCGGTGGCATTTAGCCCAGATGGAAAAATTTTAGCTACAGGTGATGCTGATGGTCAGACTTACTTATGGCAAGTTGAAGATAGAAAACTACTGTTTACTTGTACTGGACACAGCATCTGGGTGAGGTCAGTAGCTTTCAGCCCTGATGGTCAAATTTTGGCTAGTGGTAGTGATGACCAAACAATCAAATTATGGGATGTCCACACAGGTAATTGCCTGAAAACTTTGCAAGGACATACTAATTGGGTGAGGTCAGTAGCTTTTAGTCCTGATGGTCAAACTTTGGCTAGTGGTAGTGAAGACCAAACAATCAAATTATGGGATGTCCACACAGGTAATTGCTTTAAAACATTAGAGGAAAATACTAATCGGGTGAGGTCAGTAGCTTTTAGTCCTGATGGTCAGATTTTGGCTAGCGGTAGTGAAAAGCAAACAATCAAATTATGGGATGTCCACACAGGCGAGTGTCTGAAAACTTTACAAAAGCATAGCAGTTGGGTGAGGTCAGTGGCATTTAGTCCTAATGGTCAAATTTTAGCTAGCGGTAGTGACGACCAAACAGTCAAATTATGGGATGTTTACACAGGTGAGTCTTTTAGAACTTTGCAAGGGCATACCAATCGAGTATGGTCAGTAGCATTTAGTCCTGATGGTCAAATTTTAGCTAGCGGTAGTGACGACCAAACAGTCAAATTATGGGATGTCCATACAGGTCAGTGTCTTAAAACCTTAAAGGGGCATACCTACCGGGTTAAGTCAGTGGCATTTAGTCCCGATGATCAAACTGTAGCGAGTGGTAGTGAAAACCAAACAGTCAAATTATGGGATGTCCATACAGGTCAGTGTCTGAAAACTTTTCAGGGAAATAGCAATCGGGTCAGGACAGTAGCATTTAGCCCTAATGGTCAAATTTTAGCTAGTGGTAGTGAACAGCAAACAGTCAAGTTATCGGATGTCCACACGGGTAAGTGTCTCAAAATTTTGCAGGGACATAATAGTTGGGTGAGGTCATTAGCATTCAGCCCTGATAGTCAAACTTTAGCCAGTGGTAGTGAAAACCAAACAGTCAAGTTATGGGATGTCCACAGGGGTAATTGTCTGCAAATCTTGCGCGGTCATAGCAGTCGCATTAGGATAGTAGCATTCAGTCCCGATGGTCAAACTTTAGCCAGTGGCAGTGATGACCAACTAATCAAGTTATGGGATGTCCACACAGGTGAATTTCTCAAAACATTGAAAGGACATACTAGTTGGGTGAGGTCAATAGCTTTCAGTCCTGATGGTCGAACTTTGGCTAGTGGTAGTGAACACCAAAGGGTAAGGTTATGGGATATCCACACAAGCAAGTGTCTGAAAATTTTGCGTGGTCATGGTAATCGAGTCAGGTCAGTAGCTTTCAGTCCCAATGGTCAAACTTTAGCTAGTGGCTGTGACGATCAAACAGTGAGGTTATGGGATGTCAAGACAGGTGAATGCCTGTTAATTTTAAAAGAACATACTAATCGGATCTGGTCATTGGCTTTTAGTCCCAATGGTCAAACTTTAGCTAGTGGCTGTGAAGACCAAACAGTGAAGTTATGGGATGTCAACACAGGTCAGTGTTTATTAACCTTGCAGGGTGCTAGTTGGGTCAGATCAGTGACCTTCAGTGCAGATGGTAAAACTGTGGTTAGTGGTAGTCAAGATGAGACGATCAAGGTTTGGGATGTAGTGACGGGGCAATGTTCAAAAACACTAAGACCGCCCAGACCTTATGAAGGAATGAATATTACAGGAGTAACAGGGTTAACAGTAGCTCAGAAAAACACTTTACTGGCTTTAGGGGCTGTGGAAAAGGAATAGTTTTAGGGCGTGGGGCATGGGGCATAGGGCATGGGGCATGGGGCATGGGGCATTGGGCATAGAGAAGATAACTTGCTTGTTGCTGTAGTGTCTTTGAGAAGAGAAGGGCAGAAAATATAAAAATAAAAGGTAAAAGAATGAATTTTGCCTTTTTTCTTCATCCTTTTACCTTTTTTATGTACCTGATGCTTACTTCATGTTAGCCCGTGCGTCCCTCACTGCGGCAAAGAAAAATAATCCTGTAAGTGGAATGCTCAATCCTAGGATAATTGCAGTTGCTAAAACGCCTAAATCTGGTTCTCCGTAACTTAGTTCAAAAATTGAACCTACCGCTGCGATCGCAGTTACACAAGAACCACCTAAAAACAAACCGCTTTTTGGAGTTAAATACACTACTAGCCCCCTATGCTACTGGTTTCACTGCCTGATACGAGAAGCCATTTTTAGATAACTCCTGTGCCAAAGTCAAGGAATTTTCTACACGGTCTACAAATACTACTCCGTTAAGGTGATCCATCTCGTGTTGAATACAGCGGCTTAACAAGTCATTAGCTTTTAATGTCCGGGGGCGACCATATTCATCTTTGTAGGCAATTTCTACGGCTTCGGGACGCTTGACATCGATATAAACATTGGGAATGCTCAAACAGCCTTCTTGAGCAACGCAAACTTCTTTGCTCACTTGTTTAATGGTGGGGTTAATCAACACTAGTGGCTGATTAGCAGCGTTATCGGGTTCGCAGTCGATGACAATTAATTGTTTGTGGATTGCCACTTGAGGAGCAGCCAAACCAATGCCATCCTTGCTGTACATTGTTTGTAGCATTTCGCGTATCAATTGACGAAGTTCGTCATCTACTTTGCTAATACGCTTTGCCGCTTGACGTAGCACGCGATCGCCTAGATAGTGCAGTTCTAAAGGCGGATTTTTTAATTTTTTCTTCTCTACAGCAATTTCAGAGGGCATGGTTATTGATGGCTAGATTGTGAAAATTCCTACTAATCTCATTCTATCAATCTCGTCAGTAGTCATTCAGATACCATTAAATCAGTTATCACTGTTTACTGTTCACTGTTAAGGAGCTAAGAGCAATGTTAAAATGTTTTGCTGTACCATGTCTGGTAACTGATCACCGTTAATAGTCAACAGACGACGGCGACGGTCGTAATATTCTAAGATGGGAACAGTGCGATCGTAAAAAACTTCTACCCGACGCTGCACGATTTCGGGTTGATCATCGGGACGCGATCGCCCTAAAGAACGGCTAACCATGACTGCTTCTGGTACTTGTAAATAAATTGCCCAGTTTAACTCTTGCCCTAATTTGTCCAATAAAAAATCTAATTCTTCGGCTTGGAAGGCAGTGCGAGGATAACCCTCTAACACCCAACCACAATTGATATCAGGTCTTGTTAGCCGCAACCGAATCAAGTCAATCATCATTTCGTCTGGGACTAACTCTCCTTTTGCTATATAAGGTTGTGCATGACGACCTAAATCGTTAACGTTAGCAAAGCCGTTATTGTATTGCAAAGGAGAATTAACAGGATAAAATAGCAACTTATTGTCAGACATTGCTTCTCGCAAAATCTCACCCGTGGAAATCTGAGGAATATCCAAATGGCTACAAAGTCTTTGTGCTTGAGTGCTTTTCCCTGACCCTGAGCCTCCCAGAATCACCAATCTCACAAACTTTACTCCTCATTAGTAAAAATAATCACACCATAATATTGTTCTGCCCAATATTGAGTGGGTATTTAACACATAGCTATTTTCATCTTTAACCTCTAGATTTGGAAAATATATTAAATTACCAATTACGTATTTTCATTGTTATGACTAGTTTCATGCAAAAAACAAAAATGTCAATATCACTTATGGGACTTACGCAATAACTCCCTAAAACCCTCTTAACTTCGTGTTCTTTGTCTTGAAAAGTTGTTCATGGGGGAAACCACGCCAGTTCCTTCAACGGGGGGAACCCCCGCAACGGACTGGCTCCCCAAGACCACACTTTTCGCTGCGTCCTTGGCGGTAGCCTACGGCAAGCCCTTCGGTCTACGTTTTTCCATTTGTCCCATATCACTTACTCTTGACTTCAGCACAAATCTAGTGTTTGACTAATAAAGCAGATTTTCACATATACTACAGTCGTCTAAAGCAGCATTGACTATACAGTTAGATTTGCAATAGCTATTCTCTGTAAACCTATTTAATTTTTTGTAATTTTTTGAACTTCCCACTATGGTTGCACAGTTAGAAACCCCCAATGTCAATTCGACTCTTAGCTTACCCCATCCAGTTGAAGGACTAGTACAGGTTTTCACTAGCCAGCACCGTAACTTTTTTACGAGTGTTATGGCTCAAGCACTGAGAATTGCTGGACAAGGTACACCAGTTTTAGTAGTGCAGTTCCTCAAAGGCGGTATCAATCAAGGACAAGAGCGACCAATTCAGTTAGGACAAAATTTAGATTGGATTCGCTGCGATTTACCTCGCTGCATTGATACACCACATTTAGATGAAGCGGAAAATCAAGCTTTACAAAAATTGTGGCAATATACACAACATATAGTGTATGAAGGTAAGTATTCTCTCGTTGTTTTAGATGAATTAAGTTTAGCGATTAACTTTGGTTTAGTTGCGGAAGCTGAAGTTTTAAATTTTTTAACAAAGCGTCCTCCTCAGGTTGATATCATTCTTACAGGGCCAGAAATGCCAAAAACTCTGCTAGATGTAGCAGATCAAATTACAGAGATCCGTCGTAGCCATCGACCTTAAATCATTTATCAATTACCAGTTATCAGTTATCACAGTTTCAGTCAGGGTTAAATCCTCAAATGAAACCTACCACTTGTTAAAAGTCAAAGACTTCAACCCAAGATAGATACATTACTGATAACTGTTAACCGTTAGAGTTCATGAACACACCTTGCTGTTCTAGCAACAGATGTCGGATTGAGGAGAAATTGAGCAGCTTGTTGTGCGGTTACTTGAGATAAATGAATCTGTTTGAGGGCGACTAAACCTTCATTGACAAAGGAATCTCTCACTAAGACTTTCTCACCGCTATTGAAAGAAGTTTCATAAAACACTTCCTTAATCCCTGCGGAGATAATTAATTTTAAACAAGACAAACAAGGTTCTAGGGTAACGTAAATACTTGCACCATCTGTAGAAGTTCCATGCTTTGCAGCTTGGGCGATCGCATTTGCTTCTGCGTGTACAGCCCTTGATGGTAAAGTCTTACTAGCATCACAGCTATTTAACCCTGGATAACAGTATCCCTGAGCCGTACAGTGAGCCGAACCCGATGGTGAGCCATTATAACCTGTTGCTACCACCTGCTTGTTTTTTACAATCACAGCACCCACAGGAAAGGCTAAACACGTTGACCGAGTTGCTGCAAGTTTAGCCAACATTAAAAAGTATTCATCCCATGTTGGCCTTTGATGGCTTTCATTGGCTAAGGAAGTATCTTGCATAATCTGTATAAGTTAAAACTTTATTGATCTTGAATGTAAGACTTATTATTTTTAATACAATTACTTGCCTTTTGCAGTTCGATACCTAAATAACCAGTATGTTCTGGTTGAATCGCTGGAGAGGTAGCACAAATCTCTCTGAGTAAGTTGAGGGGGTTTTTCCCACGGTAAGACTTAATTACCTCACCACTACCAGGGGTTGTATGGGTAACGACTATCTCTTTACCATCAACATCAATTAAGAAATTACCAGAAGGGTCATAATAGCTTCGTTGATTAAAAATAGCAGCGTATTGATTTGTAATTAACCTTTCTGCATTATCCCAAGTATCATCATAAATATGAGCAGACTGGCTAATAGTAATTAGTGGCCCCATTTTCAAGTCATACTCAGAACGCTGATAAATTTCATTTCTAATATGTTGTTGTAAAGCCCTCAATCCCATTGCATTTGCAGGCCATGCGGCAAACATATCATTACTTCTAAGAGTCGCAGTTAGCGATAATTCACGATCAACCACTCTCAACCAAATATGATTAAGACAAGGGCTACCACCTTTTTCGTGATCTTTCACATCCCATAAATTCATCACTGCACTAGCAGCATCAATTTCTCCAATTAATTTATGAATTACTTGGTCAATTTGATCGCGTCCAAACCAGGAACGTAAACGTTGACCATAAGTATATTTCAACCCTTCTCTTAATGACGCATCATCTAAAATTTGCGAAACGTATTCTTCCAGAAAAGGACGGTCAATTGGCAAATAATTTGGCTCAGGAAAATAAAAGTCGGCAGGTTCATCAGTGACAATTGCCATTAAATCAATTAATTCTTGCCATTGCCCATCATAACCAGTTGGTCTAATTGTTCCTGTTGTCTTAATTCGATGAATGATTTTTACCCAAGTTTCAGCTATGGTTTTGCCTTCTATTCGATGTCCATAGCGTGACCCTGGTAAAACAGTTGG
This sequence comes from Halotia branconii CENA392, assembly GCF_029953635.1. Classification (NCBI taxonomy): domain Bacteria; kingdom Bacillati; phylum Cyanobacteriota; class Cyanophyceae; order Nostocales; family Nodulariaceae; genus Halotia; species Halotia branconii. Next base: position 1,603,409 of record NZ_CP124543.1, on the reverse strand, counting down.
TTCAACCATAGACATGGGAAATTCTACAGGCATTCCCCAAGGTAAAAGCGGCTGTAATTCTGTATAAGATTTAATTAAACTAACTGCCGACTCTATTGATTTTACTTCTTTACACTCTATAGAATGACGTAGTTTGTCTAGCGTATTAATATCAATTTCAATATCAATATAACCAGGAATAGTAGAGCGAATTACCCATGCTTTGCGCCCAGTATCGCTAACAGCTTCTTCAACACCATGACGAAAAAAGTCTAGTAAGCACTCTCCAGCACCAGCGTTCTTGTCTTCTTTTGTAGCGTTGAGAACAACCAAAAAATGGACGTGCGGATTAAACAGCAAATTGCGAACTAGTAAGTTTATTCCCCTTGTGGGCGAATAAAGTTGCCCAATTACAGCATAATCTTCGACTTGCAGATGTTTAGCGATCGCCTGCTTGACTGTCCATCCTGTAATTACTGCCGTCTGACCTAGCCCATAAATAAGCTGGTTAGGCTTGTGCAGTGCTTTGTACTCGAATTGGGTTGCCTTACCCGTTGCTGTCATGATTGGCCACAAGTCAAAAAATAAAAGCCTCCTATTATATCATTAAATCTCAAGTAGCGCTAGTTTTACAGTAATGATTAGGTAACTGTCGATGAAACCAAAAGCCCATACTTACTGATGATGCAGTAAGTATGGATAGTTCACCAAAGAATTTAGAAATTCATTTCGGCAGCTTGGACTTTCTCAACTTGTTTCTTCTTCAGTACCAGCATCACTTGAGCTAACATTACTAGAGCAACGAACGCGACCATCCATCCCACTCGACTGGCATCTTGCAACACGATTTCTGCATCTTGTTGACCAAATCCGCCGACGTTGGGATTGTTGGTTAAAGCGTCACCAGCATTCACTGCTTGCCCTTCAGAAACAATCAACTCTGGGCCTAAAGGAATAGTATCAGCAACAACTTCACCAGACTCAGTTTTGATGTTCACTGTATATTTGACGTTACCGTCTGCGTCTTCATCTTTGGCAATTTTGCTAATCGTGCCAGCAGCGGAAGCGCTGTAAACTGAGTTATTGCTCTTTTCACCAGTAGGATAAACTTGTCCGCGTCCTCGATTAGCACCCAAATGAACCGCATATTTACCAAAGTGGATGTTTTTGTCGGTTGCGGGGTTAGGAGAAAGAACAGGGAAGACAATTTCTTGATACTGTTCACCAGGTAGAGGCCCGACGATGACGACGTTTTCTTTATCTTCGCTGTAGTTTTGGAAGTAAGTGTCGCCGACTTCTTCTTTCAGTTCTTCAGAAATGCGGTCTTCAGGAGCAATCTTGAAGCCGTCAGGTAACATTAATACAGCACCAACATTCAAACCAACTAAAGAACCATCAGCACCCACCTGTTGGACGTTGGTGTCGTAGGGGATTTTTACTACAGCTTTAAACACAGTGTCAGGTAGTACCGCTTGAGGAACTTCCACTTCTGCTGGTTTGGCTGCTAGGTGACAGTTGGCGCAAACAATTCGTCCGGTCGGTTCACGAGGAGTTTCGGGATAGGTTTGCTGTGCCCAAAAAGGATAAGCAGCAGCAGATTGAGGAAGAATTAGATCGCTGGTGAAGAAAAAAGTCACAGTAGCGATCGCTATTAGCAATGTTTTGACTATTGCTTTAGCACTGCGAGTTAAACTCGCTATTGAACAAGCATTTCTCATCTCTATAAGGATAAGGACAACGATTCTCTGATGAATTAGTCAAGGGTCATTGGTCATTGGTCATTAATCCTGATTAGAGGACAAATAACTAAGGACAAAAAACAAAAATCATTAAGCCCACCAAGGGTCTTCACCTGTGCGGAAGTCGGTTTCTGTCCAAGGAGTTAAGACGATTTTGTCGTCGTTTACTTGGGCATGGGCTAAAGCTAAAGACAGTGGCGCAGGACCTCGAACAACCTTACCAGTTGCATCGTATTGGGAACCGTGACAAGGGCATTTAAACTTGTTCTCAGCTACGTTCCAGGGAACTACACAACCTAAATGAGTGCAGATAGCATTAATACCATAATCAGCAATGGCTTCTTTGCTTTCCACCACAATATAGGTGGGGTCGCCTTTTAGTCCTTGAACTAGGGTGCGATCGCCTACATTATGGCCTTCTAGAAAGTTACTGACATTAACATCGTTGCCCAGTTCGTCCTTTGCCGTTGTCCCGCCTCCAGCGCCACCGCTAGCAGGTGGAATAAAGTAGTTAACAACGGGATACAATGCACCCAGAGCCACTCCCGTAACAGTGCCAAAAGTGAGCAGATTCATGAACTGACGACGACCCATATCGGGCACGTCCATTGATTCAGAAAATTGAGCCATAATCTACGCGCTTTTTGTGTATTTTGTTAAGCATTTTGACAAGAGTATCAGTACTTAATCAACCCCTGTCTGACTTGAAATGCTAACGCCTACAAAGATGCCATATTTCTTTATTCCAAGATATTTTTAGCATCCTTTTTGTTAGCATTACATTTCTTTATATCCCTATCATACTTGAGTTACGGAACTTAACATCATAACTAAATGTAAAATCTAATTGAGAAAAACTATGACAGGACAGGAATTACGCCAACTGTTACTTGATAAGTGGGGATATTCTTATGATGTCCAGTTTCGGCGGACACAGGGGAAAATTTTTCTCCAAATAATGTGGAAGTACTTAGAACAAGCTTCTTTTCCTTTGAGTGAGGCAGAATACCAAGAGCATCTAGATAGTATTGCTAATTATCTCCATGCCCTTGGTGGGACAGCACAAGTACAAACATTTATTAATCAAACACGCGATCGCCCCCGACTCGGCAAAGCTGTCAGCATACCTCTAGATTTGGGCGAACGTTCTTCAGAATGGATTATTTAAGGGGGCATGGGGCATGGGGTACTTGTACTGAGCGTAGCCGAAGTATGGGGCATCTTTTCGGGAATGAAAAATGACATCGAATCAATTTTTAATTTTTAATTTTTAATTTTTAATTTTTAATTGAGCAAGGTTAGTGTTTCTAAATCTAAATTTGATGCTACTTGGGCGAGTTTATCTAAATCATCTAGGTTATCTAAATAAGGTAAACAGCCTAAAACAGGTGTATTTGTTAACGATTGAATTAAATCTGCTGGTGTCCAGTTGGCTATTTCGTCATCGGAACGGGGTTGTATGCAGTTTAGTACAATGCCTTTGAGATTTATCTTTTTTTGTCTCGCTAATGCTACATTTGCTACTGCTTGAGCGATCGCTCCCAATTTGACTGGTACTACTAATACTGTCGGTAAACGCCATTCTGCGGCTAAATCGGCTACCGTTAATTCCTCAGTTACTGGTGAACCTAAACCCCCCAAAGCTTCTATAAGAACAAAATCACGACGCTTTTGCAGTTCTGATAAAGCTTGCCAAACCACAGCTAAATCGACTCGGCGATTTTCCTTAGCTGCGGCAACTGGAGGCGCTAGAGGTGCTTGAAAGTACAAAGGTGTAATTTCTTCAGCCGATTGATTGAGAGAAAATAGTCTTTGATACCATTCGCGATCGCCAATTCCCGATTGAATTGGTTTCATGATTCCCCAGCTACGCTGCGGGTAATATTTTTGATAATAGGCTGCCAATGCAGTTGTCAAAACAGTTTTGCCAGCTTCCGTATCAGTGCCAGTAATTAGTAGTGATTTTAACAATTTCTTTTAAACAAGATAATTTTACTGAAGTAATACCATTTCACAAAAACCAATAATCAAATCCACTCTCCCTGCCTCCCCTGGTCACCTAGCGTGTACACACAAGTCTTTTAGAGTTGCTGTGTAACGTCAGGTGGGTTAATTTTTGCAGGCCAGTACAATCGCATTGTTAGTCGAGACATTGGCATTGTCAGCCGATACAATCGCATTGTTAGTCGAGACATTGGCATTGTCAGCCGATACAATCGCATTGTTAGTCGAGACATTGGCATTGTCAGCCGATACAATCGCATTGTTAGTCGAGACATTGGCACTGTCAGCCGATACAATCGCATTGTTAGTCAATGGGGCAGTTTTAGATGACTTGTGTGTACACCTTAGCCCCTGGTCACTGAGCGAACTTGTGCTGAATTTCGACACTTCGACAGGCTCAGTGCAATGCTGCGCGGCAATCGAGTTTCGACTGCGCTCAACTGCCGCGAAGTCGAAACTCGATTGCCGCGTAGTCGAAGTAGCCGAAGTGCTGCTCCTCTGCCCCTAAAGCTAAGGCGAACTATTTGGATCAGGAACTGAATCTAAGGTGCTGTCATTAGGTAGGTTGTTATTTTCTCCGCCAAAAGTTGGGAATTGTGTAGGTGTCTCTATTGGTGTTGGTATTGGTGTTGAGATTTCTGGAAATGTTGGGGTTGGCGTTAATGGTTCTGTAGGTATTGGTGTTTGCGTTGGGGTTGGTGCGATCGGGTTTTCTAGTGCAACATTGAGGCTGTAATAGCTTTCAGTAATTTCGGGAACCAGAGTTAACTGAATAGTGTATCTACCGCTAGCTGGCAATAAACCCGTGTAGGATGTTACTTGTTGAGTTCTGTTATCAATTGGTTGTTGATTAGCATCTAAAATTGTTAGCAATACGCCGTTTGATTGGTTAATAAATGTAGTTAACTTAGCTCCTTCTTCACCAAAAAAGGTGTATTGGATAACTTGATTTGCTTTGAGAGTATCTTCAACTATGGTTGTACTATCTGGTTTAATAACCAAGCGTTTACTAGATATAACTGGTTGATCAGTAGTGGATGTGGGGGTGGGAGAAAATGTTGTGCCACCAGACACGACTGGCGAAGGAAAAGATTGTGGTGGTGCTTCATCTCCTGGTGATTTTGATTGACTGCGGATAGAACTGACCAGTGCCCATGAACCTAATCCCGCCAAAATAACTACAGCACTGCCAATTGCCCCGATTGCCAATGGACTATCTAAAATTGAACTAGAACGGCTTGGTGGAATTACGGGAGTCGATTTGTTGGGTGTAACTGGTGGTATGGGATCAAGGCGACGACCAACAGCCATTGTTTGCAGGTTGGATAATTCAGGACTAGAGATACTGGGGCGATCTAAAGATTGTAACGCTTGGGCTACATTCGCAGCACTTTGATAGCGATCGCTTGGTATTCGATGCAACATCCGATTTAAAACCTGGGCAAATTGCGGATTGACACTAACCCACCTTTGCCAATTCCAAGTGAGTTGGTTTTCATCAAATAGTTCGCTTGGCTCTTTACCAGTCAATAAAACAATTGCTGTAACTGCTAGTGCATACAAGTCACTATTGGGATAAGCTTGCCCCGCTTGCATTTGTTCACTGGGAGAGTAACCTAATTTTCCGACGGTGGTGACTGGCGCGGTACTATTTGGAGATTGCAAACGAGTTGCCAATTCTTTGACTACCCCAAAGTCAATCAACACAGGTTTACCATCACTATCTCGCAAAATAATATTTTCTGGTGAAATATCTCTGTGAATAATGCCGCGACTGTGGATATGCTCTAGTACAGGTAACAAAGAGCGCAGTAGCTGTAATACTTCTGTCTCAGTGAAAGTTTGACCAATAGCTTGGCGCTCACTTAATAAAGTCCGGTAGCTTTTACCTGCAACATAGTCTTCCACCAAAAATAAGCGCTGCTCTTGCTCAAATCGTTCTCGGAACTTAGGCACTTGTGGGTGTTCAATTTGATACAAAATAGTAGCTTCTCGTCCAAAAAGCTCCTGTGCCTTTTCCCAGTCAGAAGCTACCGTTGTTGCCGGAATCAATTCTTTGAGCGCACACAGTTCGTTAAAACGCCTCTGATCTTCTGCTAAATAGGTTCTACCAAATCCTCCTTGTCCAAGAATTTGGATTATCCGGTAACGGTTTTGCAGGACAGTGCCAACTGTAATAGGTGGTTGCATGATGGATCAGTTTAGTGTGATGGCAACTGAGAAGGAAGTCAACCCCAAGATAAGTTCCAGCGGCGACAAACAGTTACCTGCGGCAATATTCTACCCTACCCTACGGGTACACCCCCACTGTTTGGTTAACAAACTGATCTGTTGAGGCGAGCAGAGGGGCAGCGGGGCAGGGGGCGAAGAATACTAGACAGACTTATGCACAGGCTACGATTTCACCTCATCTACAAGCAAAGCATCTCCGTAAGCAGAAAAGTAGTAATCGCAAAGGCTTAGTTTTCATTATGAGTACGTAAGTCCTATAGGCAATAATTTCCTTTCTTCCCTTGGTTCAAGAGCTTATCTAAACCACATTGGGTACACCGTTAGTTAGAACTGCAAGGTTAATTTGAGAAAAATGAATTTCCATAATTTCTCCCTTATTTCTCCTGCTTCCTTGGTTTTTCTCTTTCCTCTGACTGTGAGAGTTTAGCTAGTTCGGCAGGTTATTTAAGTTTTTTGCGTGATTTACAATTACTAATATAGTTTACTTAGTTTATAATTTTTGCAGCTAAAATTATAGAGTATTTAGCTAACATTCTTATGCTTTGTAAGATATTAATTTATGAGTGTTTATACTTGATGAGTAATTGTTCAATAATTTCTCAATCTCGTGTAAATGGGTAGAAAAAACACTCTACCTCAGCAAATTACAAGGATTCGAGTTTTTGAGAGTCTCTTTGCCCAAAATATCTCAACTATGGAAATACTTCTCTAAAACTTCATGTTCATTTAAGCAATCGTATAAGTTATTTATCACAAGGACTACAAATGAGCCAATGATAATTTTATAGATAAATGTTTAAAGTTTGTATGAAAGTTTTAACAAAACTCACAGATGTTTTTTTTAGGTTACTTGAGTTCAATCTGTTAAATATCTAATGATAGGATTGCCATGAATGCACATCGAGGATCTGCTGTGCTGAGTTCTGCAACTTTAAAAATGCAGCCAGTTGCAACAGGACTGACTGAAAATCAACGCCTGCGGCTATTTTCTGGCTCTGCCAATTTACAACTGTCTCAAGAAGTTGCTCGTTATCTGGGCATGGACTTGGGACCAATGATTCGTAAAAGATTTGCGGATGGAGAACTTTATGTTCAAATCCAAGAATCGATTCGGGGTTGTGATGTCTATTTAATCCAGCCATCTTGTCAACCCGTAAACGATCACTTAATGGAATTGCTGATTATGGTTGATGCCTGTCGTCGGGCTTCGGCGCGACAAATCACCGCAGTAGTTCCCTATTACGGCTATGCTCGTGCTGACAGAAAAACAGCAGGACGGGAGTCAATCACTGCTAAGCTGGTGGCTAACCTGATTACTAAAGCAGGCGCTAGCCGCGTTCTAGCAATGGATTTGCACTCGGCTCAAATTCAAGGCTATTTCGATATACCCTTTGATCATGTTTATGGTTCGCCAGTATTGCTCGACTATTTAGTGAGTAAACAACTTTCTGACATTGTGGTTGTTTCTCCCGATGTCGGCGGTGTCGCGCGAGCTAGGGCATTTGCGAAAAAGCTAGATGATGCTCCACTAGCGATTATTGATAAACGTCGTCAAGCTCACAATGTCGCTGAAGTCTTGAATGTTATCGGTGACGTTAAGGGCAAAACTGCAATTTTAGTGGATGACATGATCGACACTGGTGGCACAATTGCCGAAGGAGCGCGGTTGCTACGCGAAGAAGGAGCTAGTCGGGTATATGCCTGTGCAACTCATGCAGTTTTTTCTCCACCTGCAATTGAGCGTTTGTCTAGTGGCTTATTTGAAGAAGTCATTGTGACAAACACAATTCCTATAGCAGAAACCAGTCGATTTCCCCAATTAGTGGTGCTTTCAGTAGCTAATCTGTTAGGGGAGACTATCTGGCGGATTCATGAAGATACCTCAGTTAGTAGCATGTTCCGCTAAAAATGAAAACACTGTTATTCCTGCTATAGTCTTGCAAAAACAAGTATGAAGTATGAAAAATTTCATACTTCATTTTTTATTAATTACGAATCATCCTTCAAGAAGCTCTCAAGCAATTAAGTTATTACCCAAAAGGCTATAACTGTACACCATATTTGGTCGCAATTTGAGTAAATTTCTCACATTGCTCTTGTGATGCCTGAGTGATGATGGTTTCTGCTTGTTGTGGAGTATTACCTTCTTTAGGAATTAAATACTTGACATAAAGCGAGACAAAATCGGCTACGATCGCCAAACCTGATAAACCATGCTGATCAGCTTCCTTGCCAGCGATCGCTGCAACAAGACCTGCTTTAATTGGATCTGGTTTAACTTTCATGAACTGATCAACAAGTTTTGGGATGTAGTCTGCTGGTGGTAAGTTATTCAACTTACTTGTATCTGGAGTAAAGTTACATCCTGCTAATTTTGATTGCTCTAAAACACACCATTCTATAAATTCTTGTAGTGCTGCTTCAGGAAGACGAGAAAGATATTTGTGTAGCGCTATATCAGACACAAGCTTACCGTGTAAATTTCTGTTTGGTTGGAGGGCATTAAGGCAAGCCTAACGCACTGTTTATAGAAGTTTTAGTGTGTTACGCTACGGCTTTTGCAGAAATATTTCAATCTTGAGACATTACAAATAAAAATTATCTTTGGTAAAAGCGATCGCTCTTTATTATTGTGTTGATGAGAAACAATTGGCGATCGCAACTGCACAGCAGCGAGTTCTTATTGCAGACTATTTGGGTAAAAAGATGTTTAGCGACAAGCTGCTGCGCGTCTACGTACAACATGTAAAGGTTAAGTTAGTGTTGTCTGACCGTGGAAACAGGGGCAAACTATAAAATAAGTATAGATATACGACTTATTTATGAAACCTGTTTTACACAAAGGGCAACTAACCAAGTGGAAAGATGATCGGGGATTTGGTTTTATACAACCCGCTAATGGTAGCCAAGAAGTCTTTGTTCACATCACAGCATTTAAACACCTTAACCGTCGTCCCCAAGTTGGTGATTTTATTTATTATCAACTCACAGTTGATAAAGACGGCAAGGCACGCGCGTGTAATGCTTCAATGGAGAAAATTATATCAAAACCTATACTTCAGCCCTCGTCTTCTACTACACCGATAGAGTTTAAATATAAGCCTATAGCGAAATTTTCATCATTAGTGTTAGAGACATTTTTTCTATCTCTACTACCTGGGTTGGGTTCAATCCATTTTGCAATAACTGTTAGTAACCCAATTCCTTTAATCCTTTATCCGGTTATGAGTTTAATTACCTTTGCACTTTACGCCAGCGACAAATCTCGTGCAAAACAAAAGCGATGGAGAGTATCAGAAAAGACTTTACATTTATGCGAATTTATAGGTGGTTGGTTAGGTGCGTTTGTTGCTCAACGGAAATTACATCACAAAAGTAGTAAAGTTTCTTATCAAGTTGTATTTTGGATGATAGTAATTCTTCATATTGTATTTTGGTTAGTGTGGCTACTTTTTAGTAGAGCGTTGATAAATCTATTTCAATTGAGTTAGCTGATCACTCGTCACCCTATTTTGACCATTACTTGTCCTATTTCTTGAGGCGTTGCACCTGTTGCTAACATTGCACGTATTAAAAGTTCAATAGAAACCGAAACATCACTATTCTTAGCTTTGGCAATACGAGGCTGACTAGAGTGAATTTTCCCTGTTGCGTCATCAATTTTTGTCGCCGTTCTTTGAGGTTGCGACTGAGTTGCCTGTAGTCATTCTGTGCGATCGCTTTTAGCCAAAAATATCAAATTATACTAGTAGTTAGTGGCGCTGTATTAGCAGAACAATAAGTTACGCCCCACCAAGGCGATCGCTCTTCTCAAAGTACTTAACCATGTCTAAGCTATGATTAAGGGCAAAACTGAGAAATTTAGTGTATGCAAACTATTACTGACATTGGCACATTAATTATTCGCACACCTGGAACTCTTAACGGTCGTCCTCGCATTGCAGGAACCAGAATATCTGTACAAAGAATTGCCGCTTGGTACAAAATGGGTTTGAATGCAGAAGAAATTGTCGAACGCATGGGTAATTTAGCATTAGTACAAGTGTATGCAGCCTTGACTTACTATCATGCTAATCGAGAAGAAGTTGAAGCATATCTTTCTGTGGAAAAGTCCAACTATGAACAACTTGCTGCCCAGATGGGTTAGTTAGTATGAGCGAAATACGATTGTTAATCGATGAAGATGCGATGGATCATCGATTCGTAGGAGCATTAAGAGCAAGAGGGGTAGATGTTACAACTGTCGGGAATTAAGTACAACTGGTTTTAATGATGAAAAACAGTTAACTATCGTTACACAACAGCAAAGAGTATTTTACACATTTAATGTTAGTGATTTGTGTCAGTTACACAGTCTCTACATTACCGAGAAAAGAACTCATTCAGGTATTATTATTTCGGCGCAAGATTATTCAGTTGGTGAGCAGATGCGTCGCATTTGGAAAAAGGATGTAGCTTAATGTCAATTGTTATTACCCTTACCCCAGAACTAGAAGCATTACTACGTGATAAAGCTGCTCGCCAAGGTCAAGATATTAGTCTTGTTGCATCTGAGTTACTAGCCAGTGTTCTAAAGTGGGAAGCGCAAGAATCACAAGAGGCTGTAAAGGGTATTCAACAAGGATTAGATGATTTTGATGCAGGTCGTTTTCGGTTTTTTCATGAGTTTGCTGAAGAACAGCGCCGCAAGTATAGTTTGCCATCGGATTCATGAAATATCACATCGAAATGTCCAGTGTGGCTGAATCTGAAGCAGACAGTGCTTTTCTAAGACTATCCCAACTCACATCCTCCTCACAGGCAAGTCAATGGTATGCAGGATTACTCCAAGCAATTGATTCCTTGTCCCAAATGCCGAAATGTTGTCCTTTAGCACGAGATAACGAGTATTTCACTCAAGAGATTCGACAACTACTTTATGGTCGAGGACGCAATTCTTCCCGAATCCTTTTTACTATTTTGGAAGGGACAGAAGTCTTTACAGTGCGTATTCTGTACATCCGTCATTCTGTACAGCAAATTTTTGGTGAAAATCCAGAGGAAACTGACTAACTAAATTAAGTTGTTAAAGCGATCGCCTGTGCTGGTTCTGTACAATGCTTCTAGTTAGAAGGCTGCGATACCTGCGGACGGTTACACCCACGCAATTGCAGCAAAGATAAAAATTTTGCTAACTTAATTAACCCTTGTGCTTCCCGTCGGTTAAGTTGAAAGTGAGTTAAATCTATAAGTATTTCAACAACTTTAGCTATATAAAGTATGGCTATTAAACTTGCAACTAGCGATCGCCTGTGCTGGTTTTTGTGTGCGATCGCTCTAATTTTTTAGACTCCTATCAAGAATGTCAGATCCAGTAAGCTGTAAGTAGTGCTAGTTGGAGAAACGGAGCGCAAAAAATGACCCTCACTGAGCTACTTCCTGCTGTTCGTAAACTCTCTGTATCAGAAAAACTTAAGCTAATTCGTATCTTAGCGGAAGAATTGGACATCAAAGAAGAGATTTCGCCTCTTGAACCATTTAAGACATACGATTTACCTACACCCTACAATTCGTTTGGTGCAGGTGAAATTCTGATGCAAGCTTTAAAACAAGCAGAATAAGTCTGACCAAATGCGATTCAAATACTCTACCACTAACCCTTCCCAAAATGAGTTTGATAGTTTGCCACGGATTCCTTTACGTCTTTGTCAGGGCAATAGAACTGTTGAAGTTCTTGGACTGGTGGACAGTGGCGCAACTGTAAATGTTTTGCCTTATGAAATTGGTATTGAGTTAGGTGCAATTTGGGATGACAGTAAGGCGATTATTCAATTAGCAGGTAACTTGAGCAATTTTCCAGCAATGCCATTTTTTGCAACTGCTGAGATTAGTGGTTTTGCACCAGTTCAATTAGTGTTGACTTGGGTAAAAAGAGCGAAGACACCGTTAATTTTAGGACAGACTAACTTTTTCCTTGAGTTTGATGTGTGTTTCTACCGTTCCAAACTTGAATTTGAGATTCAGTCAAAGTCTGAGTGAACAGCCAAACTTAGCTCTTGCAAGATTGTCTAATCGCCTGTGCTGGTTTTTGTGTGCGATCGCTTCTAGCAAAAAATATCAAACTATATTAGTAGCTAGTTAGGTTGTATCCCACATTCCGCAGGTTAGTTAAGAAAGAAAATAATATTTTCGACAAAAAGCACCAAAAAACTGGAGAATCCATTGCCTTTCATTAGTTAAATTGGCAATTTGCTTTATTTGAGCAACAGCAACCAAATAAAAAACTTCACCCACAAGGGGATGTAGTTTTTGGGCTTATGGAACAGGAAATGGGGGAGGCAGTGCGGTCTTGGGGAGCCACTGCGGTCTTGGGGTCTCCCCAAGTGGAGCAAGTGGAGCAAGTGGCGTGGTTTCCCCTATGAGCAACTGCCGTCATAGGGAAGAAGTTACCAATGCCCTATTCCATAAGCCCCAAGCGACGGGATGTCCACTGAGCGAACTTGTGCTGAGTTTAGCCTGAGCGTAGCCGAAGTAGTCGAAGTGCGACTATCCCTCTCCACCCACTCTTGGGTTGGTCTTGGGTTGGAGTTTCCCGTCGCTTAAACACCCCTGGATGACTATCACCAAGCTAAATATGATTGATTGTGGACTAAAAATAAATTTTTAATCCACAGTCCCGCAATAACCCTTTACGTATTGGTAATTAATTTAACCTTTAACAAGTTCATAAAGTATCTTTATTTACTGCTAACTAAAATTAGAGCAAAATATAAAGACAAGGAACATTCAAAAATCAAACCTATGTCGTCATTAGAGGGCAAACCATCTAAGAACAAAGCCAGTAGGCAGCAAGTAATATCTAACACTCCAGTAAATTGGGAACAAGAACACGAACGCCAACAAATATTTCAATTAATTGATAGCCTCTTGTCCTTTGAAGCTTGTTTGTACTATCAAATTATTCCCTTTAGATTAGAAGACAAGCATTTGCTACTAGGTATAGTTTATCCCCAAGATACTGGGGCGTTAGATTACGTAAGTCGCATACTGTCTTATATAAGTTGCACAATGACAACTCAAGAAGTTGCCACCGATACTCATCGCATGATACTTTCAGCTTATCTCAACTATAAAAATACATTCCGCCCAGATGCCACACAAATCAATCAACTAAAAGCTAACTTAACTTTAGAAAAGAAGGCCAATAGCATTGCCGAGAATCTGATTCACTCTGCAACCTCCCTATCAAAGCAAAATCAACAACCACAATCGACTGTAGCTCAGATACAAACCCCTCAATATTCCCAGCAAACAGCAGAGAAAGAAGAAAACTATCTTGACATAGCATCTCCTAACCAATTGAGTGTTTTACAACTGCAAGTTCCAGAACTATTCAATCCAATTGAAACACTGCCAACACTACCAGCTAAAAAATTATTAGAAGAATTACTAGGACGAGTACTAAGCGGAGGAATTGGTCGTTTATATTTGGAAAGACAACCTTACGAAGGTAGAATACTCTGGAGTGACAATGGTGTCTTGCAATCTGTGCTAGAAAATCTACCCCTCTTTGTTTTTCAAGGCGTACTTAATGAATTAAAACGATTTGCAGCTCTACCTGTTACTAGATTTACAGAACCGAAACAAGTAGAACAAGAATGCCTATATCAACAAAACCGCTTATTATTACGTCTGCGTGTAATGCCAGGAATGTATGGTGAAGAAGCTACATTACAAGTTTTGCGGGGAGCAGCATTAAAGTTTTATCAGCAACAACAGTTAGCTGGTCTCAGTCGAGATGCTTTAGGAATTTCTCAACAACTAAGCTTAAAGTTGCGCGAACTCCATCAACGATTTCTGCTTAATCCTAATCCTAAGTCTGAGCAAATAGAAGCTTTCGCTACCCTCAATCAACTAGTAGATAATTTAGACCAACAGATCAAGATAGTGACAGCAAATAACCAGTCATCGATAGACATTGAATAACAATGCTGTCAGTAAAACCGCTGATTTCGATCTGATCCATAATTGTTATGTTGTAATGAATACCAGAACTATTTGTTTGAGAGTTTTGGTTTAACTTAGAACATTTTAATGCCGTATTTATACTAATAATCGGTTTTAAAACTTATAGTAGATAACTGATTTTTCCACTCCCCAATTCATTAATTTTGCAGATATTTCATGCAGACTGAGGTTTTTTGTGAACTTTTTCCCTTACTGAGTACAGCCAACCCACAAACCTTGGAATGGCTACTTAACGTTGCAATTGAACATGAATATCCAGTTGGACGAGCTGTGTTAATGGAAGATGCCTGGGGTAACGCTGTTTACTTTGTGGTTTCTGGCTGGGTTAAAGTCCGACGTACCTCTGGAGATGATTCTGTAGCTATTGCAATTTTGGGTCGGGGTGATTTTTTTGGAGAAATGGCAATTTTGGATGAATCTCCGCGTTCAACCGATGTTATTGCCTTGTCGTCAGTCAAGTTACTGAGCATTTCTAGAGAACGTTTTATTCAAATTTTGTTCAAAGACCCGCAGCTACATCACCGGATGCTACAACTGATGGTGCGACGATTACGGCAGATTAACCAGCGCTTACAAATTAGAACTTCTCCTCCAGCCGTCAAACTTGCCCATACTTTGGTTAGTTTGGGTGAAAGCTATGGGTTAGAATCAGATAAGGGTAGGGAAATTTTTAACATTCCTTTCAAAGATTTGGCAGAGGTGACAGAAATTGGCGTAGAAGAAACTACCAAAATCATGGAAAAACTACATGAAAAAGGTTGGATTGCAATTGACAACGCTAACAACATCATTTATCTGATCAATTTCAAACAGTTGTTTAATTTGGCTGGCAAAGTCTAGTTCTATGTGGGGTGTTGAGTGCTGAAGGATAGAGTTTTGAGTGCTGAGTCCAAAGTTTTTTGCTACTGACTATTGACTATTGACTATTAACAACTATTGACTATTAACTATCGACTCAGAATTTATCACTCCTAACTACCGATGACCGAAGCAACAGCACCTCGTCTAGAAATTGGCGTTCAAGAAACCGTGCCGACGATTCATTATCAAGTGGCAATGCCTCAACCAGAAACACATCTGTTTGAAGTGACATTGCAGCTTGTTAACTATTCATCGCCGCTTCTTGACTTGAAAATGCCAGTGTGGACACCAGGTTCCTACTTAGTCCGGGAATATGCCAAGAACTTACAAGATTTTGCTGTTTTTGTGGGGGATAAGCCTTTACCTTGGCGGAAAATTAGCAAAAATCACTGGCAAGTCAATAAAAGCGGTATTTCAGAATTAACTGTGCGTTACCGAGTTTTTGCTAATGAGTTAACAGTGCGGACAAATCACTTAGATAATACCCACGGCTATTTTAATGGTGCTGCGCTGTTTTTTAGACTACTAGGTTGCGAAAAATTACCAACTAGTGTCACTATCGTACCACCACGACCAGAATGGCGGGTAACTACTGCCTTACCAGCAGTTGGTGAGCAAACTAATAGTTTCTTAGCTGCTGATTTTGACACTCTTGCAGATAGTCCCTTTGAAATTGGCTCTCACCAGTTACATCATTTTGAGGTATTGGGCAAACCCCATGAATTAGCAATTTGGGGACAGGGAAATGTTCAAGTCCAGCGAATGATTGCTGATATCGAAAAAATTATTCAAGTAGAAGCACAGATGTTTGGCGGCTTGCCTTATGAGCGATATGTGTTTTTACTACATTTATTTGCCCAAGCTTATGGGGGTTTGGAGCATAAAAACAGTTGTTCTTTAATTTACCAGCGCTTTGGGTTTCGCTCTCAGGATAAATACGATCGCTTTCTGCAATTGGTGGCACATGAATTTTTTCACTTATGGAACGTTAAACGTATTCGCCCTAAAGCTTTAGAAGTTTTTGATTATGATCGCGAAAATTATACACCGTCTTTATGGTTCTGTGAGGGAACTACCAGTTACTACGATTTGTTGATTCCTCTACGGGCTGGAATTTATGATGCTAAAGCGTATTTAAATAATTGGGGTAAAGAAATTACTCGGTTTCTCACTACACCAGGACGTAAGGTGCAACCCCTTTCTGAATCGAGTTTTGATGCTTGGATCAAACTTTATCGTCCAGATGCCAATAGTGGCAATTCCCAAATTTCTTACTATTTGAAAGGAGAAATGGTTTCTCTGTTGCTAGATTTGCTGATTCGAGCGCGGCATGGTAATCAACGTTCCCTAGATGATGTAATGCGGCAAATGTGGCAGCAATTTGGGCAAGCAGAAATTGGCTATACTCCAGAACAATTACAGGAAGTAATTGAATCTATAGCAGAAGTAGATTTGGCTGATTTCTTTGAGCGCTACATTGATGGTACTGAAGAATTACCCTTTAATCAGTATTTGGAACCTTTTGGTTTGCGTTTAGCAGCAGAGCAAGAAGAAGAACCTTACTTGGGTGTAAAAGCAAAAACCGAGCATGGACGGGAAATCATCAAATTTGTTGAAGCGGGTTCCCCTGCACAACTAGCGGGAATTGATGCAGGTGATGAGTTGTTGGCTATTGCAGGAATTAAAGTCACTGCCACTCAATTAAGCGATCGCCTTCAAGATTACCAGCCCAACGACATTATCCAAGTAACAGTTTTTCACCAAGATGAACTGCGTACTTATGCTGTGACTCTGGCTACACCACATCCTAACAAATATCAAGTGATTCCTATCCAGAATCCTGATCCTATACAGAAAAAAAACTTCGCGGGATGGCTAGGTGTGCCGATCGTCACTCTTCGTTAATAGTCGCCAAGATTTGAGGAGGATAAGGGAGATTTATTGTCTCGTAGCTTTCCTTATTTCCTCATCTCTACCCATTTATCAATTCTGTTTTGCTAACTGCTCAACCTTATAGCGCTTCTCGGTTGCATGGAATACACTCCAGAAATAAAAGAGGCTAGGAACTAGAGGCTAGGGGCTAGAGTGGTGTATTTCATTCATCAGAAAACCGCCATAACATGGGTGAAATTCTCAATCATGTTGAGTTGAGCAAGAAACTCAAGACGATATAATGTAGTTAATTTATGTGGTTGCACTCCGCACCAAAATAACTGTGCAATTACTCATTTGAGAGATATTCTCTGGAATATTTCCTTGAATTGTCTGTTTCAAAAAACTTTCACGACTAGCCCCCAAAACGATCACATCACTTTGGTCTTGTGCAGCACATTCAATTACAGCCTCAGTTACAGAACTTGCACAGACTGGACTAGCAACTACATTACCGCTGATTCTTGTTTGCAAAAAGCGGACACAATTGTCTAATAATGTTGTGTCTAGAGTAGACTCAGTCGGCTGGAAGACTTGACATAGCTTTATTTCAGGGGATGAGCTTAAAGAAGTCAGGGCAGGTAAAAGTTCAACTGCTTGACTGGAATTAGGCCCACCTGCTAGCGGGAGTAACCATCGATCAAAGGCTCTTTTCTCATCTAATTTAACTAATACAACATCACAAGCTGCTTGTCGAAGCATAGTGTCTACAACTCGACTGAAAACTCTACCGGGAGTAAAAGTACTGCCTTTCCAACCCATTAACACCAAATCAATGTGTCGCTCTTTTACAGTCTCTAAAATTGCCCCAGCCACATCATGGGCAACTCGAATCTGGGTGTGAACGGGAATCCGCAAATCTTCTCCCAACTGCCTAGCCTGTTGTAAAAGGCGATGACTTTTAGTGGTTTGTACTGGGGTTTCCGCTGGTGTGCGGCTACGTGGAACTATAATTACTTGCAGACATTCTATTTCATAATTATTGCCTTTGGCGATCGCTGCTGCCATTTTTAATAAAGTATGGGTTGTCTGTGGATGCGACAGTGGTACTAACAATCTTCCTTTGCCTGTGGCAGGAGCGCGATTTTGATAAATTATATAGGAAGGTTTAGATTTCCATTCCACCTGTTCTGTATTGCCACTGAGTCGCTCTGCTTCTATGCGGATAATATCACTGCGTGTAATAATTCCTACTAGTTTGCGACCTTCTGTAACGGGTAAACAACTCAGGTTATAACGGTTGAGCAAATGCAGTACATAAGCTAAAGTAGCTGTTGGGTTGACTGTTACTGGCTCTGGTGTCATGATCTCACTGATAGTTGCATCTTGATCTAATTGTTGTGAGGCAAGATTGACTAAATCTTTCTGAGTCACGACCCCAACAATCGTGCCACGATTTAAAACTGGAAAGTTGCGATGTTGAGAATGAGAAAATGCCTGTACAGCTTCATCAATGCTCATTTGGCTAGATAAAGTTTCCACACGCCGTTGCATGACATCCATAGCACTCAGCTGTGCTAAAAGTCCCTCTGTGGTTGGTTCTTTTTCTATGTGAATGCCTTTCCACTCTAATAGAAGATCGTAGAGGGATCTATGGTCAAGCTTTTCTGCCACTAAATAAGCAACTACAGACACAATCATCAGTGGTAGCACTAAATTAAAATCTGTCGTCATTTCAAACACAATGACAACTGCCGTAATTGGTACTTTGGAAACGGCACTAAAAAACGCTGCCATGCCTACATGGGCATAAGTTGTTGCCACACCGACTCCTAGCCAACTATACTCGCAAAAACCTACTAAATAGCCAAGGGCAGCTCCTAAGACAAGGGTTGGGACTAATAAACCTCCTGGTGCGCCAGAACCATAACAAACAGCAATAAGGGTAAACTGAACTAGCAATGCGATCGCTGCAAACAGCCAATCTGCCTGTCCTGTAAGTAGCAGTTCTCTTAATCCGGCATTGTTGCGAAACTCCAGAGGCAAAAGAGCTATGACTATACCAGTGGTCAGTCCTGCTATGCCGATTCGCCAAGGCAAACTCAAACGTAATACATGACGGTTAAATGCCAAACTGGCCAGAACACATTGATTAAATAAAATTCCTAGTAGCCCAGCTAACAATCCCAAAATTAAGTAAAAAGGGATTTCTTGAGCAAAAAAGGTTGTGTGATGAGCAATTAAGTTAAGGTCAACATCAAGGCTGTGGCTACCGTAAAGTCGGGAGAGTCCTGAAGCAATCAAAGAAGCTAAGATCGCAGTCCCAAGAGTAATGCCGGAAACATCTTGGAGTAATTCTTCTAATACAAATAAAACACCAGCGATTGGTGCATTAAAAGCAGCAGCCAACCCGGCTCCGGCTCCGGCGGCAATCAATTGGCGGCGATGCTCTGGCGAAGTAGGCACCCAGTTACTTAGTTTAGCTGCTAAAGCTGCCCCAATTTGCACTGTTGGCCCTTCGCGACCTAAGGGCATTCCAGAACCCAGCACAAGGGTAGCACTAATCAGCTTAACTAGAGCAATCCGCAGATTTAACGGCATCGGCACACGAGCCAGTACTGCTTTAACTTCAGACATACCGCTACCTGATGCCTCAGGTGCAAAACGTTCTACTAGCCAGCCCGCTAGGATTCCCCCAATTAAACCAATAGCGGGTAATACTAAGTAAGCAGGCCAATGGTAAGATTCATTAACTCGCCACGTTCCCGCCCATTCTACTGCCTGTCCTAGAAGAACCGCTGCTAGCCCAGAAACTAAACCAATCAAGCAAGCTTGAAAAAAAGCTAAACGCTTGGGGCGAAGCATTTGACGGTAAAATCGCAGCCCAAAAATTTTGCCTCTACTTAATATTTTTTTAGCAATCACTTTTAATGGATACAGTGTCTAAACTACTTCAAATTTCTTGTTTTCAATCATATAAGAATCTGATTTGATTCCTGAAGTTACTTGTCTAGGAAGGCAACAGGCAACAGGCAATAGGCAATAGGGAACAAAGAAGAAAAGATATGAGATGTACTGAGTTGTTTTCAAAAATCAAATACTAGTTCTAATATCTATAGCTTTGACGCTCAAAGATAGATTAATTATTCTTAAATCTCGGTCTTTTAGTTTTTAACGTTTGTACAGCATTAAATGATTATTCTTTAGTTTAGAGCTACTTTCCGTAAAATCACTAAATACTGTCAGTATTTGTAGCTCTTTTATTGAACTAAAACTTTCTATAAATTCACTCTAACTTTACCCAATTAGAGTAAACAAAAATTAGAGTAGCGAATGAAATAGTTAGTTTATTTACAAGTAATAAAGATGACAGGATATATCAAAAAACTGTTGATTGGTACTTCAGTCGCAGCAAGCATGAGTGCGATCGCCACAGCTCCAGCTTTCGCTGTCAACCTAACCAGACCTACTAATATTCAATTTACTACTAATGGTGTCGCTAACACCTCTGCCAATCAGCCTAATATCAATACCTGGAATTACGCTCCGGGTTCTCCTGTGTACGATAGCACTGGCATCGGTGGCGTACAAAGACACGTTTTAAACGATTACAGCAATACTGGCAATATCAACAAAGCGATCGCAGCTTTAACAGATAATGATAGTTCTACTAACGTTGAACTATTTACATCAGGTGAAACAGTTACAGACCACGTTGGGTTTACTGCTAATCTAGGCAATAAAACCATCAAGATAGAGAGTGTCACAAAAGCTGACTGGGCTGATGGCACATTAGCAACAGGATGGCTAACAGGTTTCCGTGATGCTTACAGCGGAATCATGTCAAGCATCCCAACCACTGGTGGTTCAAGTTTGCTCAACGATTTTAATTCTAATTTTTCTTCTTTAGTCACCTATCTCAGCACTAACGGTTTCAACTCCGCGGGCGATCCCAATATTGGGGATGTTACATACAATCAAGAAACTGGTAATTTGAAACTTGACTTAGTTGGACACTTGGATGTAACCAGCAACTATGTAGATACCCGCAAAACGATTGTAGATACCCGCCAAACGATTGTTATCAGTGGTAAAACTGTCGCTAACCCAACTTACAACAAAAGTATCCCTAACCCCAATTATCTAGGGTTTTCGCCCAACTTTAGCCGTAACTCCACAGGCAATCAGTTATTAGATTTGATGGTGTATAGTTTAGCAAAAGCAGCATTTTTGCAAAAGAAACCATTGCAAATTAGTGAAATTGCTAAAGTTACTTTCAATAACGAAGTTGACTATGCCTTTAGCTTTACTGCTGTAGATTCAGGTGCGATCGCAGGCGATCGCAACAAGACTACTGATAACACATCTCACACTGGTATTTATTCCTGGAATAAGACTTACACAACCGCATCTGTACCTGAACCTTCTGGATTAGTTGGTTTAATGGTTGTCGGTGGTTTAGTTGTTCTCAGGCGCAAAGTTCGGAAAACCGTAATTTCCTAAAAACTACAAATCTATTTCATAACTTAGGTGATATTCAAAGTCGCTTGCAGAGTTGCCCTCCAAGCGACTTTTTATGAAGACGCTGTTTTTCATCACCATGACATTGGACAGTTATGAACCTGATTTTTCATCTTATCTCCTTAGACAGATTCATAAATTTTACAAATTTTAATATAATTGTTACAATCTGTTACAAGGAAAATAATTGGGAAAATCTTATGCGTACGAATGCTTCTATTGTTGACGACCAAGGCAAACTGAACAACTTTGCGATTGAGCCACGGGTATATGTAGACGAACAAGGCAATCGCACGGGGTTCACGAACTATGCAGAACTGCTCAATGGTCGTTTAGCAATGATTGGTTTTGTCTGTTTGATTGCATTCGAGGTACTGACAGGAAATGGTGTCTTTGGTCTTTTGACAAGCTTGTAAAAATTGATTTTCATTCTTTATACCCAAAAACTACGCTTCTCGTAAGCGTAGTTTTTTATGTTATTTTGGCAGTGATTAATAGCAAAAGCCGTTTTGAAGATAAGGATATCGGGCGAATTATGGCTTTAACTGCTTCGACAATGTTACCTGTAGGCACTAAAGCGCCAGATTTTCATCTACCGGAAGTAGTATCTAATAAGACAATTTCACTTTCTACTTTTGCTGATAAAAAAGCACTATTAGTAATGTTTATTTGTCGGCATTGCCCATTTGTGAAACACGTCCAAAAAGAATTGGCACAGTTAGGAGAAGATTACTTTGCGAGTGATTTGGCGATCGCCGCTATCAGTACCAATGATGCGAAAAATTACCCAGATGATGCGCCAGAATCTTTAAAGGCAATGGCAACAGAACTAGGATTTAAATTTCCTTTATGCTACGACGAAACTCAAGAGACAGCAAAGGCTTATACAGCAGCTTGCACTCCTGACTTTTTTCTCTTTGATAGCGAACGCAAACTTTTTTATCGCGGACAATTAGATGATAGTCGTCCTAGTAATGGTAAACCTGTAACTGGTGCAGATTTACGGGCAGCGATTGAGGCAGTATTAGCGAGTAAACCTTTAGAAAGCGAACAAAAACCAAGCGTTGGTTGCAATATTAAATGGAAACCAGGGAACGAACCTAGTTATTTCGGTTAAATAAATATCCTCCCCTATCCAATTACAGATTGTCATAGGGGAGGAAGAAAAAATTTGATCATCTAGTGCTGAATTTCCAGATTGAGAATGTAACTTCCCAATTGGACTTTTTCTGCCCACAATTCGTATTCCACCCGCAGATGCTCTGGTAAGTGGTTGCCATTAAGCATTAAAGTTTTCGTAAAATTGCGTAAACGGATGGGATTATTAGGTTGTAATGATTCAGTTGGCAACCAATAACGGCTAACGCCATA
Organism: Halotia branconii CENA392; assembly: GCF_029953635.1. Classification (NCBI taxonomy): domain Bacteria; kingdom Bacillati; phylum Cyanobacteriota; class Cyanophyceae; order Nostocales; family Nodulariaceae; genus Halotia; species Halotia branconii. The sequence goes on along the minus strand of NZ_CP124543.1, from coordinate 1,580,823 downwards.
AACGCCTTGTTCCCAGAAATGACGGTAACTGACTTGACCGTTACCTTGCATGGTCATGATTACCCGGTAAGGAGAAATCTCCAGCCACAAAACTCTGGGACTACTGGGGGCGTAAGCATCGCTCATTTTGGGGAGAAATGCATTTTCTGAACTGACAGAACTTGTTAGTTCACAAGTAATTAAAGGCGGTGCAGTCAACAGTAAATGGAAGCGGTCAGTATCTTTTTGATACAGTGTCCCGGCAGTTTCAACAACAGACCAAAATGGCAGGTCAGTGGAAATAACTGATAAGCACACGGGCTTGCGGTGATGGGTCAGCATGGGAGCGATAAGGGCTAAAAGCTATTGAACAAGTGCAGATGCAATAAACACTTAGTATCTCTAGCAGGTCAGGATAAGCAAGTAAAAGAATAAAACATGCTTAATATTAACTGAATATGCTTATTGAAGAAGCTAGGTAAATAAAAATGAAAACAAGTGAAATATTAATCTAGATATTAAAAACGATACTTTACTTTTCCTACAGAAATGTCGGCTGTCAGTAAAGCTTGTGAATCCTTATACTTTTGTGAATAAACGAAGTCATAATGTCAAGGAATTAATTCATTGCAGCAGACCAAAACAGTACTTAAGTACATGCTCAAAGAATAACTGAATATTAAAATTACTTTTGGTAAATTTGATTAAATTTTAGAAAATCAAAACCGATACCATACTAAAGAGTAAGTCTTCGGTAACAGTCAACTAAGTTACTGATAAACTTTAAATGTATTCAAAAGCCAGTGTATCCTAATGTCGGCTGCTGTTATTACCGTAGAAACGCAAGAAGACCTTTCTCAGAAGTTAATCATCCAACAACCTTCTGTTGGGCTATCGTTACAGGGTCGCATTCGAGTACCAGGAGATAAATCTATTTCCCATCGGGCTTTGATGTTGGGTGCTTTAGCCCAAGGTGAGACTGAAATCCAAGGTCTTCTGTTGGGAGAAGATCCCCGCAGCACAGCTAGCTGTTTTCAAGCTTTGGGTGCGGAAATTTCGGAACTAAATACGGAATTGGTAAAAGTTAAAGGTATTGGTCTAGGGAATTTGCAAGAACCAGTCGATGTGTTGAATGCTGGTAACTCTGGTACAACGCTGCGACTGATGTTGGGAATTTTAGCATCTCATTCAGGACGCTTTTTTACTGTCACGGGCGATAGTTCTTTACGATCGCGGCCGATGTCCCGTGTGGTAAAACCTTTACTACAAATGGGATCACAAATTTGGGGACGTAAGGGTAATTCTTTAGCACCCCTAGCAATTCAAGGACAAGCTCTTGAACCTACGCACTACTTCTCTCCTATCGCCTCGGCTCAAGTTAAATCTTGCATCTTACTTGCTGGTTTAATGACCGAAGGACAAACTACCGTCACAGAACCCGCCCTTTCTCGTGATCACAGCGAACGAATGCTCCGCGCTTTTGGGGCTAACCTCACTATCGAGCCGGAAACCAACAGCGTGACTGTGACTGGTCCTGCTCAACTATACGGACAGAAAGTAATTGTACCAGGGGATATCAGTTCAGCTGCTTTTTGGTTAGTAGCTGGGGCGATCGCTCCAAATTCAGAATTGGTGGTGGAAAATGTCGGTGTTAACCCTACGCGCACAGGCATTTTAGAAGCCTTAGCGCTGATGGGAGCAGATATCCAACTGGAAAATCAGCGAGAAGTAGCTGGGGAACCAGTAGCTGATTTAAGGGTGCGTTCCAGTCGTTTAAAAAGTTGTACCATTGCAGGGGATATTATCCCTAGATTAATTGATGAAATTCCCATTTTGGCAGTAGCGGCGGTGTTTGCTGAAGGTACAACCATTATTCGGGATGCAGAGGAATTACGAGTTAAAGAAAGCGATCGCATTACTGTAATGGCGCAACAACTCAATAAAATGGGAGCGCAAGTCACCGAATTACCCGATGGTATGGAGATTACTGGTGGTACTTCTTTAACGGGTACTGATGTTGATAGCTATACAGATCATCGCATTGCCATGAGTTTAGCGATCGCGGCTTTGGTATCTAAGGGGATCACCACGATTCACCGCGCAGAAGCAGCTGCGATTTCTTATCCCAACTTCACGGCTACCTTACAACAAATTTGTCGCTGAATTTAACAAGACCATCAATTAAATAGCTGTCATGAGCGCTGTACAGCAGCACTCTTGATATCTACACAGGGGGTATTTCTAATGGGATTGTGCCTAATAATCCCTTACGAAAATCTGTTAAAAGTTGTCTGGCAGCTCGTTCTACATCTTTTTTGTAGCGATGCTCTGCTAAAGCGTGTAAATATGCCTCTCCTGTGTGGGGTGTAGAATCGAGTTCGTAACGTGACTGCAATGGTAGCTTTGGTAATAATTTAGGGGCTGTAGCTTGGAGAGAATTAAGTATATCTACTAAAGCAGATGCTACTAGTTGATTATCGTAAGATGCTTGACCAATATCATCACAAATCGCTAATTTCAATGCGGATTCTTGATTTCCCAACTTCACGGGGATGACACCAGGAGCATCTAGCAATTCTAACTCGTCAGATATTCGTACCCAGCGCAAAGAACGAGTCACCCCTGGACGGGCGGCACTTTCGACGACTCGCTTTCCTAAGAGGCGGTTAATTAAAGCTGATTTACCAACGTTGGGAAAACCAATCACTACAGCTCGGACTGGCCTGGGTAACATACCGCGATCGCGTCTTCTTTGATTGAGTTCCACACCCGCAGCTTGGGCGGCTTTAGAAATTGCTGCCACGCCTTGACCTTGTTTGGCGTTGGTAAAATATGGCACTTCTCCTTGACTTTTAAACCAATCTACCCATAGCGATCGCACTTGGGAAGAAACCATATCTAAGCGATTTAACACTAAAACACGCCCCTTATTTCCCACCCACTCATCGATTTGGGGATGATGTGTCGCTAAGGGAATCCGCGCATCTCGTACTTCTAATACCACATCCACTCGCGTCAGCTGTTCTTTGAGCTTTTTTTCAGCTTTGGCAATATGACCTGGATACCATTGAATAATATTTAATTTATAGTTTTCAGTTATACCCATAATTAATTACAAATTTTTTTGATGCAAAATTAAACGATTTCCATCGGGGTCGTAGGCATAAATTTCTCTACCGTGGCTAGCAATCAAGATGTTTTCGAGTGGTGGATAGCCTAAAGTTTTCAGGTGAGCGATCGCATCTTCCAAGTTACTCACCTCTAAACATAAACTCATTGTACTTTTAGCTGAGGTGTTAAATTCAGATTCTTGTGTTGTCTGGGGTTGAAAAATGCCTAACCGCACACCAGAAAGCTGAAACTCAGCATAAACATTAGGAATTAGAGAAATTGGTTTTTCTCCTAAAAATTGAGTATAAAAATCCACCAAATTGACCAAATTCATTGATGCAATGGTGACGAATGCTTCAGTATATAGAAACTCGATTTGATTCATGAAATTACCTGTGTAGGGAGGGAACAGGGAACAGAGAAAAAGATGTATTAAACGTACTAAAATCAAATATGAGTTTTATATTGCCAAACCATCTTTAAACAACGCTGATTCTCTGTGAACCAGTATAAATATTGAACCGTTCCCCCCGCAAAAAACCAATTAAGGTAATCCCAAATTCTTCAGCTACAGATACTGCTAAACTGCTAGGTGCAGAAACAGAACAAACAATAGGAACTCCAGCCGCAGTAGATTTTTGCAAAATCTCAAAACTAGAGCGTCCGCTAACCATCACCAGATGATTATTTAAAGGTAACTCGTCACTGAGCAAAGCTGTACCAATGAGTTTATCTAAAGCATTGTGACGGCCAATATCTTCTCGCAAATGCAAAAGTTGTCCTTGAGCATCAAACAACCCTGCTGCGTGTAACCCTCCTGTAGCAGTAAAAATACCTTGAGCTGCTCGCAGTTGATTGGAGAGACTATAAATAATTTCAGGAGTTACCATCAAACTCGAAGCAACAACTGGACAACCCCGCAGCCGCAAAGCTTCCAAACTAGCTTTACCACAAACCCCACAAGCGCTACTAGTGTAAAAGTGACGCTCTAAGGGTTGTAAATCTGGTATCAACCCCTGGCGTAGTTCCACATTCACAATGTTGTAGCGTTGTTCACCCTCTACACAATAGCTGATGCGTTGGATATCTTGTTTACAGTTAATGACTCCCTCGCCGTAAAGGAAACCAGCAGCTAATTCAAAATCTGCTCCAGGTGTTCGCATGGTTACAGCTACTGTGCGACGTGGAGATGTTAAACGAATTTCTAAAGGTTCTTCGGTGGTGAGATAATCTTGTCGAAGACGCTTTTTGCTATTCTCGACTACCCAAATTTGGGTTTTAGTTTTGCTTCCACTTGGCATATAGCAATCCGAACTTAAATGAGAATCGCTATATAGCAGTTCCCAATTACATAAGGTACTCTAACTCTAGCCCCTAGTCCCTGATTTCAACGATATATATACCCCACCAAAACCAGAATCGCTATATACCGATAATCAATGCTTTTTAATCGCTTTACACCCTGGACACTTATTTTCTGGATCACAATGGCTAGTATGCAAGCCTGGATAATGCGGTATCGACTTCGCTCTGCTAGCTGGCTGTGGATTGTTGTCAATATCATTGGGTTAATTGTTGGTGGTTTCAGTGCACTTGTCGTTACTTTGCTTTTGGTAGTTAATTATGATGTGTTGCGCAATCCCATTGAACTGCTCATAGTTTTAATAATTATTGTCTTTATTGTGGTTGTCAGTTTGTTCCAGTGGAGTGTGCTACGACTAAAGCAAGTTCCCGCAGCAGGACTGTGGGCTGTAGTTAATGTAGTACTCGGCTCGGTTACGTACTTTTTGCTTTTAAGATTGAACATTCAGAGCCTTTGGATGACCGTTTTAGCCTCTATGTTGGCTGGGATTATCATTGGAGGACTGACAGGCAAGATTATAGACTTGTTCTGCACCTGCATATCAGATTGAAAAATTAAACGACAATTAGCTTATGAGTCTCAGTCTATGCATGATTGTAAAAAACGAAGAAGTTGCATTGCCTAAGTGTCTCAGCAGTGTTAAAGATGTTGTAGATGAAATAGTAATACTAGATACAGGCTCAAGCGATCGCACTCCTAATATTGCTCAAGAATTTGGTGCTAAAATTTATAATTTTCAATGGTGTAATGACTTTAGTGCAGCTCGTAATGCAGCTCTTAAGTATGTGACTGGTGATTGGATTTTGGTATTAGATGCCGATGAAACTCTTGCACCAAGTATTGTGCCGCAACTCAAGTCAGCAATCCAAAGTGAAGAATATCTTTTAATTAACCTCATCCGTCAAGAAGTTGGTGCAGCCCAATCACCTTATTCTTTAGTTTCTCGGTTATTTCGTAAACATCCACATATCCGCTTTGAACGTCCCTACCATGCCTTGGTTGATGACAGCGTATCGGCAATTTTAAAACAGGAGCCACATTGGCAAATCGGTTATTTACAAGGAGTGGCAATTCTACATAAAGGATATCAAAAAACTGCGATCGCCCAAAATAATAAATATGCTAAAGCCCAAGCGGCGATGACAGAGTTTCTGTCTACCCATCCTAATGATCCTTATGTTTGCAGTAAGCTAGGGGCATTGTATGTAGAAGTCGGCAAAATTACTCCAGGTCTAGAATTGCTACAACGAGGATTAAATCAAGCGACTGGAGGTAACAGCAACACAGACAAAACCCGTCAACAGGGATATGCTGTCAGGCGAGAGATTATACAACCAGAGGAAAACTATGAGATTTTGTATGAACTGCATTACCATTTAGGCATTGCCTATAGTCATTTGCAAAATACTCAACAAGCTATTAATCATTACCAAGCTGCTATTAAATTACCGATTTACCCCATGCTCAAATTAGGAGCATATAACAATCTGGGTAACTTACTCAAAGCAACTAAAGATTTTAACGGTGCAAAAAAAGCTTACGAAACAGCTTTAAAAATAGATCCTAGTTTTGCTGCTGGACATTACAATTTGGGGATGATGTTAAAAGCTTTGGGTTTATTTACAGATGCGATCGCTTCTTACCAAAAAGCCATCAAGTTAAACCCCTATTATGCAGAAGCCTATCAGAATTTAGGGGTGGTGCAGCTAAAAGTTGGCAATCAGCAAGCTAGTATTATCGCATTTAGAAATGCGATCGCCCTCCACGAACAACAAAACCCCGCAGAAGCCAAAAGACTCCGACAGGGGTTATACGAAATGGGATTAATTAAGTCCCGTATGTAGTGAGGACTTTAGTCCTCTCTTATGAGACGCGAATAAAAAGGGCTAAAGCCCTTACTAAAAACAAACCTTTGATTAACGCCGTCTAAAACCACCGGAACGTCTAGGAGAGCTACTTCTACTACCAAAACTACTACTGCTAGGAGCGCGTCTAGTCCTAGTACTGCTATCGCGTCTTAAAGTACCACTACCATAACCAGAACCAGTTGAACGGCTACCAGTGCTTGTGCGTGGTGTTGTACTGCGTACAGTGGAACTACTTGGTCTTCTAATTGATCCCGTGGTACGTAAAGTATTACGATTTCGCACAGCTGCGGGTGGAGTGTTATGACGAGTCTGGTAATTTGACACTGCCTGGTCATAGCTTCTACCATACCCACCAAAGCCTGTTAATAACCCTCCTGGTTGATACATTGGAGGTACATAGTATTGGGGTCTAAATAGCAAACTACCAATCGCTTGACCTGCTAAGGCTCCAGCAAAGGGTGTCCAAAAGCTATTTTCTCGGCGGACTACGACTGTTTCTTGTTGACCAGTTTGGGGATTAGTTTTTGTCTCGGTGACATTGTGAACGTACTCAATTTTAAAGTCTTCAGTCAAGTATAAAACTGGCTGTCCGTTCTCAACTTTTAAATAAGTTTTCTTACCTTCTTTGATTTCTTCATCAGTTAGCCGTGCCATTTGTAACTTTTCGGTTGCAAAGGTTGGGGGTGTACTGTTGAGTAAAAACAGCGTGTATTCCCCATTGGCATCGTCATAAGTAGCTTGTTGCACTTGATACTGCCCATCACTTAATTTAGTAGCAGCAGAAGTTTGACTAACATTTCTAGCTGAAGAGTTAGTTTGATTTCCTCCCCCGCAAGCAACAGTTGTCAAGCACAAAGTCATGGCTAAAAAAACAACTGTAATTTTCCGCAGTACATTCATAATCATGGCGCTATTGTATTATCTTTGAGCTTAACAAGTTCTCAATGTGGGTAATAGGTACGGTCTACCCTACAAATTACAAAGGGATCAATTCTGGGTAATATTGTAATAATTGATCGTTGGTCAGTTCATCACCTAATTGCGCTGGTGCAAAATGCACATAAATTTCCCGCAGTTTGTTCTTATAATGCAAACTAATTAAGGCTTTTAAAGCTTCCTTCAAAGCTTGAACATTAGACAGATTAGTTTCTAGATCTGGAACTTCTCCCTCATAAGCTACTGTAATCATTACAACTACATTACGAGTAACAGGTATAGATAAGGGTTGCTCTAAGTCAGAATCAGAATTTAAATCAAGTTCAGCACCATATCGTTCGCCGGAGTCGGTAAATAAATCATCCACATAATTTGCCGCCTCGCCTTCGTCCCAAAATACATCACCTTCATTGGCAGAAGAAAGCCAGTATTCATCATATCGCAACAGAGTTTCGCAAAGATCTACCAATCCTTTTTCTAAAACTTCCATTTCACCATCAGAATCGATCGCTTCTCGTGCGTTACGATTTAATACTCCTAAAATTGGTGCTACGTCTGACCCAGCTAAATGCAGAAATAAACGACAGACTACATAGCGAGTCCGACCAATCATTTTATTAAAGGCGCGCATTTGCTTCCTCCTGGAGTTTGATTAATTGTCAGTGGTCAGTGGTCAGTGGTCAGTTGTCAGTGGTCAGTTGTCAGTGGTCAGGGGTCAGTTGTCAGCGATGCACTGAGTTTCGACTGCGCTCAACTACCGCGTAGTCGAAGTGTGGTCAGTTGTCAGTTGTTATTTGCGACTAACCGTTAATTATTGACTGATATAGTGGAAACTTTTAACAAAATCCATAATCATATTTAATGAAGGCAATATAGATGTAGCAGATTCACTGGATATATCTGCTAAAAATCCCACATCGAGATCCGCAGGATCAATAAATCGTTTACCGAAGTTTGGGTTGTAATGCACTGCCAACGTTTGAGCGCTGGAATTTGTTAATATTGTCTGCGTAGGCATTCTAAAGAAGTTTAATTTTGCTGCCAATTCCAGATTTTTTTTCATTTGCCTAATAGTCTTCGCCTGACTAATAGCTTCTTGGGTCAGAGTCGTTAATTGCTTCAGCCGATGGAAGGTTTTTTCTCCCAACTGAGGTAGATCTTCTTTACCCAGCATTTCTACTATTTTGTAAATATTCTTTTGGGTACTAACGGCATCTCTAAAGGGTAAAATCGCCATACAAGCTGTAGGAAATAGGGCTTCGTCACTATCTACGCGGAAGGTAAAAACAGTCCGGCGACGATTAATTTCCATACTAGGTGGTTGTTTTAGCACCCGATATTCTTGAGCAATGTGGTAATAAGCGCCAGCTAGGGCAAAGTTTGCTTCTTGTTCTAAAGCAGCATCAACGATAATCCGAATTGTTGGTGAAGTTTCATTAAAAAATTCCTTTGGATCTTCCAAGTCGAATTTTTGAATGATCGAGCGATCGCCTGATGGGCTAAGATCAACCCATTCACAAGTCAGACCTTCGGTTTTTAAACCAAAGCGGGAAGTAGAGTAAAGTTTGGCTCCGGTTAAAATTGCGCCTGTTAAATCTGCACCTACCCACTCTGCTTTAATTAAAGTTACCTGGGTCAAATCGGCATATACCAAGCTGGCATTAGTTAAATTGGCATTGCTCAAATCTGCGCCCATTAAGTTAGTCCCGCTTAATTTGGCTCCGCTTAAATCAGCCCAACGGAGATTGGCTCCGCTTAAATCAGCCCAACGGAGATTGGCTCCACTTAAATCTGCACCGCTCAGATTAGCATGGCTAAGGTTTGCCTGTTTAAGTTCAGCTTCTCGCAAATTTGCACTATTAAGGTCAGCACGACTCAAATTAGTAGCGTTTAAATTAGCCATTTCTAAGTTTGCTCCGGCCAGAGAACAGCCTTTTAAGCTGGCTTCATTCAAGTTAGCACCACGGAGATTAGCTTGTCGCAGCGTTGCTTCTCGCAAGTCGGCGTTGCTAAGATTAGCCTCAAACAAATCAGCTTTACTGAGATCAGCTCGAATTAATTCTGCCCGAACTAATGAGGCTTTCCGCAGTTGAGCGCGACTGAGATCAGCGCGAATTAAGTTAGCGACATTGAGACTGGAATTATTAAGATTGGCACTGTCAAGATTTGCACCACTTAACCGAGCCACATTGAGATTAGCACAACTCAAGTTAGAGGCGTTGAGATTCGCTCCACTGAGGTTACTGATATTTAAGTTGGCTGTACTGAGATTTATACCACTGAGTTTGACACCACTCAAGTTAGCTTCACAGAGGTCAACACCAATAAAGTTTGTGACTCCTGCCGCATATTGTTCTAGCAATTCCTCTACAGTCATGGATGCTACCCCTCGGATGCCAACTTTAATAGTTGGTAAAGTATGCAAAAAATAATTAAAAGATAAACGGTCAAAATCAAAAATGAAAATTGGTATTTTAGGACTGGGACTGATTGGCGGTTCTCTCGGCTATGATTTGCGATCGCAAGGTCATTATGTTTTGGGAGTCAGCCGCCGTGATTCTACTTGCCAAAGAGCGATCGCTCTAGGTAGTATCGATGAGGCATCCTGTAATCTGAGCCTGTTAGCAGCCGCAGATATTGTATTTATCTGTACGCCTATCGGGCTTATTGTTCCCCAATTTAAGCAGCTTATTAACCATCTGTCTGCGGCGACGATTGTGACTGATGTTGGTTCAGTAAAAGCACCGATAGTTAAAGCCTTAGCTCCCCTGTGGGAAAATTTTGTCGGCGGCCACCCAATGGCAGGTACAACAGATAGCGGTATTGAAGCTGCACAACGTAATTTATTTGTTGGTAGACCTTACGTACTGACACCAGATGCGACAACACCAACTACTGCGATCGCTATTTTAGAAGAAATTGTGCGATCGCTTGGGGCTAATATTTATTATTGTCAACCAGAACAACATGACCGCGCTGTCAGTTGGATTTCTCACTTACCTGTAATGGTCAGCGGTTCATTGATTGCCGCTTGCATGGGTGAGACTGATCCTCAAGTTTTACAACTAGCTAAAAATCTCGCTAGTACTGGTTTTCGAGATACTAGCCGTGTCGGTGGTGGCAATCCCGAATTAGGGGTGATGATGGCACAATATAATCGACAAGCATTGTTAAGATCATTACAACAATATCGCCATAACCTTGATGAATTTATTAACTTAATTGAACAAGAAAATTGGGCGGCTTTAGAACAAAAATTCCAGTCAAATCAAAAAGTGCGACCTGAATTTGTTGAATAATTTTTAGGTGCGTTACGCTACAGTTAACGCACCAGTTATACATATTTAATATTACTGTTCATTGTTGATACCTTCATAAATACTGGATAGCAATTTCTCAAATACAACTGCTTTAAATTCTTCATTATTTTATCCTTAAACCACTTCACCCAACATCATCATGCTTGACTCCAGCGATTTAATATCATTACTTCCCTTCATTTTCTTCAGCTAAAGTCAAAACCTGCACATAAAGCCGCTTAGAAATTCTAGTTTCCTGTAACTGCATCTCATCCAAAACATCCTTAACACTTGTTAACAAACCTCGACGTTTTGCTAACAGTAAAATCCCCACAGTACCAATTAAAGGTAACTTTCGAGCCATAGCTACTTTCCTAGCAGCCTTTTCATCAATCAACAATTGAGAAGCACCAATTTCCTCAGCTAAAGCAATAGCTTCTGATTCTCCCAAATGTAAATTAAAGGACTTTTGTAACTCCTCAACTACCTGCTGATTTTCTACCGTTACAACCTCCAGTCAAGACAAATTCTCTACAAATTCTGCTGCTGGATGCTGACCTACCTGTAATTCATTAAATACACCCTGGGAAATCACAACTTTACCAAAAAGCTTTGGCAATAAATCAAGATGATCTACTTTTGCTAACTCACTAATTGGCGTAGTGTCAGAAACAATAATCATTTAAGACATTTACTGATTTAAAATTAATTCCGCCTGTTCTACTTCTTGACGTAGTTCCTCCAAACTCTGCGAATCATCAAAAAGCGAAATACCCCATTTACTCATCATTTTGATAACTTCTAGCCGAGAAATACCAAGGATTTTTGCTGCCCTGCCACTAGTAATTTCTCCTACCTCTAACAAAGCCATTACATACCCTTCTTTAGCTTTATGCAAAGCCTTTTCTCGAACCTCTGCCGAAAGCTGAATACTTTCCAAGTCTTCATCTGAAATTGTTAAGACCATTGCTAAAATATTCCAACTCTACATTTTTATTTTAGTCCTTAAACCACTTCACCCAACATCACCATAATGTCCGCTTCTAAAGACTTAAGTAAGTCGGTGAAATAAAATCAAATTATGTGAATAAAAGTAAATAAGGCTCAAACTCTTTCTTTCTCTGCTTTATCCCAACGATAATTATTGACATCGACCTATTTATGTGGATCAGTTGTCAGCGATGCACTGACAAAACTCTATCCCCTTGTGGGTAGAATTTTTCATATAGTCAAAGCCCGACTGTTTTTTGATACTATAAAAACTCTGACTCGTTAAATAAGCATTGACGTATGAGCAAAGGTACCTTGTTCGATAAAGTTTGGGACTTACACACCGTTGGTACACTTCCTTCAGGGCTAACGCAACTGTTTATCGGGCTGCATTTAATTCATGAAGTGACCAGTCCCCAAGCCTTTGCTATGTTACGCGAGAGGGGATTAAAAGTACTGTTCCCAGAACAAACTGTAGCTACAGTCGATCATATTGTACCGACAGAAAATCAAGCCCGCCCCTTTAGCGATCGCTTGGCGGAAGATATGATCCAAGCCCTAGAACAAAATTGTCAAGAAAATAATATTACTTTTTATAACATTGGTTCTGGCAGTCAAGGAATAGTCCATGTGATTGCCCCAGAACAAGGGCTTACCCAACCAGGAATGACGATCGCCTGTGGAGATAGCCATACTTCTAGTCATGGAGCATTTGGGGCGATCGCTTTTGGTATCGGTACTAGTCAAGTGCGGGATGTTCTTGCCTCTCAAACCTTAGCCCTAGCTAAATTGAAAGTCCGTAAAATTGAAGTTAACGGCACTCTCAACCCTGGTGTTTACGCTAAAGATGTCATTTTGCATATCATCCGCACCCTTGGCGTGAAAGGTGGTGTCGGCTACGCTTATGAATTTGCAGGCACTACCTTTGAGCAAATGAACATGGAAGAGAGGATGACCGTTTGTAATATGGCGATCGAGGGTGGTGCTAGGTGCGGTTATGTTAATCCCGATCAAGTTACTTACGATTATTTACAAGGCAGAGACTTTGCTCCTAAAGGTGCAGATTGGGACAAAGCTGTAAATTGGTGGGAATCCATCAAGAGTGATGCTGATGCTGAGTATGATGATGTGGTCGTTTTCGACGCTGCCGAAATTCCCCCGACAGTCACTTGGGGAATCACTCCCGGTCAAGGAATTGGCGTTAATCAGTTCGTTCCCAAACCGGAAGATTTATTAGAAGAAGATCGGTTTATTGCTGAAGAAGCTTACAGCTACATGGATTTGTTTCCCGGTCAGCCAATTAAAGGCACAAAAATTGATGTCTGCTTTATCGGTAGCTGTACCAATGGTAGAATTAGCGACTTGCGGGAAGCTGCAAAAATTGCCCAAGGTCGCCATGTCGCAGAGGGAGTCAAAGCCTTTGTTGTTCCTGGTTCAGAACGCGTCAAACAAGAGGCAGAAGCTGAAGGATTGCACAAAATCTTCCAAGCAGCGGGATTTGAATGGCGCGAACCTGGGTGTTCTATGTGCCTAGCTATGAACCCCGACAAACTCCAAGGCAGACAAATTAGCGCTTCTTCCTCTAACCGCAACTTTAAAGGACGGCAAGGTTCGTCTTCTGGTCGCACATTACTGATGAGTCCGGCGATGGTCGCCACAGCTGCAATTAAAGGCGAAGTGTCTGATGTGCGCGAATTGATGTAATTTTTCAATGGGCATTAGAAGAGGAATTGGGGCAGGGTGCGGGGTGCAAGGGGGATGAAGAAAAATTACTTCTTTTCTTCTGTCTCCTCTGCTGTTTTATTCTTCCGTGACTAGTCCTAGTTGAAAAAATAGGGCGAAATTTTCTAACAAATAGTCATTTAGGTGATAAATAAAATTTATGGTAAGTGAAGTTAAAGCAGTTTCAGGGCGTGGTGTACCTTTGGTAGGCAATGATATAGATACCGATCGCATCATTCCTGCTCGTTATCTGAAAGCTATCACCTTTGATGGATTAGGTGAAGGTGTGTTCATTGATGACCGCACAGCCCTAAAAGGTGAACATCCTTTTGACCAACCCCAATACCAAGGCGCGAAGATTTTAATTGTCAATCGCAACTTTGGTTGTGGTTCCTCACGGGAACACGCACCACAGGCGATCGCTAAATGGGGAATCCAAGCTTTAATCGGTGAAAGTTTTGCGGAAATCTTTTTTGGTAACTGCGTGGCTATGGGTATACCTTGTTTAACAGCTGATGCTGTTACCGTTAAACAACTCCAAAAACTAGTCGCTAGCAATCCCCAGGCAGCCGTGACAGTGAATCTGGAAACTTTGCAAGTGCAAATTGATGATTATACAGCCCCAGTTGCGATCGGTGAAGGGACAAGAAGTACTTTCATTGCTGGAACTTGGGATGCTTGCGGTCAGTTAGTAGCTAACGCTGACCAAGTTAGAGCAACTGCTGTAAAATTACCTTACGTTAGTTGGGGCAAGTTAAGCAAAAACTAGAGTGGGGAATGCAGAGTGTTTCACAAAATAATGTTTTTCATGCTACTCTAGTTTTTTATCTACCGTTTCATTGAAAAATCCCACTATTTAAGATTCGCCGTGAAACCGCGACAATAAGTCGTCGCGGCTAGCTTGATAAATCAAACTCATGTATTCATCAGTTGATAACTCCATTAATTGGGGAATAATTGCCTCCAATTGAGCATCTATTTCCCCAAACCGCAACTGAAGAAATTTAGTAATACCAGCCCGTCGTTCTTCCTGACGACCTTCCTGACGACCTTCCTGACGACCTTCTCGAAGACCTTCTCGAAGACCTTCTCGAAGACCTTCTCGTTTCCAACTTGTGACAATTTCCATATAGACCTCCTCGTTGGTTAATCCCATTCTATCGACATTGGCTTTAAACACTTCTTCTTCTGTCATATTCAAATTTAAATATACATCCACAAATCCCGAAATTAATTGCATCCTTGCTGGGTCTAGCTTTAAGGTTGTCAATAACCGCAAACATTCCGCTTTCACCTGCGGACGTTCCTCTTTAGGAATATTCATCTTGGACATCAAAGCTGCTGCTACAGGATTTGACTGCGTTAAATAATTCCGCCAACTTAGCTGATTTAATTGAATTGCAGCAAAATTAAAATCAAGTACGTTTAAATCTGGAAAGGTAACACGGTGATTTCTCGGTTCAAGACGTTTTGGTTCATCAAAAGAGAAAATTACCACCGGATAAATTGGTAAATCATATTTTTCATACAGTCGAGCAAAATATTTAAACATCCGCTTGGCAAATTCTGACTGACTATAAGATTGATTCTCAACGTGAATTAAAAAATAAGTTTCCTGCTGCTGATAACGTACCTGTGCCAACAAATCAATTTCTTTCTTTTCTCCAGAAGTAACATCATTGAACACTTCCTGCGGTAAAAACTGAATTTCATCTTTATCGATATCTTTGGCAATTTGTGGCAGAAATAAATCTAAAAATTCGACAAAAAACGTTGAAATTAATTCTTTAAATAAACGATCGTGGTCAATCATCCCAGCAATTTCTCTAACGCAACTTGCAAATCATTTGTTAAAATACTTACCGCCTGTCTAACTGCATGGCGATCGCTTGAAAGATTTTTCCAGCGTTCTGTGACTGAAATTGGCTCACCTACTGTGATCTGCGCTTCTTTCCAACCTAAACGGGGTCGCCCTGGAAATGTTGTATCCTTAATTCGAGAAAGCATATCGAACATCAACAGCGTTGTTTCGGCAAATCTTTCAGCAGTAGGCTGTTCTTGAATATAAGTAGAATTAACTGCAACAAAACTTTCTACTAAACGCATGTGTCGCATCCGTAAGTCTGCTTCTTCAGCAATCCAATCTGCTAGTCCACGTTTGAAAGGTGGTAAAGCATCAATGTCTGGTAAATCTTCTCGATAAATATAATTCCAACCTGCTTCTTCTAAACGGCGACAGCGATCTATAAAATTACCCTGTGGTTGGATTCCAAAATATTGTTCGGCAACTTTTAAAGCCGTATCCATTAAGTGGTGCAGTCTATCAATTAACGCTTGATTAAAGTTAGTAGAGTCGATGGTTTTGGGGATGTCTTGATGATAAAAGCGACGATAAAATTCTTCCATCTCAGTAATTAAATATTCACCAAGACGACAGATGCGTTGATAGTAAATTTCTGATTGATTGGGGCTTGCAGACACATCGATTTCTTGCAATGGCAAACCGCTATCAGCTTCTAATTTACTCAATAGCCAATCTATTTTCGACCAAGGTTGTTGGGCGTAGCTGTACTGGATGCCGACTGGCACAATGAAAACAGTCTCAGAACGGTTGGCTTTGTGCAAGTCTTCAACACACCAAAACCCCATTTGGGCGACACCGGGTTCTAAAGGACTAACAATGCCACTATGACCATTGTTACCGCCTTCCGGTGCAACTGCGATCGGTAATTTACCGTTAACAAATAACTCCCGTGCTGTTTGAATAGCTTGCCTGTCTAATCGCCTACCACGATGAATCGGTACACCACCAATGCGAGAAAACAACCAACCCAACCATTTACCAGTCCACACAGTCATACCTCGGTCATAAACAAAATAGCTATGAACTGGGTGTTGCAACACTATACCTTGCTGACGGGCTACTCGTGGTACAATCCGGGAGAGCAGATACAGCATACAAAGAGGATCTTCCACCTCTGGATGACGAAACGCAATTAAAAAGCGAATTTCATCAGCCTGGAATTGTTGATAAAGTTTGGCTAATATCTCAGCATTCTTGCCTTCAATATGAACAATACCAGCAGGTAGCCAAGGTCTAGTCCGGAATCTCAAGATAAAAGGCAGTAACCACCGCATAATCTGGAGTACAAACGGGTTAAATCGGGGAGTAATAAATTTTAGTGGTGGTTGAGTAGATTGAATCGATCTAGGCAAGTTGCTCTCCAGATTATTTTGCTACAAAGGATAAAATTTACCAAAGTTGCGATGCGATCGCCCCATTGATTCTGACACTTTTAAAAGTTAGCGTAGATAATTAAGGGCTTGTTGGTAGATATCAATTAATTAAGATTAAGACCGCACTGGCTCACCTGTTCCCCGTTCCCTGTTATATGAATACACCACAAGACGCACGACAATATGCACCCGCAACGCAGCGCAATCGTCAACCCATTATAGAGGTGCTTTTACAAGTACTGCCTGCAAGTGGCACTATTTTAGAAATAGCAAGTGGGACTGGTGAACATGCCGTATTTTTTGCCCCACGTCTGAGTCCTCGTAAATGGCTACCTTCTGACCAAAATCCTCAATTACGATCTAGTATTGCAGCTTGGGCTGAACAATTTCCCTGTGATAATTTGTATCCACCGCTGGAACTTGATGCTAGTATGCCAGCTTGGCCAGTAGAAAAAAGGGAAAACTTACCAGATTCGCCAATTGTGGCCATAGTCAACATTAATATGATTCACATTTCACCTTGGTCAGCTTGTTTGGGATTGATGGCGGGTGCTGGGCGGATTCTGCCTCCTAGTGGTATTCTTTATTTGTATGGGCCGTTCAAAAAAAATCAAGAACATACTGCACCGAGTAACGCAGCTTTTGACGAATCTTTACAAGCGCAAAATCCAGAGTGGGGTGTGCGTAACCTAGAAGACGTTGTAGCCGCAGCTGAAGCCCAAAACCTAGTTTTGCAAGCAACTTATCAAATGCCCGCCAATAATCTTTCAATAGTATTTCAACGTTCTAGTAGTGGAGATTAGCGGACTCGAACCGCTGACATCCTGCTTGCAAAGCAGGCGCTCTACCAACTGAGCTAAACCCCCAAAATTCAGTTATCAGTTATCAGCCGCCATTGTTATCGTAACTGAATATTGGGCGATCGCCAAAAGAATAATGCTAGAAAATACTCAAGTTGTTGCAGCTTTTTATAAATTTGTGAAGCTGCTAGATTTTACCCAAAAACAAGACAAACTGCTATCTTACTGCCTAGAGCAGGGTGTCAAGGGAACTATTTTGCTAGCAGCAGAAGGTATTAATGGTACAATTGCGGGTTCTCGGCAAGCAATTGATTCTGTTCTTGCTTTTTTACGTTCTGATTCTCGTTTAGCTGACCTAGAACACAAAGAATCATACACTGACACGCCACCATTTGAACGGATGAAGGTGCGTTTAAAATCAGAAATTGTCACTTTAGGGTTGCCTGAAGTTGATCCTAATAAGCAAGTTGGGACTTATGTCAATCCCCAAGAATGGAATGATTTAATTTCTGATCCAGAAGTCACCGTGATTGACACCCGCAACGATTATGAGGTAAATATCGGTACTTTTAAAAGGGCGCAAAATCCGCAAACTGAATCATTCCGGGAGTTTCCAGAATATGTCAGTAACCACCTTGACCCCAATCAACACAAAAAAGTTGCTTTGTTTTGTACTGGTGGGATTCGTTGTGAAAAAGCTTCATCTTTGATGCTTGCTCAAGGTTTTGCTGAAGTGTATCATCTCAAAGGTGGCATTCTCAAGTATTTGGAATCAGTCCCAGCCGCAGAGAGTTTATGGCAAGGTGAATGTTTTGTTTTTGATGAACGAGTCGCCGTCGGTCAGGGATTGACACTAGGAAGTCATGAGTTGTGCTTTTGTTGTGGCCGTCCGATTTCTGAGGAAGATAAAATATCTCCTAAGTATGAAGAAGGTATTTCTTGTACTTACTGCTTTGATAGTCTCACTGAAGATAAAAAAGTGCGTCAGCAGGAAAAATGGCGACAAATGCAGTTAGCTAATCAACGGATTCAGGACGTTTCCAAGCCAGAGTCAAACCATCCGCAATCGGCACTAAACTCAGATTAATTCGTTGGTCTTGATGCAGTTTTTCATTGAAAGCCCGAATGTTTTTGGTGCGATTGTTTTGTTCCTGGGGATCTGCAACTCTACCTGACCATAAGACATTATCGATCGCAATTAATCCTCCTGGACGCACTAGCAACAGCGATCGCTCATAATAGCCATCATAGTTACTTTTGTCGGCATCAATGAAGGCAAAATCAAAACTGTTCGCTGCTCCTGCTGCCAGTAAATTATCTAATGTTTCCATTGCTGGAGCAATGTGCAAGTCGATTTTATTTGCTACCCCTGCTTGCTGCCAATAACGACGAGCGATCGCTGTAAACTCTTCACTAACATCACAGGCTACCACTTTGCCGTCAGTCGGTAATGCCAATGCTACCACTAAAGAACTATAACCTGTAAATACACCTACTTCTAAAGTTTTTTTTGCTCCCATTAATTGCACTAACAATGCCATGAATTGTCCCTGTTCAGGAGCAATCTGCATATTACTCATGGGATGGTTAGCTGTTTCTTGCCTCAATTGCCTTAAAATATCTGCTTCTCGCAAAGAAGTAGATAGTAAATAATTATACAGTTGTGGCTCAATTAATGATTTGTGATTTGCCATTAGATTAAGTAGGTCGGTGTGAATATTTATAAAGATACGTCTTCTGGTGCTAGCGAATAGTCTGGTAGAACGACCATGATGCTAGCTGGTATGTTTGTAAACACTGGTATTGGGCATGGAGAAGAGGACAAGGGGCAGGGGGCAGGGCGCACACTTCGGCTACTTCGGCTACGCTCAGTGATCGGGGGATGAAGAAAAATTACCTCTTTCTCCCGTAAAGCCTGCGGCATAGCTACGCTTAGCGCGTAGCGTCTCCCCTTGGGAGAAGTTGCTCCACTTGGTGAGGAAGTTCAAGTCTTGGACGGCACTTCCGCGGCTGCCGGCAAACCCGTCCAACGGAGTGCCTCCGCTTCCCGTCGAGTTGAAACTTCCGTTCTCCGAAGGAGTTCTCGAAGAGTACCCAAAGGGGGAGACCCCAAGACCGCACTTCTCTCCTTGTCTCCCTGCTCCCTGCTCCCCTGCTTCTTCTGCTCCCTCCTCCTCTGCCTCTTGTTAACGGTTATGCCATGATCTCGCAAAATATATTATCTAATTTGGAGGAAACTACATGAAAATTGGCGCTCACTACTTAGGTAATGGAGAGTGCGAGTTTACAGTTTGGTCTCCAACCTTAAATAGCGTTGCTGTGCAAATTTTAACGCCAGAGCCGCAAGTCATTCCCCTCAAACCTCAAGCAGAGGGATACTGGCAAGCAAAAGTGAGTGATGTGTACCCAGGCACGCTTTACAAATATGTCGTAAATGATGAAAACGCCTTTGCCGATCCTGCTTCGCAATATCAACCAGAAGGAGTTCATGGGGCTTCTCAAGTTGTCGATCATCATTTCGAGTGGACAGATGCAGGGTGGACTGGTGTTTCATTGGAATCGATGATTTTTTATGAAGTTCATGTTGGCACATTTACCCCAGAAGGAAATTTCACCGCAATTATTCCCCGCCTAGCAGATTTGAGGGAACTAGGAATTAACGCCATTGAAATTATGCCCATCTCTCAGTTTCCGGGAGATACCCACATTGAAGCTAGCCTAGCTTATCGCAACTGGGGCTATGACGGTGTTTACTGCTTTGCGGTGCAAAATTCTTACGGCAGTCCAGCCGACCTTAAGCAACTAGTGAATGCTTGCCACGAACATGGGATTGCTGTAGTGCTGGATGTGGTGTACAACCACTTTGGCCCAGAAGGTAATTACACGGGTCAATTTGCTCCTTACTTTACCAAAACCTATAAAACGCCCTGGGGCAATGCAATGAATTTCGATGATGCCCTAAGTCAGGGTGTGCGAAATTATTTCATCCAAAATGCATTGTATTGGTTGGGAGAATTTCACATTGATGCATTACGCCTTGATGCCATTCAAGCAATTT